>NZ_JH636434.1:1946797-2315663 GCF_000255655.1 Schlesneria paludicola DSM 18645 | reverse complement strand
GAACAAACTCGAATCGACGGGGCTTCAAGCGATCGTATTGTGGACCTGGACGACCACAACCTGAGCAGATCGGGCGACTGTTTCGGCGGCTCTGAATACTGACCTCGATCGCCAAATCGTCTCCTTTCCCGCAAAATGCGATGGTTCCATAGACAAATGACTTGTGTTTCTCGACGTGGTTGAGGATCGTTTTCAATTGCATCCTGTGTGTCCCGGTGACGTTTTAAGTGTGGTAACTCAAATCGTAACCGCTGGATCACAGGATGCATTCCTTCTATCAAAGGATTCGCTCAGCCCCTTCCGCCATCGCCTTCGCATCGCCCTCACACCTGCAGTGGCGATCGAAGGCGATGGCGGAAGGGGCGACACCCTTTTGCCGAACCTGAGCACAGCTCATCTTCAAACGATCCTTACTCACCCACAGAAACTGGTGACGAACCAAAAATCTTAGTGAATCGTGAGTTACTGAAGTTACAGATTATCGTCGTATGTATTCATGGAAGTGAACTACGATATCAACGTGTTCACCTCTTTAGTGAGAATGACCTAGTTCATGCTACAAAGTTAAGGAAGTCGCGTAGGAGTTGTTTCTGATGTACGTGTGGGCAGGGTGTGAATCGTGCTAGAAGGTCGGCAACTCTCACACTTCGCCCCGAGTTGTGTGACAGTCATGGGATTGTGAGTCATTTCATAGGGAGAAATTCGTAGGCCTCATACGGAGGTCCTTCACAAAAAACGAAGGCGAGAGAAGTCGGCGGGAGATCGACAGCGATCTGGGCCAAGGGGATTCAACGGAAAAGCATTTTGCATTCCGGCGAACGGACACCCTCGATGAATACCAGTCCGACACGGTACCTCACGCTTCAGGAAGGCGAAACGCGTCGAGGCATTCGCCGCTTCAATGGCCTGAACATGTGCTCTCAGTTGAAATGACTGAAGGGCAACCTGTCGTCGCCTCGACAGAACACGCGCAAATATCCTGAAAAATAGGAATCGATGATTCCATGATTTGCGGTCGCGAGGGGCGATCCCAACGAGTTGCAATGGAAGTGTGTACCGTCACTCTTTGTTCTGTTCAGTGATTGTGATTTCATGTTTCCGAAAGTCGGGTTGATCGATCGGCATCCGCATTCCAGGGTGTCGATCTGCTGCTTCATCGCGCTTCGGGATGTCGGAACAAGTGGCATCGTGCCGCCTCGTTCGACGGTCCAAAGCGGCAGATGATCAATGAAAACAGGTCCGGCCTTTTTTGGCGGGACCTGTTACGGATCAGCAATTGAGCCGGATGCGAGTTTTCGAGCAGGCTTACTTGTCGCCCTGCAGCTGTGATTCCACGAACCACAGCTTCTTGTCGAGGTCACGGGAGATGCCGGTGAACAAGTCCGCCGTGTCGGCATCGCCGAGTTCGTTTGATTGATCAATCGCGGCGCGCACGGCTTTGCCGACCGTGGCGATCGCCGTCGACAGGGCGTCGACGTGATCGCGTCCGCTGGTCAAGGTCAATGAATAGGGGCTAATGGTTGTTCGCTTCGACACTGCAGCCAGTGTCCCTTCCGCGATCCCGCCCAAGGCCACAATTCGCTCGGCCACGTCGTCGACGAAGTCCTCGATTTCTTCCGCAACGCTATCGAACAGTTCGTGCAGCGCGATGAAGGTCGGACCTTTGACATTCCAATGTGCCTGCTTTGTCTGCAGTTGCAGATCGATCAAGTCGGCGAGTCGGTTGTTGAGCAGTTGAGTCACGGCCGTGCGCTGCGCGAGGGCCATATCGTTCTTCGTTGGATTCATGGTCGTGCCTTTCCAGTGAGATTGGGAATTCGACAAGAAGTCTTTTCTGTGTGACCGAGACTACGCGGCAAGTTTGAACGTTGACTGGCGACTATCATCCGAAACGGCCAATCACGAAGTCAAATGTCGGCGCATCGTTGTCACGACAATTGAAGTCTCTGATTCGAAAAATGCGACTCGAAATCCGCCGAAATTTTGCGTCCAAGTCGACGAAACGGAATTCGAGTTGCAGTTGGCGTGAGGCCGTTGCCACCGAATTCCTGACTTGATCCGGAGATCTCACTTGCTCGCGATCTCTCTGACAGGCTGTTCCGCATCCTGGACTCTTTGTTGACGCGACTTAGAATCAGATTCGTCTTTGAACGGACTGATGCGGTAATCCTGTCACGGGCCCGACTCTCGACTTCGCTCTGTGATTTGAGCGCCGGTGTGGAACCTGCCGCTGACCGACGCTGTACGCTGTCTGATGACATGAAGGGATTGATTCGATGCTGAGTGCTTTGATCTTCGCGCTTTTGAGCGCTCCGCCAACGGTGACGGATGACGCGGCCGAGATGCAATACATGTCCAATATCCGCCAAGTGACGTCGGGGTTGCCACGTGCGGGAGAAGGGTATTTCTCGGCGGATGGCAAATGGATCGTGTATCAGGCCTATCCGATCGGCTATCCGTTCTATCAGATCTATGTGCAGAAGCTCGACGAGAAGACGCCCCGACTCGTCAGCACCGGACGCGGACGAACGACCTGTGCCTACTTTTCTCCCGACGGAAAGAAAATTCTATTCGCCTCCAGTCATACCGATCCGAGCATCGATCAGACCGAGTTAAAAGCGCGTGAAGAAGCGGCCAAGGGGGGCCGAAGACGCTATCTGTGGGATTTTGACCCGCATATGGATTTGTATGTTGTCAACTTTGACGGAACAGGGATGACGCGTCTGACGGATTCACCGGGATATGACGCTGAGGGAAGTTATTCATCGGATGGGAAGCAGATCGTCTTCACGTCCATGCGTGATGGCGATCCGGATCTGTACGTTATGGATGCCGACGGCTCAAACGTCCGTCAGTTGACCGATCATCCCGGCTACGACGGCGGCCCGTTTTTCTCGCCCGACAATCAGTGGATTGTTTTTCGCTCGGATCGCCAGAAGGAGCATATGCTGCAATTGTTCGCAATTTCGGTCGATGGGAAAACCGAAGTCCAACTGACGGACAATCTCGAGCAAGTCAACTGGTGCCCGTACTTCCATCCGAGTGGCAAATACCTGATCTGGTCCGGGGCCGACTATAGCAAGGGCCCACAGAACGCACCCTTTCATCTGTTCACGATGGAAGTCGAGATTCAGCGAGATTCGTTCAAGGGCGGTGCCGTGACGCAGATTACGCACAGCACCGCGCAAGATGTTCTGCCCGTCTTCAGCCCCAATGGGAAATCGTTGATGTGGACGTCGACTCGCACGCCCGACGGAACAAGTCAATTGTGGATTGCCGATTGGAAACGCGGCCAGGACGCTCCTTGAAATCCGATCGAAAGTTGTCGTTCGATCGTTCGTGGGGCGGCCCCCCCGGAGCCGTGAGCGATGACACTGAAGCCTCGCCGTGACAACGTCCTGACTTCTTGGAGAGTACGCGCATGCAAGACCGATTCATCACGGGATTCTGCTTGATCGCACTGCTGTTTTTCCCTTTCTTTGTTCACGCCGAGAATGAGATCTCGCCTTGGACCAATCGGGAAGTCGATCGTCTGGTCACGATCTACCGCGACTTTCACACAAACCCTGAACTGTCGTTCCGTGAAGAGCGAACGGCAGCCAAGTTAGCCGTTGAACTGAAATCGCTGGGAATCGACGTCACCGAAGGAGTTGGGCGACTTGGTGTCGTCGGCTTGTTAAAGAATGGTGACGGTCCAGTTGTCATGATTCGCACAGATCTGGATGCATTGCCGGTGACCGAAGTGACCGGCCTGCCGTATGCATCAAAAGTTGTTGCGAAAGATCCCAAGGGGAACGATGTCGGGGTGATGCATGCCTGTGGACACGACATCCATATGACCTGTCAAATTGGTGTCGCCCGCTATCTGGCCGCTCACAAGGATCGCTGGCACGGCACCGTCATGTTCGTCGGGCAGCCTGCCGAAGAGACCGTCGGCGGGGCCGAGGCGATGCTGAAGGATGGCTTGTTCACTCGATTTCCAAGACCGAAGTACGCCTTAGCGTTGCATGTGGATTCGAACATGCCGACGGGCAAGGTTGGTTACAAGGCCGGATATTTCCTCGCAAACGTCGATAGTGTCGACATTTTGATCAAGGGCAAGGGCGGTCATGGAGCCTTCCCGCAAACGACGGTCGATCCGATCGTTCAAGCCGCGCATTTGATCGTCGACCTGCAAACGTTGATCAGCCGTGAGAACAATCCCTTTGAGCCGGCGGTCATTACTGTCGGTTCGATTCACGGGGGCACCAAGCACAACATCATTGGCGACTCGTGCCGGCTGCAACTGACGGTCAGAAGCTATTCGCCCGAGGTTCGCGAGTTGCTCACGGAAGGGATCAAGCGGAAGGCGAAGGCGGTTGCAATGAGTTCCGGCGCGCCGGAACCCGTCGTCGAATTCTCGGACTCAACGCCTGCCACGAAGAATGATGCCGACCTGGTTGAGCGGGTTGTGCCCTCATTTCGTCGCGTGCTGGGTGACGAGCAAGTGATTCCCGTCGAACCGTCGATGGGCGGTGAAGACTTTTCACAATACGGACTGGCCGGAGTTCCGATCTTTATGTTCCGGTTGGGGTCGATCAATGGAGAACGTCTGGCCGAAATGAAGGCAAAGGGAAAGATGCCGCCTTCGCTTCATTCACCGCTGTATTACCCCGATCCTCGCGAAACCATCACGACCGGGGTCACCGCCATGGCGGCAGCGGTCGTCGACCTGTTGAAAGGTCAATAGCGGCAAGGTCGCAAGAGGCGATGCCAAGCGGGAACTTGGCATCGAGGAAATCGCAATACAATCAGGCCAACGAGCCTGGGGACGACGCTCGTAAACCTGTCATGACTCAAGCAGGTCGCGGGATTAGAACGAATACACTGCGCCCAGGCTGCCGGTTTCCGTGTAGAGTCGGCCGCCGAACATCACGTCAAAGTTTCCGTACATGGCCCATTGATCCGACAATTGTACTGCCACTCCTTTGCCAAACACGCCATAGTTCTGGCCAAGCTTCGTTCCGTGGGATGTGAACGCCCCGCCGATCGGGGCTCCATTGAACGACGCCGTGATGATGCGATCGTCGTCCAGCACTTCAGAGACCCAACGAGTGTGCCAGTAGGGTGTCCAGACCGAACCCCAAGGGCCCGTCAGACGATCGACGACAAGTCGTCCACCCAAACTTGTTCGCAACGAATTGGCTTGGGCGCCGGCAACGTTGAGTGCCGCGGGGCCTCCCGATTCACTAAAGCCTTGTTGCGACAGATAAAGATACTGAAGGCCCAATAGCGGTTGCAGATGGAACCAACCTGCGTGCAACTTCAATCCTGTTTCGGCATAGGCTCCAAATTGGTTTCCGCCAAACGTTCCACGCAGAAATTGATCGATCCCGCCGACGTTCACCGTTCGATTGGACACATAGTCGTTGTATCCATAGTTCGCCGTTCCCAAGACATAGGCGAGATCGTTGTGTTTCAAGGCGTACAGGCCGACTTGGTAGGCGGTCAATTGCCCCTTACTATCGTATCCGTCGTGATAGCCAACGTACGAGTTTCCGCCGACGATCCCGATCACGCCCGTCTCGTCCTGCCCCAGATCAACCCCGTACAGTCCACCACCCTGGCTATAGCGAACGCCGGCACCGTTGCCGTCGGTTCGTAGACTGCCGCCAACTCCATATCCCTGAATCCAGCCATTGATCGAGTCGTTGGCCAATTGACCTCGAACACCCGAATCTGCCGTCGTTACTCCTGCGGGTACACTTGCGAGAAATGTTCCGTTGCTGACGAGCCGGGTAATGATCCGCTGCAAAAACTGATCACCGACCTGCAGGCCAATCGTCTGCGTGCTGCCATAAATGGAACCGCTAAGCTGATCCATCGACCGCTGCTGCTGATCCGATGATTGTGCTCCAAGGGTATTGATCATCGTGAACAAATCACCTGACGAAGTCAGCGTGATGTTGTCGAGCGCCGTTCCAACAGAGACTTCATTTGTGGTGCGACCCGTTCCGGCGAACGTCGAAGTCTGTACCAACTGCATCACGACGTCATTCGCGTTGTAGCTTAGGACTAGACCAAACATCGACAGATTGTCGGTCACCTGGGTGTACTGACCATTGACGACGCCCGTCGAATTCAAAATGGTGAAGTTCGTACCTGACTGGAAGACGCCCCCACCGACCGCAACGACATTCAGCGTTCCTCCAAGATTCGCCTGTCCCGTGACGGTCAGGTGGTCGTTGTTGACACCAGGGGTATTTCCCGCCGAATTGATTTCAATCTCGGTCGTACCTCCGGCATTCTGCGTGAAGTTGCCATTCACTGTCAGATTTCCGACGCCAGAATTGCCCGGGCGAATGAATCCGTCGTTCGTCACGTTGCCGACTTGCCCTGCACCGGACAGTGTCGACGAGATGTTCGCAATCAGAACGTCGGAAACAATCGATCCTTGAACTTGCAAATCCCCCGCGTTGACCGTCGTCGTCCCTGTGTAGGAATTACTGTTTCCCGACAGAATCAATGTTCCATCGCCGGTTTTCGTCAGGCGGCTGGTGGCGATCTCATCAATCAGGCCACTCAAGGTCGCACTGCCTGTATTCACATTCGCCGTGAAGTTATTGCCCAGATGCAGGTGATTTCCGACGTTGATTCCATTGGCGAGGTCTAGCGTCAATGCCCCTGCAACCGTCACTTGTCCGGTACCAAGAGCGGAACTGTTTTCCGCGCGAATAGTGCTGTCATTGCTGACATAGATTCCGCCGGAGAACGTGTTAGCGCCACTCAGGATCAGTGTCCCAGTGCCAGAGGTTCCGATGTCTTGCGGGCCGCCGGTTTCACTGATGATTCCATCAATCCGAACGGTCGTCCCCGCATTCTGCTTGACGACAAGTTCCGATTGCAGGTCGATGTTGTTGCCTAACTTCACACCATCGGCCATCTCAAGAAAAGTACTGCCAACGAGATTGTGAACGGACAGTGTCCCTGTCCCCAGAGCGTGATCATTTAGGAGGCGAAGTGTTCCGCCATTGAAGATCGTTCCGCCGGTATAGGTGTTCGATCCACCCAGGACCAGAGTTCCAGTCCCGGTCTTGATCAAACTGCCCGAGGTGACTCCGTCCGACAGAACTCCGCCTAGGCTGAAACTTCCGGCCCAATCGACGGACATCGGCTTTGCCAGCACGTAGGCGTGTGAATCCGTAAGGGTGATCGTGTTCGGATCGTATAGCGTGACAGGCTGGCTGACCGACAATGCGCTGCCGCCGGTCAAGGTTGAACCGTTGAGCAGTGAATTGAACACCAATCGGTCACCCGATGTCGCAACGGATAATCCCTGACGCAGCGAGCCTGCGCCCGAGTCATTCACCGTTGTGACGGGAATGTCGGCCGCGAGAAGATTCGAGATGGATAACGTCGCGGCACAGAAGGTGGTGCTCCAACTCGACCACCGGCGCGTGCGTCGCGCTCCCTCGCTGATCCGTGAACCGATACTTGACGCGATCATGTTGAAGGGCATCCTCGACAGTGAGTCTTCCATGACCGCCTATGAAGCTCGACCTGACTTTCGGAACTCAACCGAACTGCTGTCCCGAAACGCCGACTCAGTTGAGATATTTTCGGGAGCGATTCGAGGGCAACAATGTTGTCATCGGTGCGCACCGCAGTTGTAATAACCTGCAGAATTCCATCGTTTGACCTTCATGCAGAGATGGTGCATGAGGATCAACTCTAACGAGAAAGAGATCTCATTCTGGTCGGCGGACATTACAGGCCGAATTGGTGCCACCTGATTCGGCAAAAACTGCTGGTTCATCAGAGAAGACCTTCTTTACGATCGAGGAGCTGATCGAGGCCGACAAATCCTGTTACACCGACGAATTGCAGGATCTCGTGTGTGAAGCGCCAAGAAACTTCGAGTTCAGAACACAGACGCCAACGATTTAACCGAATTCTACTGTCAGATCTCTTCAGAGAAAGTCAGCCCGCGCGGCATGGAGGTTCATTCATGCATCGACTCACCCTGGTCACGTTCATCGGACTGCTTGTCATTTCCAGCGTCGTGCCTGCCGCCGCGCAGCAACGACGACGGCCTGTGACGTTTGTGTTCCAGCAGTCCCTAGTGGCCAAGACGCAATGGTCCCCAGACGCGTCCAATCCCGCGGCAACCGCTGACGGAGCGGAGCGATCGGCAACGGGCACAGTTCCCGGTGTCTTGCCTGCCGACGGCGCGCATTCCGATCCGACTGCGGCCGGCAGCTCACTGCAGACGGCTGGCAACCAGGCAGTCCGACCGACTCTGCAACAACTGCAGAATCCCTCTGGTGGCTATACGATGACGCACGCGAACTATTCGCAAGGACAGTACACGTCCCCGAATAACTACAACGGATCGCAGTTCAACACCTGGAACAATCTCAGGCAGCCGCCGCAGAATCTGGATCTCTTCCAGTCATTCAATCGTACGCAACCGCCTACGACATGGGGTGGCTATATGTCTCCGAATACCTACATCGGCCCGGCGAATAACCAGTGGAGCAATCTGTCCACTGGCTACATCACGCCCAACGTTGTCGGCGGCTGGACTTATCAAAACTAGTGACGTTCACAATCTGAACGCACCAGTCGTCGAACGCGTTGCAAAAGGGCCAACAAGCCTGCGGACGACTCGCGGGAACTTGTTGTCAGAGAGCAAGTGCGCGACGAGTGTGTCCGAGCCAAGACAATCGGTTAAGGCAGTTCGCGAATTCGCAGGCCCTTGAACTCGATCGGGGCTCCTTCGGATTCCAGGCACAAGTATCCTGTATTCGGTTCGCAGTTCGATCCGCCCGACACTTCTTCGCCATTGACCCACAGACGCACTTCACCGTTGATCGCGCGAATGTAGTAGTGATTCCATTCGCCAATTCCCTTGCTCAGATTCTTCGTCGGGAAGCTGCGTCGACCATCCGGTGCGACGGGAGCGAACGGCTTCATATTGGATTTGCCAACGGGAAAAACGTCACCATTGGTGGTGAACCAATCGGGCTTCTTGCCATTTTGCTCTTCGTAGGCTTTGGCATAGCCGTGATCTAGAACTTGAACCTCGATCCCACCTGGCGGTAACGAATTCGGCTTAAGGCCGGTGAGCGCTTCTTCCGACGCCCAAACGAAGATGCCCGAATTTCCACCTGATTTCAGGTGTTTCCACGTGGCGACCATCTCAAAGTTGGTGATCTTCTTCTTTGAACGCGTCACGCCGACCGGGGTGCCTTTGCAAAAAACACCGTCCTCTTTCCAGGTCCAGGTGTCGGGGTCGGTGTTCACATTCTCAAAGTCCGCTTCACCCAAAGAACGCCAACCGGGCCCGGTCCCGTCGATGAAGGCCTTGGTGACGACAACCGGTTCTGCTGCGGCAACCGTCGAGACGAGAACGATCAGGCTACAGACAATCGGAGTACCGAATTGTCGGAATCGATCGACAACAGCGCAATTCATGGAACCCTCGTTGAAGCTATCAAGGTAAAACGGACTGTTCGTAACAGACTCAAAGCATACCCGGCGCGAATTCGCGAGACGACCGACAGACTGCGGATTTCTGGTCCCAGTGAATATTCCAGATCCCTGGAAGTCTTCCAGGCCGCGGATAATTCCAGGCAGGCAACCGTCACCATCTCAGTTCGATAAGCCGGTTGGATGTTGAGATTGCCACACCGCGAGTGCCGCACGAACCTGATCGGGCGACGCGGTTCCCGTCGTTCCTAATTGTTGAACTGTCGTCGAAGCAACAAGGTTGGCAATGAGCGCCGCTTCAGCCGGGGTGGCGCCGCTACACAGCGACATCACTGCCCCCGCCGAAGCGCTGTCGCCGGCACCGGTCGGATCGATTGGGCCGGTCACTTTGACGCCTGGGACCAGCGTGACATCAGGATCGCTCACCAGAATCCCACGATCGCCGCAGGTCACGAAGACTGTTGCACCAATCTCCGAGCGAAGCGCCGGGATCAGGCGACGCAGCTCGTCCTGCGGAATCTCTTCTCCCACAGCGGGATTCAGGCGATGGACTGCTTCGAACTGATTCGCCTTGATCATGGTGTTGCGGAATTGGCGAATGAATCGTCGGCTATCCGCCCAGAAAATGACCTTCGGGAATTGTCGGGCCAATTCCGCTACGCGCGCCCGCAGCTTTGCTGTGACCACGCCGCAGTCTTCCATATCGACTTGATCCATGATCAGCAGCGCATCGACTGTGGGCAGCACGCGTTCCAGTTCATGACCGATGCGTTCGACAATCGATGCCGGCGTGGAAACACGATTCTTTGTATCGTAACGCGAATGTTCGCCCGCAAGTCCGGCGACATTCTGATCACAGGGTTTGAGATAGGTGGGTGTCATCAGTTCGGGACACCGCAGTAACCCTTCGGTCGAGCACCCGATCTTGTGCAGTCCCTGGCAGAGATCGAACGCTTCTCCATCGTCACCCACCGCTCCGACTGCGTGCAGTGTTCCAGCGCCCAATGCAGCCAGATTATTCACAACCGTCCCTGCCGCCCCTGGGTAACGCCGGATTGACATCACCTGATGTGCGACCCGACCGGTTTCGAGGCTTGGTTCCGCCAGCTCGGGTGACACTTCCAGATACTTGTCCAGAAAGAAGTCACCCAACACGGCGATTCGTTGCTGAGGAAACCGTGCCAAAATTTCGTTCAGCCGCTGCAACTGCATCAGTTCGTCTCCAAAAAAATCATCCGCAGGCCATATCCGGGCCCGGCGTCATGTGAAAAAACGATCGTCAGGATTGTTCGTTAAAAGGATCGTGTCGCCACGCGTCATCAGCAGACGAACTTTCACGCCCGCGTGCCGCTCCGTCACGCTCTTGATCGAGCCGTAGATCAGAGATGAACCAGTACCCACAACTGAAAACCTGCCACCAGAAATACTCGCACAGATAATGTCGAATCAACAGTCGCCACCACCATTGGCCCTGCGCCAACATATAGGTCAGCACGAAGGCGATGCTCAAGATTCTCCACACTTGCGACGTTCGCTGTGGATAGGCTCTCATTAAAGGTCTGAGCAACCAGCCGACGAGAACGCTGAAGAGAATAATTCCCACCGTGACGGGCCACCTGCCCAGCCGATAATCGAACCAGGCATACCATGCCAGAATCAATGCGACCGCCAATGTCTGTAGCTTGGCGCCCAGAGACAGTGATCCAAAGACGAGGGACAGGCGCCGCATAGTTCGTTCATTTCCAGGCGAACGTGGTTCCTGTCAGCCGCTCATAGGCTTCGACATACTTGTCCCGCGTCTGCGTGACCACTTCATCGGGAATAGCTGGCGGCGGACTATTCTTGTCCCAAGTCGTCGACTCCAGCCAATCGCGCACGAACTGCTTGTCGAAACTCGGCTGCGGTCCGCCCGCTTGATACCGATCGGCAGGCCAGAATCGCGAACTATCCGGTGTCAAAACTTCATCGATCAAAATGACCTGGTCGTCAACGAGTCCGAATTCAAACTTTGTGTCCGCGATAATGATCCCGCGCGATCGCGCGAAGTCCGCCGCTTTCGTATAAATCGACAGGCTGAACTTCCGCAGTTCCTGCGATCGATCTGTTCCGAGAATTTCGGTCATCCGTTCGAATGAAATATTCTCGTCATGACCGCTCTCTGCTTTGGTTGCGGGAGTAAAGATTGGCTCGGGTAATTGATGGCTTTCCGTCAACCCGGACGGCAGTGGAAGGTCGCAGACCGTCTGCTTCCCTTTGTACTCCTTCCAGCCTGATCCTGACAGGTAACCGCGAACGACGCATTCAATTGGGAAGACTTTCGTCTTCCGCACGATCATGCTGCGTCCCTGTAGGGCGTCGATGTCCGTCCCGGTTGGCAATGGAACGTCCGCGGGATCCATGCTGACCAGATGGTGGGGGACCTGAAGAAGGTCAAACCAGAAACGACTGAGCTGCGTGAGGACGCGCCCCTTGTCCGGAATTCCGGTCGGTAGAATCCAGTCAAACGCACTGATACGGTCGGTGGCAATGAATAGCAACCGATCGCCGAAGTCGTAGACATCTCGAACTTTCCCTCGAAAGGGAGTTCTTCCGGGAAGTTCACTTTGTAAAAGTGGAACTTTTGAGCGTTGCGCCATGGT
Organism: Schlesneria paludicola DSM 18645; assembly: GCF_000255655.1. Lineage (NCBI taxonomy): Bacteria > Pseudomonadati > Planctomycetota > Planctomycetia > Planctomycetales > Planctomycetaceae > Schlesneria > Schlesneria paludicola. The sequence continues at coordinate 2,303,553 of NZ_JH636434.1, read as the reverse complement.
TACAGAGAATTTCAATCGAAGTTGGGAAGTCAGGATCAGCGGCTTCGAAACGGAACAATCGGGATGCCGAACGACACGCCATTCGAACCTGATGCCAACCTGAATTCTGGGTGGGTGACAAATCCAATGACTGCGGTCCGATCGACGTCGACAACCCTACACCAAATGGCATTCGAAACCAATCCTGTCGGGCCGAACCTTCGCGGGAAGTGGGCTCCTGCGGGTGTGATCCCTGACTTCTTGAAGAACACGGTTCGCAGGACTACACTGGCGGAGCGTGGAGTGCCCTTCGTCGATTCTCCCCCGATGTCTCACTCCGATTTTTGAAGTTGTTGAATTCCGATCACCCTTGCCAAACTGCTGGCGTCGGCGGATCTCCCGGTTTCTTACTTTTTTGACGCATCTCGGAGCCGCGATGGGGTTGATTCGCTTTGCCGTCCACCCCGCCACGACGTTTAACGACTGGCCCGAGGTCCATGCCGGTTTCTTGACAGGAGCCGATGGCCGAGTCTTTCCCACGAAGATTGAGCTCGAGAACAATCTTGTCGGTTGTCGGCGCACGTCGTCAGAAAGCGTCAAATTTCACGTAGTCTGGCCGGTGGAAGGATTCGGCCGGATGATCATATCGACCGCGTCACTTCCCGAACGCGAAGCGCCATACGAACTGGTCGTGGAACTCGCACGCGGAAAAATCGTTCAAGTCCGCAATCAACTGGCACAATGGGAACTCGCCGGACTACGCGTTCCGCCCGAATTTGCGGGGCCGCATCGGGCTGCACATCGCGCGTTTTTTCGGGCGGCATCATCGCAGAACCAGCCGGACGAGGCCTGCAGGCTCGCGAACGAAGCGATCCGGTTTGCGTGCCAGGCTGCCGAGATCTTGGCGCAGTCCTATGCCTCACAATCGCTCGCGGGACGCCTGCAGCGATTCGGTTCGTTACCGATTTCCATCGGTTGTGAAATCCTCGGTACGCTCCCTCCACCCGCGACGCACGTCCTGTATGGAACGCTCTTCAATACCTCGACCGTCTCGGTTCCTTGGAAGGTCATCGAAGCGATCGAAGGTGAATACAACTGGGAAGCGACCGACAAGCAACTGGATTGGTGTGAATCCCAGAAGCTGATGGTCCGGGGTGGACCGCTGCTCGACCTGGGCAGCAACAGCATGCCAGGCTGGCTCAGCCGTTGGGAGCATGATGTTCTGAATCTGCAGAGCTTTGTTTGCGATTTCGTCGAGACCGCGATCGCGCGTTACGTCGGTCGAATTCGCGTGTGGGAAATCTGCTCGCGGATGAACACGGGCGGTGCGATGGGACTCAACGAAGAGACGCGCCTGACGTTGACGGCGCGCGTGCTGGACGTCGCACGTCAGGTCGATGAAGAAGCGCAACTGATCATTCGCATCGATCAGCCTTGGGGTGACTATCAATCACGCGGCCAACATCGGCTGTCTCCTCTACAAGCCGTCGACGCGTTGATTCGAGCCGGCGTCGGACTGTCGGGAGTCAACTTGGAATTGGCGCTGGGCTACAAGACGTACGGTTCATCGCGACGCGATCTATTAGATACATCGCGCTTGATCGATGCGTGGACAACATTGGACGTGCCGATCTATGTCACGTTGGTCTGCCCCTCGGCCGCGCTGGCGGACCCCTTGGCATCGAATCCGCTTGCGGTCAATCCTCAGATCTGGGCGGGTGCCACGGATGAAAGCCATCAGGCCGACTGGATCGATCAGATGTTGGAGCTGTTGGTTGCAAAGCCTCGGATCGCGGGCGTCTTCCTGCCCAATTTTTCTGACAGCACCTTGCATGAATTTCCCAACGCGGGACTGCTGCGCGGCGACAACTCGCCAAAGCCTGTGACCGAACGAATCGTCGCCCAGCGAATGAGTCATCGCCGCAGAATGACCTGAGTCAGAATTGGCGGAAGTCCCTGCTTGGGGCATCAATAATGCGGAGGAGTGTCCAAGATACCCGCACGCTCCCCACGCTCAAGGCGGTAATAATTTCCAGAGCCCGCGGCGAGTGACGATCCAAGCAATGACTCGACACGCGATTTCATCAACGTCTGTCCGGCGGATGAGAGATGGATTCCGTCGACGGTTGAACCTTTCGTTGTCAGTACAGACGCGAACATTCGCTTCGGAACCAGCTTCGCACCATACCGTTGCGCCTGACGTCGCTGGGCCGCTCCGTACCGCGCACAGGCTGGCGGAAGTGGCAATTCCAGCATGATGACCATTCGGTCTGGCTGGACAACCTCTTGCAAAAGCTCGCTCAGGTGACGTTCAAACTCGGCAACCGGCAATCCTTCCAAGAGATCGTTGCCCCCGATTTCCAATACGAGCGTGCCCGGTCGATTTAGAAAAAGACGATTCTGCATCCGCGCCGATTTGAGCGTGGCGCCCGGTTGCGACGCATCAAACACGTCAACCTGCGCGTCCTGAGCTAACAGCCGAGGCCAGGTAACCTCGTGATCGTTCAGTCCGGCAGTGACCGAATCGCCAACTACCAGGATTTGACGAACGGGTGGCGTGACAGGCGGCATCGGCTGCCAGGGCAATTCCAATAACAGGAATCCCGAGAGCCAGATCGCAGGGCTGAGCCGCCACAGGCGTACTGCGAAGGCGTTTTGAAAGTCGCGATGAGCTGTTGTCGATGGGCCGTTGGACGCGTGAAAGCTCAGCGAGCTAAGGGCAACCACTAACCAGAGGGATCCCAGGTACTGAAACCACACCGGAACCGGTGGTGATCCGCAGACGATGCACGCGATGCTGATGACCGCGAGGCACAATCGGATCACCGGAGAAACGAATCGCCTTTCTCTTGGACGGAGGCTCAGCGTCAGGACGATTGCGAGAACAATCGCGCCCCAGATCGCCGAGCTTCCACCCGCGAAAAAGTAAATGGTCCAGCGCATCAGCAGATTGGGTTCTTCCATCGCTCCCATTCCAACAGATCGAACTTGCGACACGACGCAGATTTGTTCGAACGAATGGCACGCGGGGGAAACCGACGTCTGGCGATGACGTTGTCAAAACTACTTCGAGAACGCGTAAACGTCGTCGATCCAGTCCTGGCTGACGACCTTCATTTGTCCCACGGCATCCGCCAGTGCAACGTCGATAATCTTGGTGCCAGCCAGCGCGACCATGCGACCGAATTTCTTCTCTTGCACGAGTCGCCCGGCGCCGAGACCGAGTCGCGTACCGAGAATTCGATCGAACGCGGTCGGTGATCCACCGCGTTGAATATGGCCTAAAACCACATCACGGGTTTCAATGCCCGTTTTCTCTTCGATCAACTGAGCGACCAATTGGCCGATCCCGCCGAGTTGTTCGTGACCGAATGCATCGACTTTCGCGGTTTGAGTCACGGTCTTGTCGCCTCCGATCAGCTTCGCGCCTTCGCTGACAACAACCATTCCCCATTGCTTGCCCGCTTCACGGCGCTTCTTCAGCACGGCACACATCTCGTCGATGTTTACCGGGATTTCGGGAAGCAGAACATAGTCTGCTCCGACGGCCATGGCGACTTCGCACGCAATCCAACCAGCATGGCGTCCCATGGTTTCGATGACGCCAATGCGTCGATGCGATTCCACCGTGGTACGGACGCGTTCGGTCGCTTCCATCGCGATGTTGATGGCGGTGTCGAAACCGAACGTCACGTCCGTGCAACTCAGGTCGTTGTCGATCGTCTTAGGGCAGCCAACCGTGTTCAGCTTGTAGTCGTTATACAACTTGTTGGCGACACCCAGGGTGTCATCACCGCCGATCGCAACCAGGGCGTCGAGACCCAGCTTCTTGTAAGAGTCAAGCAGCTTCGGCACGTCGCGATCTTTTTCCTTGTAGGGATTCGTTCGTGACGAACCCAGGATCGTACCGCCCTTGCTGATGATATCGTCGGTATTTTCGATGGTCAGTGGCATCGTGACGCCGTTGATTGCGCCTTTCCATCCATTGATGAATCCGACGCACTCACCACCAGCATTGATTATCGAACGAACGACACCGCGGATCACTGGGTTCAAACCGGGGCAATCGCCGCCGCCTGTCAGCATTCCAACCTTCATATCCGTCTTTCCTTCTCTCTCGAAGAGTCTCGGCGACCGAATGATCCTGGTCTCGGTCTGCCCGGCCAAATTCTGGCACCCAGGTGAAGCCTGTCTCCGTCGTCACTATTTGACGAGCAACTGTTGTTCGATGAACGTGGTGTCCATCTTGCCTTCGACGAAGGCGGTATGGTTCAAAATTCGCTTCAGCAATGGAATGGTTGTCTTGATTCCTTCGATCACAAATTCATCCAGACAGCGCTTAAGGCACGCGATGGCTTCTGGACGAGTGGGTTTGTGAACGATCAACTTGCCGATCATCGAATCATAGTACGGTCCGACGACATATCCCTCGTGAATATGCGAGTCCCAACGAACGCCGTGGCCACCCGGAACGCGAAGCTTCGTGATCTTGCCCGGGGATGGACGGAAATCGTTGTTTGGGTCTTCCGCATTGATGCGGACTTCGATGGCCGCACCGTTACAGGGAATATTTCGTTGCTTCCAGGGAAGCGGTTCCCCTGACGCCACCTTGATCTGCTGCTGAATCAAATCGATGCCTGTGACCATTTCCGTCACGGGATGCTCGACCTGGATTCGAGCGTTCACTTCGATGAAATAGAACTGATTGTTCTTGTCGACGATGAACTCGACAGTGCCGGCGTTGGTATAGCTGGCCGTTTGAATCAGGCGAACTGCGGCCTTGCAGATATCTTCCCGCACGGATTGAGGCAGATTCGGTGCCGGCGATTCTTCGATCAATTTCTGGTGGCGACGCTGCGACGAACAATCGCGTTCCCACAGGTGGACAACCTCGCCATGCAAGTCGGCAATGATTTGCACTTCGACGTGTCGTGGATTCTCGATGTACTTCTCGAGATAGACGCCCGCGTTATTGAACGCTTTTTCGGCTTCCATCGCGGCTGCTTTGAGCCCCGCTTTCAGCGAGATGTCGTTTCGCGCGACACGCATCCCCTTGCCGCCGCCCCCCGCTGTGGCTTTGATCAGCACGGGGTAACCGATCTTTTCGGCAATCGCGACCGCCTCGGCCTCGTCTGTGATCAGGCCGTCGCTGCCGGGCACCAGATTGACCTTGGCGCTTTTGGCGATCTCTTTGGCTGTGACCTTATCACCGAGCTTGGCCATGGCGTCGACCGATGGCCCGATGAACTCGATCTTGCATTCTCGACAGACTTCGGCGAAGTGTTCGTTCTCGGAAAGAAATCCATATCCGGGATGGATAGCCTGCACGTTGCCGATTTCGGCCGCGGCGATGATGTTTTTGATAACGAGGTAGCTTTGATTTGCTGCCGCCGGGCCGATGCAGATCGACTCATTGGCGGCATTCAAATAATCGGCACCTCGGTCGGCGGCACTGCACACGGCGACAGTTTCGATGCCCATCTCACGACAGGCACGGAAAACACGCAGGGCAATCTCACCCCGATTCGCAACCAGGATTCGCTGGAACATTGAGCGAGACGATTCTGTGTTCGGAGACGAAAGACGTTCGGCACGCGGCACACACGCAGCAGGCTGGCAATTGTCAGAACTCTGCTTTACCGTGCGGCGCAACGATCACATGCCGGTGAATAACAGTCGTGGCCCGGACGTTCAACTCTTATAGCGGAACAGTGGTGTATCGAACTCGACCGCATCGCCGCTCTTCACAAGCACTGCGGTAATCGTACCAGAGACTCCGGCCTGAATCTGATTGAAGACTTTCATCTGTTCAATTGTACAGACGACAGTTTCAGGCGTGACCACCGACCCTACGGACACAAACGGTGGATCTGTCGGCGTCGGCGTCGCGTAAAATGTTCCGATCGTTGGGCTCTTGATCAGCAACCCACCCGCGTCAGCCGGGGCAGCCGGGGCAGCGGAGGCGGCTGGGGCAGGCGCGGGGGCCGTGGCTGCGACAGTCGGAGGTGTCGCGGGGGCCGCCTGAGGTGCAAAGTATGCGGGTTGTTGTGGGACGAACTGCAATGTTTCCTTTGCACCTCGTCGCAATCGCCACTGTTCGTCTCCGCGCCGCAAATGCACTTCGCTCAACCCGTGCTTTTCCATCATTTCGACGAGCTGTTGAAGTTTGTTGAGGTCGAACGGAGCATCTCCCGTTGAGGTCGGTTCAGCCATAGCTTTCCTTTTTGTCGGTTTGGGGGAAATCTCCCTCGGTGCTCGTTTCACGAGTTCACGCCTCCCAATTCACGTGGTACGGAAGTCAGCACTTCATAGCCGTCTCGCGTGACGAGCACATCATCTTCAATTCGGACGCCTCCGAAGCCTGGAAGATAGATACCTGGTTCAACCGTGACTACCATGCCGGACTTCAGCTCGTCGGTGGAAATGGGACTCAGTCGCGGTCCCTCATGAATGTCCAGGCCAATTCCATGACCCAGACCGTGACCAAAGTACTTGGAGTAACCCGCCTGATCGATCACCTTACGAGCGACTCCATCGACGTCTTGACATTTCATTCCAGGGCGAATCGCTGCAATCGCAGCTTGTTGTGCATTCAACACAACTTCATATATCCTGTGGAGTTTGGGCGGGACTTTACCGGTGGCCCAAACTCGCGTCAAGTCACTGTGGTACCCCTTGGGGCTGACGGCGCCCCAGTCACAAAGGGTGAATGGCGATTCGTCAAATCGTCTGAGACCCGCTCGGTAATGAGGGAGCGCAGATCGATCTCCAACGGCGATAATCGGTTCGAACGCGGCTCGAAGTGCGCCAAAACGACGCATTCCATGCTCCAGCTCGTGTGCCGCCTGGCGCTCGGTCATTTCAGGAATCAACAACGACTTCATCAATCCGTAGCCTGACTCCGCCTGCTTGACCGCCAGACGTAATTCCTCGATCTCGTCGGCATCCTTAATCTGTCGTAAATCCTCGACTTGTCCCGTCAGTGGCACAAGCTCAATTTTAGCCAACTTTTCCGCAAGCGTGTCATGGACTGCGACGGTCATTGAGGATGCTTCGATCCCCAGGTGGGACAGACCAAATTTCGGAAATTCGCGCACCAAGAACTCAATCATCGTCGTTCGCGACGTCCGAATTTCGGCCGGAATGTTCGGGCATTCACTCTTGAGCTGTGTCTCAAATCGGCTGTCACTGAAAATGCAAAGAACGTCTGTCCCGATAATCAGATACGAGTCCTCGCCCGTAAACCCGGTGAGGTATGTCACGTTTTTGGGGTTCGTTACCAGTAACGCGGAAAGACCCGCCTTACGCAGTGATTGAACGAGCTTATGCCGACGCGTCGCAAGCCGGTCTGTCGTCATGGAGTCGAGATTTCAATTGGAAGTGGAAGTACCCGATTAGGGCGCTGGGGAATCGGTTGCAGCGGGTTCGGGCACGGGTCCACCTAACCACGCACCAAAACGGCCGAAGCGACCACTATGCAACAAGACCAGATAGGCAGGAACTAGGATCGGACGCACCACGAACGTATCGAGCAACACTCCAAACGCCAGCGCGAAGCCTAGTTGGATCATTCCTTTGAGAGATCCCGCGCACAGTGATGCGAATGTCCCCGCCATAATGATCCCACAACTCGAAATGATCCGCCCTGTCTTTGAGAGTGCTTCCACGACTCCCTTCACGGGACCATGCTCAACCTGCTCTTCTTCAATCCGCGTCATCAGGAAAATGTTGTAGTCTTCACCGACCGCGATCAGGATGGTGAACAAGAACATTGGCACCTTCCAATCCAGCCCCGCGAACTGCGGATCGGTCAGCGAGAAGAACGAGTACGTCACGCCGAGTGCCACCAGGTAACTGAACAGAACCGTCAGGATCAGGTAGGTACACAGTGCGACTTTCCTGAGCAGCAGCACGAGAATGACGAACACCCCGACCACAACCAGCAAATCAATTCGCACCTGGTCGCCATCCGTGACGGCTTTCAAGTCGCGAATGCTGGCTGCCGAGCCCGAGACAAAAATCTTGGTGCCGTCTTTCAGGCCGGCGGGCATCAAGCGAGCGATTTCGTTCTCAAGCCGTGTCAGGTGATTCATGCTGTCGCGCGCGAACGGGTCGACTTCCGCGGTGATCTCCATCCGCGTCACATGATTCGGCAAGTACTCGTCAGACACATAAAACTGCTTCGAGCGTTTCAGGGTCCCTGCCTTGTTTAGTCCGGCTGGTTCATCTTCCCAGCGTCGATCAATGGGAAATGCGACGCTACGAATGATTGCCAGTTGCAGTTCGTCTTTACGGTCGTACAAGCTTTGTGTCAGCTCATCGATGTAGGCAAAGCCCGTTTCTCGATCTGAAAAGTCGACGTTTTCGTTTTGCAGCAGAACCGTAATCGAGCCGGTGGCACCAGCTGGAAAATGCTCTTGGACAACCCGCGTCCCGCGGACACTGGGCGAATGGTAACTGAGATCCGAAAGCAGGCCGTAACTCAGGTGGGTATAGAACACGACGCCAATGACCGCGAACGGCATCATGAGGGCGATGCTGGCCAGCCAGATCCGCATAGGCATTTGGATCAATGCCCGTCCAACGATCTCCCAGGTGTTCTGAATGAGATGGATCTCGCTGAGGCGTGACAGAAGCGAGGATGACGAAATCCAGCCACCCGAAGAAACGCGTTCGGTCCGCACCTGAGGCCAGAAGGCCCACATCCCGGCCAGTCGAAGCAGCGCCGGAGTAAAGGTGAGAGAGGCGATCAGCACAATCGTCAAACCGAACGAGATCGCAATTCCCGCTTCGTGGAACTTACCAAAGTTGGCGAAGATCATCATCCCGATTCCGCAAATCACCGTTCCGGCGCTCGCTGCGATGGCGGCCCCCACCTTGGAAATGCAATTCGAGACCGCTTCGTCATAGCTGACGCCTGCGTCGATTTCCTCTTTATAACGGGCAATCAGAAACAGGCAGTAGTCGACCCCTGCGCCGTACATGAGCACCGCGACATAGGTCTCGATCCCCTGAAACAAAACGACCCAGCCACGAAGGGCGAACAAGATCAAGAGTGACATCGAGAACTTGACCGCCACGACGACGGTCACCAGCGGGATGATCGCCATCAGCGGAGCGCGATAGATCGCCCCCAGAAGAATCAGTACCAGGACGACCGTCAGCCACTCGGTCGCTTTCGCGCTGTTTCGGGCTGCGTCGAGCATGTCGCGGCCAACGGTGGCCTCACCGCTCAGGTAGATCGAAAGTCCCTCGGGCTTCTCTTTCAAGAACTCGGGGTCGCTCAGCAGCTCTTCCACTTTTCCGACCGGGATTCGGTTGCGGCTGTCCATGAACTCTGTTGTCAATTCGACAAGCGTCAGGATCGCTTTTTTGTCGTGACTTTCCAGCAGTGATCCGCCGGCAAGGTCGCGAAACGTGCGGATCTTGGAAATGACACGTCGCCCAGATTCCGCCGCGAGCTCTTCGTCCTCTTTCGCAATTCGAAGCAATTGCTCGCGCAATTCAAATTTTCGATTGGGATGTTCGAAGGGGTGGCTCTCTTCATCGACTCGGTCGTCGATAAAGTTTCGATCTTCTTCGGTGATCCCTTTCTCGGAGTCGCGTCGAGCGACAATGACGATTCGACTGGGACAAAATCCGGTGGGAAACGCCTTTCGAAAAAGCGATTCGGCCTGCAGACTCGGGCTATCAGGTGGAAGGAACGCGAATTCTTCGGTCTCCGCAACGAGCTCCAAACTCGGTGCGGCAATCGAAGCCGAGATCACCGCCACGACCCAGGCAATCAGCACTGCTGGCCAGGCACGGACGATGAACTCGCCGAGCTTTGCAAACATCATTCTTCTCGTGCGCCTGTATGAATTGTTGTTGTCAGCACGTCTCGAGCTTCCTATTCAATTCGCTGCGAAACCTCATTGTCGACGAATTGAGCCGGCATTCTCACTGGCAGGTCACCGAAGACCCAAGGGAGATGCTTCCAGTTGTTAACGTGCTGAGATTGTTGAATCGAACGAGCCAGACAGCGTCGGCCCGTAGTCGGAACACGTCAATGGCCGTGCGCCGATGAGGGATGTGAATGAGCGGCAACTGCATGTGTCGCGTGGCGATCGTCACCATGGCTGCTAGAACCGTGGCCGCCAGAACTATGGTCATGGTCAGGCTCTGCGAATCTCACCAGCTTGCCGCAGGCTCCTGAAAGCTGCACCGATCCGCACAAGGCCATAATGACCAGCAGCATTGTCACGTAAATTGTCTTACCAGCAAAGTTCGTTGGCTCAAGACCAAACAGATGATGGGTCCCGCTTTCGGGTGGGGCAATCAAGCCCCACACCAGGATCATCATCAAGCCAATCAGAAACACGCCGATCGCCCCGCCTTTGGCGAGAACGGGATATAGCTTTTCCCAATTGACTGCCAGCAACCAAAAGGCCACCCACGCAATCAAAGGTGCCCAGGGCACAACGAGCCCAAGAAGTGAAACAACCACTGCCCATCCAGCGACAAGCAGGTTCTGGAGACTATCGACTAATTGTTCCATTCATTGAATCTTTCGACAGAAAGTGAACTTCAAGAACGAGCCGCGAATGCCGGTCTCAATTAAAAAGAAATAACAGAATGGCGAGTACGAAACCAGCGAACGGGCCGTTCCCTGTAGCTGCGTTCCGTTCGGAACATCGGAAATCAAAATCAAAAACGCAGAATTAGGTGCGAGACTTGCTCGCTGGAGGGGCCCGTCGTTTCGATTTGCTTGACGATCCTTCGCGCTGCCGTCTTCCGAGGGCGTCATGCAGCGGCAACGAAATTGCGGTATGGTTGTGTTGCCGCGGGTTGTGTCGTCGTGGATTTACGCAAGATCTCGGTAAACGGGTGCCTGGAATCGGGTTTCCGAAACTCGCTCGCCGTTCTGGAACGCACAATCAACGTACTTGACTTTACTGATGTGAGGTGGTTAGTTTAGCAACACTGGAATTTGAGTAAGGCTCGAAATGCCAAGACGCCCGCCAAAAGTCTCGCCAAAAATCAGAATTCGCGGTTGATCGAATTCTTCCTGCCACCAGCAAGATTGCGTTCACTTAAAAACGAATGTTTTGAACCGACCTTGGGTTAACTAGCCTGCGTAACGCCGTGATCGACCAGATTGACGGACCTGCCTTCCTGCCCGGATTATTTCTGAGCCTTACGGAGAAGTCGAATGTCCAAGAATTGCGCCCCCCAGCACTTCGAGCGACTGAATCGCCGAGGTTTCTTGTCTGTCGGAGTTATCGCTGGTGCTGGTCTGACGCTGCCGCAGCTTCTTCGCAGCAATGCGGCCTATGCCGACCTGAAGGACTACAAGAACTTCGAAGGGACGGCGAAGTCGTTGATTCATATTTTCTTGCCGGGTGGGATTGCTCATCAGGAATCGTTCGATCCGAAGCCCCATGCGCCGATTGAATATCGTGGCGAAATGGGCCAGGTCGCGACCAAGATCAGCGGCGAATTCTTCGGCGATACGTTGGCCAAAACGGCCCAAGTGGCCGACAAGCTGACCGTGATCCGCTCGATGACCCACGGTGAGGCCGCACATGAACGCGGTACTCACAACATGTTTACCGGCTACCGCCCAAGCCCTGCGCTGACGTACCCTTGTATCGGATCGGTTGTCAGCCACGAGTACGGTCCGCGAAACAATCTGCCTCCGTATGTCTGCATTCCCAATATGCCGACCGAATTCGCGGGAAGCGGCTACCTCAGCTCGGCATTTGCCCCATTCAGCCTGGGAAGTGATCCAGCCGACGGTGGATTCAAAGTGCGCGATCTGGACCTTCCCAGTGGCGTGGATGATGGGCGATTCTCGTCCCGACGTTCGGCCCTGCAAGCGGTCAACGCACACTTTCAGAAGAAAGAAAAGTCCGACGATCTGCGGGCCATGGACACGTTCTACGATCGCGCCTACAGCTTGATCAGCTCGCAAGCCGCACGCGAAGCGTTTGATATCGAAAAAGAACCCGCACAAATTCGCGACGAATACGGTCGCAATCAGGCGGGTGCTCGCATGCTGCTCGCACGACGACTCGTGCAAGCGGGTGTACGACTGGTCAACTTGACCTACGGCGGTTGGGACATGCATACGGGCATTGTCGCCGGATTCCGCAATCAGATGCCTTCGTTCGATCAAGCGTTTGCCACGCTCATCAATGATCTTGAACGCACAGGATTGCTGAAAGAAACTCTGGTCATGGTGTCGTCTGAGTTCGGTCGCACGCCAAAGATCAACGCTCAGGCCGGGCGCGATCACTATCCAAAGGTGTTCAGTGTCGTGCTGGCCGGGGGCGGGATCAAAGGCGGCTACATCCATGGTTCGTCGAACGCCACCGCATCGGAACCAGAAGAAATGGCCATGGGCCCCGAAGATCTGTTCACCACAGCCTATCACTGCATGGGGATCGTGGCGGATAAAGAACTGATGGCACCGGGCGATCGACCAATCGAAATCGTCGACGGTGGTAAGGTCATCAAAGATTTGCTGGCATGATGACATGCGGAAATAGTTCATTCGAGCTCGCTCGCCTGATCCAGCGAGCGAGCTTGGGATGGGCAATTAAAACTGCTGCATGATCGGGTGCCCAATGGCGCCGAACGCAACTCTCTTCGCGGCGGGCAAATGAAAAGCGAGATGTCCGCGATCAGCAACGCGCTGTGGGCTGAAGTAAAGACGGCACGACACGCGATGATCGAACTGTTGAACCAATCTCGTCTTGAGAGGCGATAAACAATGATTCGTTACTTTGCCCTGATCCTGATCTGCGCGTCGACGCCTGTTATGGCGGCCAGCCCCGTCTTGTCCAATATCCTCCCTCGAGGAGCCCAGCGCGGAATCGAGACGGAAGTCCTGTTCAACGGGCAGCGGCTGGAAGATGCCCAGGAACTTATGATCTATGAGCCTGGAATCGAAGTCACCGAGTTCACGGTCGTCAACGGCGGACAAGTCAAAGCGAAACTGAAGATTGCCGCAGATTGCGTGTTGGGAACGAAACATCTCCGCGTTCGGACGGCAAGCGGTCTCTCTGACCTGCGAACGCTCAGTGTGAGCGCTCTTCCGACGGTGATGGAAGTCGAACCGAACAGTGAATTCAAGCAGCCCCAGGCGGTTGCCAACAATGTCACGGTCGAAGGCATTATTCAAAACGAAGATGTCGACTACTTCGTCGTCGAAGCAAAGAAGGGTGATCGAATCAGCGCGGAAGTCGAAGGAATACGGTTGGGCGACTTCCTGTTCGACCCCTATGTCGCGATTCTCAATGAAGCCCGCTTTGAGCTGGCGACCAGCGACGATGCGGCTCTCATCTGGCAAGATGGAGTCGTTTCGATCATCGCTCCCGCAGACGGAAAGTACATCGTTCAGATTCGCGAGAGCAGTTACGGCGGCAATGGCTCGTGCTTCTACCGTTGTCACATCGGCAACTATCCTCGGCCCTCGGCGATTGTTCCTTCGGGTGGAAAGCCTGGGCAGAAGGTCGCTGTCAAGTTCCTGGGAGACGTCGGTGGGGAATTTACACGTGAAATCGAAATTCCCGCCAAAGCGCAACCAGACTACGCCGTCTTCGCAGTGGATGATCGAGGTATCGCTCCTTCGGGCAATCGGTTCCGGATTGTCGACCTCGAGAATTCGATCGAGCAAGAACCGAACGAGTCGATCCAGCAGGCGACGAAAGCCGTTGCGCCAATCGCTTTTAATGGTGTGTTGTCATCCAAAACGGATGCCGACTTCTTCGGATTCAAGGCCATAAAGGGCCAGACGCTGGAAATTCATGTCTGGGCGCGACGCCTGCGTTCGGAACTCGATCCGCTGCTCATTCTGTACAACGCCCAGGGCGGTGCGATTGCCAGCAACGACGACAACGCTGGCCCCGACAGTTACTTGCGATTTGGGGTTCCGGAAGACGGAGAATATTTTCTCGAAGTGCGCGATCACCTCCACCGAGGGGGGAACGCCTTCCACTACCGGATCGAAGTCAGCCCGCTGGTCGCCGAATCGCTGTTGGGAGTCAGCGAATTTGTTCAGTACGTCGAGCCCAAGGTCGCAATTCCTCAAGGAAATCGCTTCCCACTGTTGATCAATGCCAACCGAGTCGGGTTCGGTGGTGCACTCGACTTCAAAGGCCTGGATCTTCCTGCGGGTGTCACGGTCGAGTCTTTCGGGATGGCCGCTGACCAAGGCGTGGCCCAACTGATTCTCGCGGCGACGCCTGAAGCACCGCTGGCCGGGAAGTTCTCGCAAATCACGGGAACACTGGCCGACCCCAATATTCCCAACCCACCGACGGGTGAAGTCCGGCTGCCGACGGTTCTCGTGCGCGGACAGAACCAGATTCCCTTCTGGACGGAACAGACGTTTGCCCTGGCAACCACGGTGACACAACGAGTGCCCTTCACACTTGAGATCGTTGAACCCAAGGTGCCTCTGGTTCAGGGTGGCCAGATGGCGTTAAAAGTCGTTGCGACACGCGATCCCGAGTTCAAGGCCCCCATCAAGATTGAACTGATTCTGAACCCGAACGGTGTCAATTCCAGCCGGGAGGTTTCGATTGCGGAAGGTCAGAATGAAGCCTTGATCTCGATGAACTCGGCCGGCAATGCCCAGGTCAAAGATCACAAAATTGCCGTTCGTGGTGAAGCCACTGTCGGAAATGGCCCTGTGATGGTCTGCTCCAAATTTGTCACCCTGCGAGTTGCGGAACCGTATGTGAAGTTCACCTACGAAGCGGCGGCCATCGAACAGGGGGCCGATTCAGAACTTTTCGTCAAACTGGAATCGCCGGTCGCATTCCCGGGTAATGCGACCGTTCAGTTGCTGGGCTTGCCGAACAAAGTCACCACAACGCCCGCCGAATTCAACAAGGACGCAAAGGAACTCGTCTTCAAGTTGAAGGCGGAAGCCGACGCCCCACCGGGGCTCAATAAGAGTCTGTTCTGCCAGGTCATCGTCACGGAAAACGGCGAACCTGTCATTCACAACATTGGCACGGGACAGATTCGTGTCGACAAACCGCTTCCGCCCAAATCGACGCCTGCGCCCGCTCCCGTTGTGGCGGCCGCACCGATGCCGACACCTGAAGCGGCACCTCCCAAGCGACTCACGCGACTCGAACAGTTGCGTCTTGATCAAGAACTACGAGTAAAAGCTCAGAACGCCGCGGCCGCAGGGGGCGACGCAAAGCCCGCTGGTGCGCAGTGATTTTTGCATAGGGACCACGCCATGCCTCGGATTTTCTGTTCTCAAGCCGTCATTGCCCTGGTGGCTGTGATTACTCTCAGCACCTGCGCGGTGGCGGAATCGCCGCTGGTGCAACTGAACGTGTACCCGCCCGATGTTCAATTGACGACGGCGAAAGATCGACAATTGATTGTCGTTCAAGCGGTTCACGCCGACGGAATTACACGAGATGTCAGCCAGGAAGCGAGATTCACGCTCGGTAACACCGCGCTCTGCCGCCGCGATGGAACGACTTTCTATCCCATGGCCGATGGGCAGACCGACCTGAAGGTCGAATTCGGCGGAAAGTCACTGACGATTCCAGTCAAGGTTGAGCGCGCCGTCGAAGCGCGTCCCATCAGTTTCAAACTGGACGTCATGCCGGTCTGGATGAAAGCCGGTTGTAATACTGGTAGCTGTCACGGTGCCGCACGCGGTAAGGATGGCTTCCGGCTGTCACTGTTCGGATTTGATCCGGATGGTGACTATCTCCGAATTACCCGCGAGATGCCGGGACGACGTGTCGATCTGGCCGTGCCAGATACCAGCCTGCTGATCGAAAAATCGATCGGCGTCGTCCCACATACGGGGGGAAAGCGGTTCGAACGTGATTCCGAACTGTGTCATACGCTGGTCGAATGGGTGACCGCTGGATGTCCCGCAGATCCTGCTCAGCTGCCCACTTGTATCGGCCTGGAAATCTATCCACGCGATGGAGTTCTGGACGGTGAAGGCACCACTCAACGCGTCACTGCACGCGCGAAATACTCTGATGGAACCGATCGCGACGTCACGTCACTCGCGCTCTATCAGTCGAACAACGATACGTCGGCCACCATCACACAAGAAGGTGTGATCACCGCCGGCGCACGTGGCGAAGCCTTCATTATGGCGCGATTCGCGACCTTCACCGTGGGATCGCATTTCGTCGTCCTGCCGAAGGGATTGGTCTACGAAGAGACACCCAAGCCGACCACGAATTACATCGACGAACTGGTCAATCTGAAGCTCAAGAAGCTACGAATCGATCCCTCGGGCCGGGCGTCAGACGAAGCCTTTCTCCGTCGAGTTTACGTCGATCTTGTGGGGCAAGTTCCGACCGAAGATGAATACGTCCGGTTCATGACCAGCCAGGAACCGACGAAGCGAGACCAGTTGATTGACGAATTGTTGGGCCGCAAAGAGTTCACTGAAGTCTGGGTGAGCAAATGGGCCGAATGGCTGATGATGCGATCCTCCATCAACACCAGCCCCAAGGCGATCACGCTGTATTACACCTGGCTTAGCGAGCAAATCGCCGAGAATGTCCCGCTCGACAAAATGGTTCGTAGCGTTTTGGGCGCGAGCGGCGGTACGTTCAAGAACCCCGCGACCAACTTCTACCAAATCGAGCCGGACGTTCTGAAGGTCAGCGAAAACGTTGCCCAGATCTTCATGGGAATGCGTGTCCAGTGCGCTCAATGCCACAACCATCCGTTTGATCGCTGGACCATGGACGACTACTACTCGTTCGCGTCTTTTTTCAAGCAAGTGGGGCGCAAGCAGGGCGAGGACTATCGAGAAACGATCGTGTTCAATGCAGGCGGCGGCGAAGTCAACCATCCCGTCGGCGGACGTGTGATGCCCCCCGTGTTCCTGGGCGGCGGACCGGTCGATGTGGCCGGCAAGGATCGTCGCGAAGTCCTGGCCGAGTGGCTGGCGTCGCCGCGCAATCCTTACTTCGCACAGAATTTTGCCAACCGAATCTGGCACCATTTCTTCAATATCGGGATCGTCGAACCGGTTGACGATGTTCGAGTCAGCAACCCTCCTTCGAACGATCCGCTACTGATCGAATTGGCTCGACGATTCACCGAGAGCAACTACGACTTCAAGAGCCTGGTCCGCGACATCTGTCGTTCCGAAGCCTATCAGCGCTCGACGGAAAAGAATGCCAGCAATGAAACCGACGAGCGAAATTTTGCATCGCAAACGCTTCGCCGGATCAAAGCGGAATCGATGCTCGACATCATCAGCCAGGTCACGAGCACCAAAGACAAGTTTCCACAATTGCCGGTCGGTGCTCGAGCCGTCCAGATTGCCGATGGTGCGACCAATACCTACTTCCTGACAACCTTTGGACGTGCCACGCGTGAAACGGCCTGCTCGTGTGAAGTGAAGATGGAGCCAACGCTCTCGCAGGCGTTGCATCTTTTGAACGGCGAGACTTCGAATCAGAAGATCCAGCAAGGCGGAGTCATCGCCGCGATGCGTAATGAAAAGCTGACACCGGAACAGATTGTCGAAAGACTGTATGTTCGCTGTCTCAGCCGGAAGCCACTTCCTGAGGAAGTGGAGTCACTGAAGCCCATGTTTGCGGAAGGAACCGACGTGAATCGGTCACTCGAAGATATTTTCTGGGCACTGCTGAACAGTCGCGAGTTCTTGTTTAACCACTGACCGCGACCTGCGTCTCGAGCAATGAGGGACAATCCTTGAATTGACGATACGCACAGAACCCGATGTCGCGAATGTTTGATTCAGCCGCTCAAGACCGTCTTTCGTTATTCATCGAGATGAGTCCTCCCTCTGGGATGGATGAAGTCTGTAGGGTTTACAGAAATGCGATATCTCCCCCTGTTTTTGTTCGCGACGAGTGTGCTGAGCGTCTCAGCCCTTGCTGAAGAAAAAGCTGCCGCAGCGAAGGAAGAGAAGATCACCTTCGACCAGCACATCGTGCCGATATTTCGCGAGAAGTGCGGTTCGTGTCACAATGCGAATGACAAGAAAGGTGATCTGGTTCTCGACAATTATGGCCTGGCGATGCAGGGGGGGGCCTCCGGCGAAGTCGTGCGAGCGGATGGCGATGCCTCGCAAAGCCAGCTCTATCTGGTCATCACGCACATGGCCGAACCCAAAATGCCGCCACAAGCCGCGAAGCTGCCCGACAATCAACTGGAGTTGATTCGAAAATGGATTGAAGGCGGGGCTCTGGAAAATGCGGGAAGCAAGGCGAAAGCGAAGAAGACCGTTGTCACGAAGGTGACTGTTTCAAATCAGAGGCCGGCAGGACCGCCGCCCCTGCCCGAAAGTCTGCCGCTCGATCCGCTTGTCGTTGCGAGTCGAGGCAATGGCATTACCGCACTCGCCACCAATCCGTGGTCTCCATTGGCCGCCGTTGCCGGTCACAAGCAAGTCTTCCTGTACGATACCCGCACCCGCGAAATCGCAGGCGTATTGCCTTTCCCGGAAGGCGTCGCTCACGTCTTGAAATTCAGCCGCAATGGCCAGTGGTTGATTGCTGGCGGTGGACGCGGTGGTCAATCCGGTAAGGCCGTTGTTTGGGACGTCAAAACAGGCAAACGAGTGACGGAAGCCGGCAGTGAGTATGACGTCGTGCTGGCCGCAGACATCAGCCCCGATCACACCCAGATCGCCCTGGGCGGTCCCAAGAAAATCGTCCGCGTCTACGACACGTCAACCGGCGAATTGCTTTACGAAAAGAACAAACATACCGATTGGATCACCGCCATCGAATTCAGTCCGGATGGCGTGCTGCTGGCGTCTGGCGATCGAAGCAACGGCTTGATTGTTTGGGAGGCATTCACCGGTCGAGAATTCCACGTTCTACCGGGACACACGGCCGCAGTCACAGACGTGAGTTGGTCTCCCGATAGCAATATTCTCGCCTCATCCAGCGAAGATACGACCATCCGACTGTGGGAAATGCAGAACGGCGGACAGATCAAGAATTGGGGCGCACATGGCGGTGGCGTGACCGCCGTCGAATTTACACGGGACAGCCGCATTGCGACCACGGGCCGTGACAATGTCGCCAAGCTCTGGGATCTCAACGGGACAGCCCTTCGTGCTTTTGGCGGGCTCGGTGACGTGGGAATGGAAGTCGCTTTTGATTCTGAAACCGACACAATCCTCGCGGGGGACCTGACCGGGATGATCCAGATCTGGAACGCCAAAGATGGGGCCGTTCTGGGACAACTGAGTTCGAATCCACCGCCGCTGGTCCGTCAGATTGAGCAGGCCGTGCAAGCGCTCGGCGGTGCCGAAGCCGCCGCAGGTCAGGCGACGGCAACCCTCGCCGCGTTGAACAAGCAGCTTGCCGACCGTATTGCAGCGGCCGAGACTGCAGCAAAAACGGCAGCGGCAGCGGTTGCTGAACTTGAGGTCGTCACGAAGGCCAAGGCACAGGCCGATGCCGAGATTGTCGCCAAGACGCAAACGCTGCAGACTGCAGAAACGGCGCTGACCAATGCGGAGGCCGCGCGAAACAAGGCGAGTGCCGAACGTGATGCCGCCGTGAAAGTGGCCACAGATCTGCGCGCCAAGGTCAAAACAGCCACCGATGCCGTCACGGCGGCGGAAAAGGAATCGAGCGAGGCCATGGCCGCATTCGAAGCGAAGCCTGACGATGCCGGGCTGAAGACGGCGAACGCAACCGCCAGTAAGAAGTCGATGGATGCACTTGCGACCCTCTCCGAATTGACAAAGCAATCCGCCGCAGCGGTTCAAGAGCAAACGACAAAAGCCGAGGCCGCCTCGGCCGCCATGGTGGCGTTCGCTGCCGCGAAGAAGACGCGTGAAACGAGCGACGCTGAAAAGAAGGCGGCTGACGAAAATGTGGCCAAGACAACCACCAAGTTAAAGCTCGCGACGGACGCTGTGACCGCCAGCAAGGCGGCGGCTGATAAAGCGGCTGCCGAAGCCGTCGTGACGCCCGAGCAACAAAAGCAGCTTACGGACACCGATACGGCTGTCAAAACGCACACCGCGACGGCGGCCGCATTGAAAGCGATGCTGGAGCGGCTGAACGCGGCCAAAGGTCGTGCGCTTCAATCCCTGGAAGCATCGGTGCAGTAGTCGCAATTCGTTACGGTTCGACGTCCGATACAGTCGTGACAAGTTCCGTCGGTTGTTCGACCGGCGCGTCAATCGCAGGGGTGACCGTCGGTGGCAAGACATAGATCTCGCCATATTCCGATGGTTGCTCGGCTCGGAAGCCGTGGTGACGCAAAAGCTCCAGGATCGCCAGGAAGATCCCCACAACCTTGCTGCGCAGATTGCTTCCTTCGAAGAACTCGCTGAACGGCACCCGACCGCTTTCGCGGACACGAAGCCCAATCCGCTCAACGTAGACCGAAATCGGCGTATCGTCATAGCGGATACTCGACGTTTCTTCGACAACCTTCTTCTGGATCACGCGTGAGAGCGCGCTGACCAGGTCCCACAATTCAACCTCTTTGATCGAATCGGCGGAAGGATCTTTACCCACCGTCGGACGTTCATCGCTCAGACGCGGGTAGCGCTCCTGCCATTCGGATGCCTGTTGCTCGAGAGCGAGCGACGCATCTTTGAACCGCTTGTATTCAAGCAATTGCTGAATCAACTCGCCTCGTGGATCATCGGCCAGTGGCATCTCTTCTGGCGGTTCTTCGTCGGCACGTGGCAGTACTTGTCGACTTTTGATCTCGATTAAGGAACTGGCAAGAACGACAAAGTCGCCGATCAGATCGAGATCTAGAAATTGAAGGACATCGAGAAATTGCAAAAACTGCGTCGTGATCTTTGCAATGGGAAGACGCGTAATGTCGACCTCGTTCCTGCGAACGAGGTACAGTAGCAGATCCATGGGTCCGCTGAACAAATCCAGTTGAACGCGATAGTCCGCCATATTGAGCCGATTTCCGCAAACTGGAGCAGTTGAATTGCGTATTTGCTAATCCTGCGAATTCGCGGGTCTCTTCGTTATCGGCAGAAGAGTTCGCCTTCGGCCAGCTTGACGGAGAAACTGACAAACTCAACCCAGATAGCCTATACTCAATGGTCCGTTGGCATCAGCTGGCCCCGTTGTAAATCGTCGTCAAGAGCAAAGGCGCGCCTGATCATCGCATAAACCATTTATCATTAATACTTTGCGTGACATGGGTGTGTTTGGCCGTGTATATTGCATCGGTGCTATTGTGCGCCCGACAAATTAAGGATCTGGCATAACATTCGCGTACGCTTTGGCCTGCTGACGAATTTGGTCGGAACCATGAAAAACGTGCGACATGACCGGATAGCCGACCGATACGAAGAGGTGCGAATTGAACGAAATCGTCATTCGATGCTTCTCAGTCGATTCATGAGCCGGCCGGACTTGTCCGAGGCAACAGAAACTGCAGAAGCGAAACGATTTTCAGATTCATTGCATCTCGAGAATGTCAGGGTCGTTCTGTTCTGCGGAACGATGCCAATCTGAAATGACATTCGTTGATTGCCAACTGGCGTAGGTGGCCGCCCCTGAAGACTCGCATGCGTGGAGCTGTCGTGTTAAGTTACCCCAAATCTACAGACCCACAGCAACGCAATACGGAATTCTGTCGAGTGGCACCGCCGACAAAACCACAGACCTCGCCTTCAGCGGCTCCCAATTGTGGTAGTAATGACGGCGCGAAATTTGATCCACAGGGATTCTTCAGCGTCTGGCATGGGTCATCCGTTCGAACCTGGATCAAGTTGCTGGGAACGCATCCGCCGATCCATTGGAGTCGTCTGCACAAAGTCGCGACGATCTCGGCGTTCAGCCTGGTGAACTCGTTCCACAATGTCATCGAGTCCGCGATCTTCGGACGAAAGATTGCCGCGCAAACGATCGATCACGCTCCCGTCTTCATCTTGGGGCACTGGCGCAGCGGGACCACGTTGCTTCACAACTTGATGACCCTTGATCCTCAATTTACGTTTCCAAACTTGTATGAAGTCATGTTCCCGGCAAATTTCCTGCTGACGGAACGTGTGGTCACATCAATGACCAGTTGGCTGATCCCCAAGACGCGTCCAATGGACAATGTCGAAGCGGGATTCCATATGCCGCAGGAAGACGAAGTCGCGCTGTTGCTGCTGTCAGGTCTGTCGCCGTATCTGATGTTGGCTCATCCAACCGACCCGACAAAGTACGAACGTTATTTCGAATTGAAAGATATTCCGCCCGCCGAACTGGCGGAGTGGAAAGAACGTTTCATGTACTTCGTCAAAAAATTGACCATCAAGCACAACAAGCCAATCGTTTTCAAGTCACCGACGCACACCTACCGGATTCCGGTTCTGCTTGAGATGTTTCCGAACGCCAAGTTCGTCTACATCTATCGTGACCCCTATGCGGTTTACAGCTCCAGCTTGCACCTCCGGCGAACGCTGTTTGCCGAAAACGGTCTCTCGAAGATCGTGATGAACGAAAAGATGCAAGAAGATACGTTGAAGATGTACACGAATTGCATCGAAACGTATGAGCGAACGCGGCATCTCATTCCGGCCGGTCGTCTGCATGAAATGCGGTTCGAGGATCTCGAAGTCGACCCCTTGGGCGAAATGCATCGTGTCTATCAAGGGCTGAACCTGGACAACTGGGAAACCATCGAAGCGGCCATCAAACAGAAGCTTCCTGAATTAACCCGCTATCGGAAGAACTCGTTCAACATGGACGAGAGCCTGATGCGAAAAGTCTACGAACGCTGGAAGGTGTCGTTCGATCGCTACGGCTATGCCAGTCGCCTTCCCGAAACTCAGGCCACAAACGAATCCGCGGCGGTCAAAGCCGGATAGGTTCCAAGGGAACTGACAATTTGTCCCTTGGGCCGCGTGACGCAACTCGTTGGAAGCTCTCGCGGCGTTCCTTCGGCTGAGAGGACATGTGCTGCAAGACATCGGTCTGCAGCACATGCCACAATGTTCCACTGACACCATCGCCCTAAATCTGCAGATGATCCAGAGCATCTACAGGTGGCTTGATGTAACTCAAATAAAACGGTCCGAATTCGGCATAGCGCGCCGACGCCGTATCAAACCGCATCGTATACACGATTTCTTTGATGTATTCAGGGTTTCGTCCCCAAAGCGTGACGCCCCATTCCCAGTCGTCCAGTCCCGTCGACGCCGTAATCAACTGGCTGACGCGTCCGGCGAACTTGATTCCACTTGTCGCGTGCTCGGACATCATCGCCGATCGGCTGCTGAACGGTTCCATGTACCAGTTGGCGGCCGGGTGTCGAATCTTGTTCATCGGGTAGAAGCAGGTTACCGGCCAGTTCGGAAAATCAGGGCACAGCCGCTGACGATTCATCATGGGCAGTCGCTGACCGTAGGCGTTCAGCTTCGCGGTATAGGCAGGATCTTCCAACGACATCCCTTCGTCGCGGCGCAGCTTGTCACCGTACTGTTCGAGCGTTGGCACATATTCAGAGACTTCGGTAATCGAGACAAACGAATACGTCGGCTGCAGCGCACATCCCAGTTTCGATGCGCGAATGGCCTGTCGAACTCCATCGATCAACAGGGGATCGGTGTCCATGATCATGAGGCTCAGATCGGCCTTATGGCCCGAGACCACCGAAGTCTGTAGTCGCTGGGGGGCTCCTGGCCGCTCAGGGTCCAGCAAATGCACGATCGATTCTCGGCCCTCGGCCAGATCGCTTTCAGAAAGCTGCCGAAGCGCCGCCTGATCCACGCGGTAGTAAATGTGCAGGCAGTGCCAGCCTTGTGCAAGTTTGACGGATGGTTCGGGCAGTGATGCAGGGGGATGATGCGGACGGTTCACAGCAGTCTTTCTGAGCAAAAAAGAGAAATGGGCAGGATGACCAGCATGCTGCTCATCAACGCGATCGATGGACTCGAAAATCCCGTTGCAAATCAATGGGAATCGGGGCGTCTCTGGCCCGTGAACGTTTACGCGAGCCTCCCATGCGACATGGGTGTCAATGGTGCGTCGCACGATGACCGATTTGTACCACGCGATCCGCCCGTTCGCCACGGCGGCACGCGACTCGACCGGCTCAATAAAACGTCATGGTCACCGTCCTCACCTTGCCAAATCACAAACAGCGATTCTACAACTCATCATGAGTTCTGGTCCGAGATTGCGATCGATCTGACGTGATGAGTTTTAAGGTGAGTCAATCTGTGACTGCTGCGACGCCGGTTTCCGTCAAACCCTCTGCGATCAACAACGATCGCGCGGAACTCACCAAGGTCACACGGCGTGATGAAGATCACCTCGAGACGCGGCCGCTCGATTTTCGCCTGATTTCACGCATGATTGGCTACATGCGGCCTTACGCCGCCAAGCGAAACTGGTTGCTCGTGGCGGGGGCATTGCGCGCATTTCAGTTGCCGGCATTGTCCTGGGTTCTCGCATCGGTCATTCACGGACCAATCGAACGCGGCGATGTTGAAGGTGTCGTCTGGGGCGCGATTGGCTTTGGATTGCTGGCGATTTTCACGCAGATCACGATGCACTTCCGACAAAGGTTGGCGCTCGAAATCGGTGAGGCCGTCGTCTTCGACCTGCGAAATGCCGTATTCGCCCACCTGCAGCGAATGCCGATGAGCTATTTCCACAAGACGAAAGTCGGTCGGATCATCAGTCGAATGATCTCCGACATCGAAGACGTCCGCGTGGGGGTGCAGGAAGTGATGTTCGTCAGCCTGGTGGCACTCGGACAAATGCTGGTCGCGGCGGCCTGCATGGTGTGGCTGGGTAAGGTTCTGTTTCTGATCGTGCTGGGACTGGCGCCCATTCTGTGGGGGATCAATCGCTACTTTCACAGCAAGTTGAGCAACCTCTTACGGCAGATGCGAGAATCATTCAGCCGCATCACGGCGACATTGGCAGAATCGGTTCTGGGCATCCGCGTCACGCAGGGCTTCGTCCGCCAGGATGAGAACGCGCGCATGTTCGGCGATCTCGTGACCGATCATTCGCGGTACAATACCGCCGTCCAGCATGCACATGGACTTTTCCTTCCATTGCTCGAACTGAACACGCAGATCTTCGTTGCGCTTCTGCTCGTAATTGGTGGCTGGAGAGTGCTGCATGGAAACAGTCACACGAACGTTGGTGACCTGGTCGGTTTCTTCTTCATGGCAAACGTCTTCTTTTCGCCTCTGAATATTCTGGGCAATCAGTACAATCAGGCGATGACGGCGATGGCCGGCGCCGAGCGGTTGTTTGAACTGCTCGACCAAGAGCCCGAATGGAAAGACGCTTCTGATGCGATCGATGTCGGGGACGTCCGTGGACGAGTTGAGTTTGTGAATGTCACTTTCGGTTACGATCCCGAACGCCCGGTGCTAAAAGAGATCAGCTTCAAGGCGGAAGCGGGACAAACCGTGGCACTGGTTGGCCACACCGGTAGCGGTAAGACATCGATCGTGAATCTGCTCGCCAAGTACTATTTGCCGCAATCCGGAACGATCCTGATTGATGGACGAAGCCTGGAGCAGATCCGCAGTGAGTCGTTGCATCGCCATTTTGGATTAGTCCTCCAGCAGAACTTCTTGTTCCAGGGAACGGTCGCCCAAAACATTCGCTTCTCTCAACCTGCGGCCACCGATGATGAACTCAAGGCGGTCTGCCGAAAGCTCGATTGCCTTGATTTAATCGAAGAGCTGCCACGTGGCTTCGACACCCAGGTCGGTGAACGAGGGACTCGGCTTTCATTGGGGCAGCGGCAGATGATCTGTTTTGCCCGTGCCATGATCGCCGATCCGAGGCTACTGATCTTGGACGAGGCCACCAGCAGCATCGACGTCAAAACGGAGCAGCGCCTGCAGGCGGCGCTTGCAGAACTTCTTCGCGGCCGCACGAGCTTCGTGGTGGCGCATCGACTCAGCACGATCCGGCATGCGGACCTGGTACTGGTTCTCGATCATGGGCGGATCATCGAACGAGGGACCCACGACGAACTCATCGAACAATCGGGCCACTACGCTCGCTTATTCGAGCGATTCTCACGAGCGGCAGGTTAAACGGTGAGTTGCCATAAAGGGGACTGGTTCCGCCAGATGCCCTCCCCCTTATGCCAACTCCATTGTTTCAACCAGGCGCGAGCTCGGAAACGAGGGGAATTTTGGTCGTCATCACCACACTCGGCGATGAAATCAATACGCCGTAAAGACACCCGCACGCTCGGACCAGTCAATCCCTGCTGAACGGTGTGGCCCCCCAGAAGAGCACGCTCAGTTTGCCGACTTCTCGCCCGTGACATTCACTCCGCTGCCGATCAACAGATTGTGCTCATACACCCAGCGATACATACGCCCCGATTTTTCCGGAGGCAGGACGCGCAGGTTCACGAACCCGGCTGCGTCAAACCACGAGCAAAGTTCCTCCACGGTATGATGATACTGGTACTGCGGCGCGAACCAGTCGAATGTGTCACACACGCGATTCTCGTGATTCGGATGGGCGCTGAAGTTGACGACTTTGTTGAGCGTCTTGTTCACGACCGGCAGCCCTCCCAGCCACGCCCCCCATTCGCACCAACGCTCCAGTTTTTCCGGTGCCATTCGGGTCGTGCGCTGACGCAGCGCGTCATTAATGCCTTCTTGCCACCATTGGTTTTGACGATAGAGCCAAACCGAGTATCGCCCACCCGGCTTCACCATTTTGGCCACGGCATCAAACACCGACTTTGTATCGGCGTCGTGATGCATCACACCGATTGAAAACACAAAATCGAATGATGCAGGGGCGAATGGTAGCTGCTTCAAATCGGCCTGCACGAAGTTCACGCTCGGTAGATGCGCACAGAGCTCGCGGGCTTTCAAGACGGCCGCCGTATGATCGGCCCCGATCACCGTCGCACCCGCTTCGCCGCATACTTTGCTATAGCGGCCACCGCCGCAACCCGCGTCGAGGATCCGAAGCCCGATCAAATCACTTAGAGACGTGCCCGTCTTCGCCTGGAACGTCGCACGATCCTCGTCATCGTGAGCGACCTCGTACTTGTTCCATTGTCGACCGAAACTCGCCAGGTGCTGATCGCGTGTGAATCGCGGGATGTCGTCGACAACCGGATCGCGCGAATGGCACACCGAGCATTCAAGCGAATCGGCAACGAGTCCCAGTGCGGCGCCGCATGCCGGGCACCGCAACATGGGTAACAAATTGCCGAGGTTGTTGATCGAGGCCATTGAAGTTTCATGCAGATCGAAAGGTTCAGAGGCATGACGCGGCCAGTTCGACCGTCCGTCTACGAGTGCAGTTCCGGTCGAAGATAGATGAAGCTTTTTCCCAGGCGGCCGCCATAGTTTCCGGCAGAGATCTTCGTGAGACCAGGTGAATCCACCGTCGCGGCGATGATTGCCTGAGTCGCGGCCGAAACGGTCGCCAGATCGCGGCCGTTGATGATGATTTCCATAATCGATTCCGTCCCGGGGGGGACCTGCGATTGCTCGCCAAGCGTCTCTCGAAGTGTCGGGCAGAACGGGTGATTCGTACTCGCGAACATAAAGGAATACGCGCTGCCAGCCTTGGACCCGCTTGCGGCAATTCCACCAGGAAAAGGCGCGATCGTGCCGGGAACCCGCGCCAGCGCTGCGACACCACGTTCGGCCGCGGCCAGCGACGCATCAACCGATTCCGCGAAGAACCAGAGGTTCCCGCCCATGATCCCGTCGGCAAATCCGAAACGGCGATCAAGGACGAATTCGCCACCCATGATTGGAATCACCCACACCTTGCGGCCATGTCGTTCCGCTCGAAACTGATGTCCGTCTCCGAACAGGGCGATCTTGCGCCCCAGTTTAAAATACGGATCAGTGTCGAGCAGATTGAAGCAGGCCGCAGTCGGACAGGTCAGGATGTTCTGGCTGATTCGATGCAGCAACACTTTCTCGAGCAGCTTTTCACGGTCCTTTTTGAACCGGGGAACATGAAACTGCACAATCGCGCCGGGACGTCCATCGGGAGTCGCGAATTTCTCGTCTCCGCCGGGCCCGACGTAACGATCGACGCCTGCTTCGCATTCGCAAAAGATACTGCTCGAGGCATGCCCTGTTGCGGCCTGAATGGCATGGTCCAGCCAGGTTCGATCGCGTGCCGTGATCAGGATTTCGGCGTAGATGCTGCGAAAGCCTTCAGCATAGGTGTCATCAACAACGGCGCGGGTTGGCGAAGTGCTCACGGGAAAACTCGAAAAGGAATGTCTGAGAATTAGCGACGACCCAGGCCATCGTAAACGGCCTTCTCGGTCACGACCTTGTCCATGTAGACGTCATGGTCCTGCATGGGAATCTCGTCGAACATCTGACATTCGAATGCCAGGGCGACGAGCGGCGTGTCTGGGCGGGCATGTTCCAGAAGCTTGTCGTAGTACCCTTTACCGTGTCCGGTCCGACCGCCACGTCGATCAAATGCAACGCCTGGAACGATGATGAGATCGATCTCTTTGACATCGACCTTTTTTGCCGCGACCGATCGAAGCTCGTCTTTCGGCTCGAGAATCTTGTACATCCCGATCGCGAGTTCATCATTGTTCTCGAGATGGAACAGCTCAAGCTCGCCTTCGACGCAGTAAGGCACAATGATCTTCTTGCCGCCTGCCAAGGCATTTGTCAGGTCGTTCCGCGTCCGAACTTCGCTGCGGACGTCAATATAAAATAGTACAGTCTTCGCATTTTGGTATTCGGGCATCGCCATGCACCGAGCCACAATCTGCCGACTGAGGTCGTCCTTGTTTTCCTGGGCGTTTCGATTGGCATGGGCCTGTTCGCGAATCTGTTGTTTTCTCGCGGATGAATCGGCGACGGGTTCAGCGGTCATCGGTATCGAATGCTCCAGCAAAAATCACGAAATCCCATGAATCAGGACAGGATAACACGGAAGCCGGACGCGACCAATCAACAATCATGAAATTCATCGCCCCCCGGACGACCGTCAGGTTCACTCCAAAATGCGGTAGACTCGGCAGCGTTGACACGCTTCCCCACGGACCTGACATTCTCTCGTATTTGAACCCCTGACGATGGCCGCACAATTGGAACTCAACACGATAGTCCCGAGCAATGCTCCCTCCGCGATTCGCGTTCTTGGTGCGCGGACGCACAATTTGCGCAATATTCATGTTGAAATCCCTCTGGGAAGCCTGACCGTCATTACCGGCGTCAGTGGCAGCGGAAAAAGCTCGCTGGCATTTGACACGATTTTCGCCGACGGTCGCTACCGGTATTTGTCCTCGACCTCGGCCCATTCGCGTGAACTCCTGCAGGCGGTCGACCGGCCCGATGTCGATCTGATCGATGGACTTCCTCCGGTTCTGTGTGTGGAACAGTATGCCCGCGGTGCCCGGCGTCGGGCGACCGTCGCGACGACTTCGGAAATCCACGAGTATCTGCGGTTGTTATTCGCACGGGCCGGACAATTGTTCTGTCCCACGTGCCATCAGCCTGTTACGGCGCAGTCGCGCGCTGCCATCGTTGCGCAGGCACTTCGGTCCGAAGATCGGAAAAAAGTGATCATCCTGGCCCCCGTCATTCGCGAGCGTGCAGGAACGCACGCGGACGTGTTCGCGCGGATTGTCAAGGACGGATTCGTCAGGGCACGCGTCGATGGGGTCGTCTGCGACGCCACCGCGCCACCCGAGCTCGCAAAATCAACGCCTCACAACATCGAAGTCGTCGTTGATCGTCTGATCGTGAAAGAGGGAATCGAAAGTCGGCTCGAAGAATCGATCGATCTGGCACTGCAAATGGGCCACGGACAATGTGTGCTCAGTCATGAAGTGGATGGTGGCTGGGAAGACCGCCTCTATAGCAGTCGGCTGGCCTGCAACACGTGCGGAACTAGCTTCACCACGCTTGAGCCTCGCACATTCAGCTTCAACAGCCCCGCAGGAGCCTGCCTTGACTGCCAGGGGTTGGGAACCGTCGAACAGCCGGATGGTTCAGAACACATCTGCCAAACATGTGAGGGAACTCGCCTGGGCCCGTTGCCGCGCGCCGTGCGGATCGGGGGTGTCAGTATCACCGATTTCTGTTCCATGGCACCCGCACGCGCCATCGCAATCACCCAGGAATGGCGAGACCACTTCAATCAGTCGCTGAAGGCCAACGGGGATGACACTCGTACGTCCGTGGTAAAAACCGCCGCCCAATTCCTCCTGCCAGAGATCGCGACTCGGCTGCAGTATTTGATCGAAATCGGTTTGGACTACGTGACACTTGATCGGGCGAGTGATTCCTTGTCGGCGGGAGAATACCAGCGGGCAAGGCTTGCGGCATGCCTGGGCGGCCAACTAACGGGTGTGTGCTACATCCTTGATGAACCAACCGCCGGGTTGCATGTGCGCGATACGCATCGATTGCTGCAGACGCTGCACCGCTTGCGAGACGAGGGGAATACCGTGGTGCTTGTTGAGCACGATCTTGATGTGATTCGCAGCGCGGATTATGTCATCGATCTCGGCCCGGGCGCCGGACCGCTGGGCGGATCGGTACTGGCGGTCGGAACTCCGGAATCTCTGATCAAGAACCCCGCGTCGATCACTGGGCCATTCCTGGCCAGCGAATACGGGCGGGCGACACCATCGACGACGACCTCGATTGGAGGGGCGTCGTCGTCCTCCTTGCCCGGTACACCGCCCGGTGCGGCGTCGATTCGGCTCCTCGGAGCGACGCTGCACAACTTGTGCGAGTTGAATGTCGAGATTCCGCTCAATCAGATCGTGTGCGTGACGGGTGTCAGCGGTTCTGGCAAGTCGTCGCTGATCATGCAGACGCTGGTTCCCGCAGTACGCCGTGCACTGGGTGAACGAATTCCCGAGGGGGGCCCATTTCAATCGCTGTCCGGAACTGAAGCTCTGATGCGGCTGATTCGAGTCGATCAATCGCCGCTCGGACGATCCTCACGCTCCAGCCCGGCGACGTACTCGGGAATTTGGGACGGTGTCCGGCAAGTCTTTGCACGAACAAAAGAATCGCGACTACGCGGTTTCGATGCCAGACGTTTCAGCCTGGCGGTTCCCGAGGCCCGATGCCCACGGTGTACAGGGCGAGGGACACTCCCGGTGGATGAAAAACGATTCTCGGATTGGGAAACGAAGTGTCCAGACTGCAATGGACGCCGTTTTTCGCCGTCGACACTCTCGGTCCGTTATCGCGGCTTGAATGTTGCCGACGTTCTGGATCTGAGCCTTGCCGATGCGGCCCTCTTTTTTGAGAATTTTTCCCGTCTGGCCAAGACGCTCAACCTGCTGAATGAACTGGGGGTCGGATACTTGAAGCTGGGCCAATCGACTTCCACGCTCTCGGGCGGCGAGTCACAGCGCATCAAGTTGGGGGTTGAGCTGGCAAAGACCACGATTGAAAAGCAGACCACCCTTTTTGTCCTCGACGAACCCACATCGGGCCTTCATGCGGCGGATGTGGCGCTGCTGATTCGGGTTCTGAAGCGATTGGTCTCTGAAGGACACTCCGTCCTCGTCGTTGAACACAATCTGGAATTGATCGCCGCTTCCGATTGGGTCATTGATGTGGGACCGGGATCTGGCCCCAGTGGCGGAACAATTGTCGCGGTTGGTGAGCCACCGACCGTGCTGGAGGCTCTGCGCCGCGTCTGATTCGGACGCCACGTGTCTGAGCAGATCGTCAACCAAAGTGCCGGTGGCACCGTCCAAACAGACGTGATACGCTGTTGCATTAGGCCCAGCTTCACTTGTGGGCGAGATCTCTTCTCCATCGCATGTCGGGCCGAATTGAACCGATCCGATGGTCGCTCGACGAAAAAGATGACTCAAGTGGCAAGAAGCTCACAACTGGATTCAACGTACGATTACATCCACAAAAAGCTTTCACGTGGCGAGCTTGAGCCTGGGCAAAAGCTGTCACGCCGAAAGCTGGCGGAAGAAATCGGCGTCAGTCCGGCACTTGTGCAACATGCACTCGGCCAGTTGGAAAAGGCGGGCCTGGTCGAATGTCGTGCACAAAGCGGAACCTATGTTCGGGAATTGACCGCCGAAGAGTTTGCCAATTTGTGCGATCTCCGAGAACTGATCGAGCCCTACGCTGCGGCGCGGGCCGCCGAGCGAATCACCAAGTCACAGCTCAAAATTCTGGAAAATTCCTGCCGACGCTATCACAATCTTGAGACGAAGATTCCTCAGATTGAATCCGCGAAAGAGGTCTGGAAGCTCCATCGCGAACTGATTGATGAGGAGCGAGTTTTCCATGGAACGATTTTGAGTGCGGCCGGAAATCAACTTCTGACGAGTCTCATTGACTCCCTGCGATTGCTGTCTCAAGTGAGTCACGATTTTGCGATGGGGTCATTGCCACGGGACATGAACGTGGCGAGTGAACATCAGCGAATCGTCGATGCATTGAAGTTGCACGACCCGGAGCGAGCCCGTACGTCAATGCTGGAACACATCATGAGCGGCCGTGAAGTCCTCAAGCAACGGCTTCTGGAAAACAGCATCCCGACAGTCTCCGAATGATCTAGCCAATGTGTTCCCGCTCGAAGTGATCACGTCCGCGTTCGCGTTGGCGGTCGGCATTAGGGTGTCCGTTCCGAACATCGTGGCGTGCGCCGTTCATATGCAATCGGTGCCAGTCCCCTGTGCAAGATCCGCTTTGGGATGTCCGAAGTCGGGCTGCTGAACGAAGGGGTTCGAATTTTTGAACTTGCGATCGCAACCTGAGCGGTGTCACCCGAGAAATCGCGATCACCCCTGTTTTTCAGGGCCCTTCATACACATTCCCGATCGGCTTTGATTCGAGGATTCCAAGATTTCCACTCGGTCAATATTCGAAGTCGGCACATGAGTTGCTTTTTATGGCAAATCTGGTTATCCAGTTATGTGGCCTCGAAAAGTGGAAATTGACTTGCGTGCCCGCTCACAAACATCGGTATGGACGATGGTGATCCGCCATGCCGCGCGGACTTTCTAGACGACCTGGAAAGCGAGGTTTGAAAATAGTTCGTCGCCAGCCGGGTCAGATCCATGTTCGGCGCTATTGTCGATTTACACGCGTTGAAGTTTTCTTCATCGCAGATGACAGCAAACGCCCGCGGTTGAGTGGAAATCGTCTCGTCCGGCAAACACGATCGCTGTTACGACAAATGGCATATTGACTCTCTGGTCTTCGCCAGAACGCGCGCACGCCTCTCATGTCTTCATTGGTACGTGAATAGGATCTCTCTTATTGCCTATTACAGGATCATGATTATGGCCAAGAAACAAAGACATGCCTTTACGTTGATTGAGCTGCTGGTTGTGATCGCGATCATTGCGGTACTGATTGCCCTTTTGCTGCCAGCCGTCCAGCAGGCCCGTGAGGCTGCCCGGCGGACTCAGTGCAAAAATAATGTCAAGCAACTCGGACTCGCGATTCACAACTACCTGGACGTCCACAGCGTCTTTCCGCCCGGCGCTGCGACCTATGGCAAGAACCCCGGTGCCGGCGCCTCGGGGTATTCGCTGATCCTGCCGTATCTCGATCAGACAAATGTTTACAATCAGCTCGATTTCAATCTGAGAGACATGTACAACCCGGCGTCGCAGCCCGCGGGTGGCACGATCATACCAGTGTTTATCTGTCCCACGTCGTCGGCATCAGCAACCTACAACTATGCTAACAATGGTGCGTGGTATGACCGATTTGCAATGACCGACTATGCCCTGATTTCTGGTTCAGACGACCCACGTGGATCGAGTCTGAAGACGGGATGCGCGTTCTGTCCTTTGATGTGTACGGGAGTGTTTTGTTACACCGCGCAGTGGGGTGGTGCCGCCAAAATCAGCATAAAGGATCTAACCGACGGCTCATCAAATGTCTTCGGAGTGGGGGAATTCTCGGGGTATACGAAGGGACAAAAGCCCAGGGCCGCGCAAGGGCGGGGCGATGACGGAATTCCTTGGATTCTGGCAGAAGATTATGACACGCAGTACTGCACCCGCGGTGTCACGGTACCACCCAATTCGCGTTGGTTTTACAACTCCGACATGTCCGACGGCAATCCGTCCAATGTCACGGGACGTCTCAGTGATTCCGCCCTCCACAGCCAGCACACGGGGGGAATCCATGTTCTGCTCATGGATGGTGGAGTTCGATTCATTTCCGACAATATTGATTTGCAGACTTTTAAGAACCTTGCCGACAAAGCGGATGGAGCCACAGTCGGTGAATTCTAATGTCGATCACAGGCGACCCTGACAAGTCGAGTTCATTCTCAATCTCACCATGAATCTCGTGGCCGACGCACGGCACTCGGGAGCGACAATCACAGAACCTGTTTGCGAAGGAGAATCGATGCAACTCGATGCCAAGCGTGCACTACACATTGTTGTTGTCGGCCTCGTCTGCGATGCCGTCGTCGGCTGTGGCGGGGCCAAGACCAGAGACCTTCCGAAGGCTCCCGTGGTCGGCACGGTCTCATACAGCAAACCCTTTCCTCACGGCGAAGTGATCTTCAAGCACCACAGTGGTGAAATTACTGTTGCCAAATTCAGTGCCGATGGTGCATACCGGTCCCAGGTTCCCCAAGGACGAAATACCGTGATTGTGCGCGCCCAAACGTCGTCTCGTGATGCCAACCGAAAGCCCGGGCCAGAGATGGAAGTCTTCACGAACCATATCCCAGCTCGCTACGGTGACTTTGGGACTTCGAAGCTGGAGTACACCGTGGAATCGGGGACCAACAAATTCGATATCGCCCTGGTCGATTGATCTGTCATGCTCTCGCTCTCGGAAGGACATCACTCGCACCGTTTCCTGTGAACTCGAAAATGAGCCGAGAGACAAACGACATTCACTGCGCGGCAGCGCTCCTGCAAAGTGAGGAAAATTGATGGTTCGCTATCCAAGTTGCATCATGGCTGGATGCGTCGTTCCCTGGAACTCCGACAACCAGTTCATGGAAGATCTGTTCCGGGATCAAGTCCGAAAGTTGATCAGAGAGGGGACACAACACCTCTACATTTTCGGCACCGCAGGTGAGGGCTACGCCGTCAACACCCGCCAGTTTATCGAAATTACCCGGGCCTTTCAGGACGAAATGCATCGAGAGAACTGCAAACCGATGGTCGGGGTGATCAATCAGTCCCTATCGACCATCATTGAACGGATCGAGATGGCGCGCGATCTGGGTGTCACGCGATTTCAAATCTCACTGCCAAACTGGGGAGCTTTGGCTGACAAGGAAGTGGCCCAATTCTTTCGTGAAACATGCGGGCGTTTTCCGGATTGCCAATTCCTGCACTACAACCTCCTGCGCACCAAACGCCTCATCACCGCCGACGAGTATGCCCGCCTGGCAGGCGACCATGAAAATCTTGTGGCGACCAAGAACAGCACCGACTCCATGGAACGAATTCACGCGCTCCTGACGCGTGTACCGCAACTCCAGCATTTCCTCACGGAAACGGGATTTGTCTATGGCAGCCTGATTGGGCAGTGCGGACTGCTGATTTCCCTTGCTTCGGCAAACTGGAAGTCGGCGCGCGAGTTCTTTGAGGCGGGCCAGCAACGTGACGCAGAGCGCCTGATCGCGAATCAAATGGAACTCAATGCGATGCTTCATCTCCTGATCAAAGAAGGCGGGCCAGGCGACAAAATCGATGGTGCATTCGACAAGCTCCTTTGGCGTCTACACGACGAACGCTTTCCGCTTCGTTTACTTCCTCCTTACGAAGGATTGTCCGACGAGGCGTTCCTGCGGTTTTCAGAGAAGTTGAGAACCAGCTTTCCTCGATGGGCTTGCTGACGATCCAATTCGAGAGGACGACAAGAATGA
Source organism: Schlesneria paludicola DSM 18645 (assembly GCF_000255655.1). NCBI lineage: Bacteria > Pseudomonadati > Planctomycetota > Planctomycetia > Planctomycetales > Planctomycetaceae > Schlesneria > Schlesneria paludicola. The sequence goes on along the minus strand of NZ_JH636434.1, from coordinate 2,267,791 downwards.
AGCCGATTCAAGTGGCCCTCATCGGTTCCGGGTTTATGGGGCGAACCTATGCCGAATGCCTGAAGCGGTACGTCCAGGGCGCGACGCTGGCTGCCGTGCATGGGGGAAGTCGGGCCGCTCAACTGGCCCACGACTACGATGTGGAGTTGATTGAGACATTCCCCGAACTCCTGGCCCGAGCCGAGATCGATGCCGTCTTGATCGCGACCCCGCAGGGGTTGCATTGCCAGCAAGTGATCTGGGCGGCACAGTCTGGAAAACATGCCTTGGTTGAAAAGCCGATGGCGCTCGATCGCGAAGAATGCGCCGCCATGATCAAGGCATGTCGTGACGCACGAACCGTGCTTTCGGTGATCCAGACGTGGCGATTCCGAGGAACCGTCGCTCGTGCCAAAAAGCTCCTCGACGACGGCGTGATTGGTGAGCCGCGAATGATTCAGTTACGGACGCTCTTTCCAAAGCTCAACTTGGCCGCGAAAGAATGGATCAAACAATCCGAATCGGGCGGAATGATCCTGGACCAGGGGGCCCACAACTTCGATTTCCTGCGTTATTTCGCAGGCAGTGAGGCCACCCGTATCTTTGGACGCGTCGTCGATTTTAGCCACGCGACATACCCATTCCCCTCCGCCATGGCACAGCTTGAATTTCAGAATGGCGTCCTCGCTCAGACGTGGATGTCGTTCGAACTGCCGTCGCCGGGCGTTTCGAACAGTGCCTTTCGCGGACTGGTGGTTGGTTCCCGGGGGATGCTCGACATCGATGGCTACGGGCAACTGAATCTGGCGCAGGACGGACAACCGTGGGAGACGGTGTGGGAACAACCAGCAATCGATTTCCAGAAGGCTCCACTCGCGCCTCAGCGGCTGGAAGCGTTTTTTACTCAAGTCCAGGATTTCGTTGACAGTATTCGGGATCAACGGCTTCCATCTGTTACCGGTGAAGATGGGGCCGCGGCCATTTCGCTGATTGACGCAGTCCGTCGCTCAAGCCAGACGGGACTGGCGATCGAACTCAATCGGCCTGCGATTCAGGACGGCTGATCGGCCATGAGTTCTCCCAGCACGCAATCGAGGACTTGCTGAATGAAAATCACATCGGTCAAAACCTATCTCGTCGCACATAAGTTGCCGACCTGGTTGGCCAATTCGTATTTCGAGTACCGCTCGCGGGAAGCGCTGCTGATCAAAATCAGTACCGATGAGGGTGTTGTTGGATGGGGGGAAACAGCGCCGATGGCGGGTGTGCGCGAGATCATCGACAAGAAGTTTGCTCCGTTGATTATCGGTGAAGACCCGCGAAATCACCGTCAACTGTGGCGGAAATGCTGGGGAGTAAATTTTGGAAACGGAATGGCGATGGGAGGGCTCGACATCGCGCTCCACGATCTGCGCGGCAAAATTCTGAATCAATCGATTTCCGACATGTACGGTGGACGTGTGCGAGATCGTGTCGAAGCGTATGCCTCGTCCGTCAATTATCGCGAAGGTTGCGAGCCCGAAGATCAATACCCTGCCGACGCCCTCGACCTTGTCCGCCAGGGATTTCGGGGGGTGAAACTGCGGATCGGTCGATTTTCACTTGGGCGCGAGATTCCCATCATTGCCGCAGTGCGAGACGCACTGGGGCCCGGCATCAAACTCACAGTCGATGTGAACGGCGCGTACTCGCTTCCAAGAGCCATCCGTATGGGACGCGAACTCGAACAACTTGGCATCGACTGGTACGAAGAACCCCTGCCGCAGCATCAGTACGTTGGTTACGACGTCCTCTCGGCCAATCTTGATATCCCTATCGCGGGCGGAGAATGTGTCGACTCGCGTGCCGCGGCGCAGGCGTTGCTCGCCCGTCGAGCCGTCGACATCATCCAGCCAGACGTCAGCCTGTGTGGTGGATTCGCGGAATGCCTTGGCATTGCCGAGATGTCTCGGATGTGGAACATCCTCTGCATTCCCCACTGCTGGGGCGGAGCCATCGTCACCGCTGCCACCATTCATCTGGTCTCGTTACTGTCCGCTGCCACGTCCGCGCATGATGCCGAAGCTCCACTACTGGAGCTTGATGTCACCGAAAATCCCTTTCGTGATCAGATCGTCACTCGACCATTCCAACTGTGCGAGGGATTCGTCGACGTACCCACTGGGCCCGGACTGGGAATCGAGATCGATGAGTCGGTAGTCGAATCGTATTCAGTGCATTGAAACAGGTGTCGAATCATCAAAGGCGACAGCACGTGACGACTGGCACTTTGGCAACCGCGAGACAGGATGACGCTGCCGATCGCTTTCCCGTCGGCGAAGTCGATCAGCGGCGTAACGTCATGCTGTTTGGTGTAAACACCGGGTTGATGTTTCTTGGATCGTCTGTCTTGAATGTCGGCCGATTCCACGCCCCCGTTTGCAAGGCTTTGGGAGCATCGGACACTGTTTCAAATTTGCCGGGCTCAGCGTACCTGATCATGGCCGCTTCTCCTTTGGTCGTGGCATGCCTGTTCCCGCAAGTCTCGTATTTGAAACGCGTGCTGGTGACGTGTTACCTGGTCCTGGCCATCATGGGAGGGGTGGTCGCCCTGGCCATCCTCTCTCCGATTCCCAACGCCCTGAAAGTCGCTGCCGTGATCACTCAAGGAATCGTCACCGGCGGCGCACTGACCACAGTGACGATGTTCCTGTTTGAAGTGATCGGGCGTGGCGCGTCGCCATCGAAACGCGGGCAGGCGCTCAGTCTTGGATATGGACGCGGACCGTTTCTCGGACTCGTCGGCGCACTTGTTCTGCAACTGTGCCTGGATGGCAGACTGTTTGGCCTGCGTTTGGCGGCCGCACCGTATCCCTGGAATTTTGCGCTTCCCTTTCTGGCGAGCGTCCCGATCATGGGCGCCGCCGCGTGGCTCTCGACGCACTTTGTGATCGCTCCTGAAAAGGTCGAGGCGACCCGCCAACCATTTGTTTCAAATGTTTTCGCCGGGTTCGGTGATTTCGTCGGCAATCGCTGGCTGCGACTCACGTTCCTGGTTGGCGTGCTGTCGTTTTGGGGTTTCTCGATCGGCAACAACATGACGCTGTATACGAAAGAAGTTCTCGGCGTCGCTCCCGAAACTCTGGTCGGCTATCAACTGGCACTGCGATTCGGATTCAAGATCGGCTCTGGCCTTTGTATGGGAGCACTCCTGGCTTATGCGGGACCACGAGCGACCATGCTCGTGACGGCATTGTGTTCTGTCGCAGGGGTCGTTTGGGCCATGCTGGTGCCGGGATACTGGTTCATGCTCAGCTTTGGGCTGCTCGGAGCAGGCGAATTGTTCGGAGTGTATATGACGAACTATATTCTCAGTTGCTCGCCAAAATCGCACACCCGCAGCAATATGGGATTTGCCTCGCTTGCAATGATGCCCGCAGCCCCGGCCGGTGCCTTGTTTGGCGCAATTTCCGATCACTATGGTTCGATCTACAACCGAGCCTATGGATTTCAAATGAGTTTCGCGGCAGCATTGATTTTCATGGGATTGATGGTCCTGCTGATTCCCTTGCTGCCCGCCCACCCGCAGCCTCCACCCGAGCCTGATCCGTCATCCCTGACAGTCAAACTGGAATGTGAACCCGGCTGATTCTGACGAGGCAATCATGTCAACTGAGCAAATTCCGGCGATCGATGTGCATGCGCATTACGGCCGTTACAGCCGTCAGGGCGTCGATCCGAAAATTGAAGAGTTCATGACGGCAAGTGCGGAACTTGTCGTTCGCCGCGCACGGCTCGCGAACATCGAGTGGACAATCGCATCGCCGCTGAAAGCGCTGCTCCCACGCCTGGAAGGAAATCCGATTGGCGGCAACGAAGAGGCGGCGGCAACGATCGATAACACCGAGGGCATGCTGCAGTACGTCGTCGTTGATCCCTTGACTCCCGCCACATACGACCAAGCCGCGGAAATGCTGCAGAAACCGAAGTGCGTTGGAATCAAGATTCATCCGGAAGAACATGGCTACCCGATCGTCGAACATGGCCGAAAGATCTTCGAGTTCGCGGCTCGGCATCGCGCAGTCGTCCTGACGCATAGCAGCGAACAAAATAGTCAGGCTGACGATTTCGTCCCATTCATCAACGACTATCCCGAAGTGAAGTTGATCCTGGCGCATATCGGGCATGGGTGGGATGGTGACGTGTCGCACCAGATCCGAGCCATCCAGCGTTGCCGACATGAGAATGTTTTCGCCGACACATCCAGTGCGCGCAGCATCACTCCTGGCTTGATCGAGTGGGCCGTCAAGGAAGTGGGGCCCGAGCGAATTCTCTTTGGAACAGACACGCCGCTCTACCACGCGCCCATGCAGCGAAGCCGTATTGACTATGCCGATCTTTCGGATTCCGACAAGCGCTTAATTCTTCGCGACAATGCCATCCGAGTTTTCAACCTGAATTTGGGATCGTGAATTCTGATAAATGTCAGAGTTCAAAGAATCGGATTGCATTGATGTGTTGATTTGCTAAACTGGATATCCAGATTGGATCGTCAATTGATGCATCCTCTCAAGAACTGTGTGAACGGCAGGTGACTTCATGATGCGATGTCGAACTCGATTGACGCCGTCGATGATTCCACATCTGATTGCATGGTGTATCGCGATTTCTGTCCTGATCAACGCCGATCGCATTGCCGCCGAAGAATCAACCGCCCTCACCGTGAAACTGCTGCAAACGTCTGGCGATGTTCCGTTTGCCATCCTGGGCGACAAGCCCACCGGGCCGGCACCGACGCTCTTTGTGTTCGGGGCCGATATGAAGAATTCCCTGCTCAGTAACGATGTCAATCGCCTCGGACATCTGCTGAAGTCGCACGGGTATTTGTGTGTTTCGCTCGACATTCCCTGCCACGGAACCGACACGCGTCCCGGAGAGAAATCGGGCGATCTGGCGGGTTGGAAGAATCGCGTGGTGAATGGCGAAAATATTGCCGACCAATTCGCACAGCAGGTTTCACAGGTTTTGGACTACTTGATCGCTGAAAAGTTGACCGATCCCGCCGAGGTGGCGGTCTCAGGTACGTCCCGGGGGGGATTTGCGGCCTTACACTGTGCGGCCGCCGATGCACGATTCAAGCAAGTCATTGCATTTGCGCCGGTCACCCATCTGGGGGCACTGGCCGAATTTTCTGGGGCCGAAGACAACGCACTCGTCCAGGCGCTCAACCCGATCCATGTTGCGAACCGTTTGGTAGGACGGCCAATCTGGATTGTCATCGGCAATGATGACCAGCGGGTCAGTACCAATGACTGTCTGATGCTCGCTCTGGAGATCGTTAAGCAGTCCAAAGGGAAGCGAAATCCAATCCCAGTAGAGATTCGGCTGGTGGGGACAATTGGACATCGGTTGCATGCGTTGCCAACACCACAATTTGGACAACTGTGCGCACCCCATGATGAGGCCGCGGCATGGTTGCTTGGACAACGTCCCGCTCCGCCTCGTCCATGATGCGCATTGGCCCGACTTTCGATCTTCGAACGCAATTTCATGAATAAACAGTTTGTAATCCACTTGAACTCAGCCGATATAAATTGAATACTGGATATCCAGATTGGGCGCTCGCGGAATGTGTGACGCAAATCGCCGCTGACCACGCGGAGGTTTTGAGAGAAGGAATGACAGGACCATGCTCAATATTCGAGGTCACTCCCAAGCGGTCTGTAGCGGGTTGTCGCGTCGACATTTAATGCAAATTGGTGGCGCGGGACTTTTTGGTGCGACACTTCCGCGGCTCTTGGCCGCAGAGCAGGGGCGTGCCACCGCGGGGCCAACGCCGCGGGCCAAGTCGGTGATCTTCCTCTATTTGTTCGGCGGGCCCAGCCAGCTTGAAACATTCGACATGAAGCCGGATGCCGCGAGCACGCTGCGCGGTCCTTACCAACCGATCGCCAGTTGCACTCCCGATCTGCGAATCTGTGAGCATCTTCCCATGATGGCACAGAGATCCGACCGGTACTGCGTGATCCGGACCGTCAGCCATACGCATAACGATCACAACGCCGCCCATCTGATCCAGACGGGACATCCGTGGCCTCGTGTCGCCGCGAACGGTCAGGATGTGAACGCCACGGAAAAGGACTGGCCGGCCATGGGATCGGTCGTCGAGTACCTCGATCAGCGAAATGCCGGCGGAAATCTGCCACCGTTTCCAAGCTACTGCTTCGTTCCCTTCCGGTTAGGCCGGATTCAGGGATATGATCGCACGGGGCAATATGCCGGCTGGCTGGGCCGTTCGTACAATGGGCTTGCCAGTGATATCCGCAATCGATCACGAACAGACAATCCCTTCTTTCGTGACTGTACCGATGCCGAACTCGATTTCCGGATCCAGGGACTCGTCTCTGAAAAGGACGTTTCTCTCGACCGTCTGAATCGTCGATCGAGCCTGCTCGATCAGTTCGATCACTGGCGGCGCAGTGCCGACGAAACCGAAAAGTTGCGCGCCTATGATGGGATTCGGGAACAGGCGCTCGCACTCCTCACATCCGACAAGATTCGGACGGCCCTCGATATCCGCCGCGAGTCTCCGCAAGTCCGCGACCGGTTTGGTCGTCATTTGTTCGGCCAGTCAACCCTGATGGCCCGACGCATGATAGAGGCGGGAGCTCGATTCGTCACGGTGAACTGGGACTGTGCGACCGGAACCGATGGCTGGGATACCCATTTCAATGGACCTGATCTCGGTAAGCATCTGCTGCCCAAACTGGATCAGTCGTACTCCGCCCTGCTCGACGATCTCGCTGAGCGTGGCTTGCTCAATGAGACACTGGTCGTGTGCCTGGGCGAGATGGGACGGACACCCCGCGCGACAACGTCAACGTGGGGTCGCGATCATTGGAGCTACTGCTTTCCCGCACTGTTTGCTGGGGCAGGAGTCCAAGGTGGAACCATGATCGGTCGCTCTGACAAAGATGCGGCGTACCCGCTTGATCGGCGAGTTTCTCCGCAGGATCTCACGCGGACCATCTTCAATGCGCTCGGGATTTCTGAGCACGAAATCTTGCACGACACGCTCGGCCGTCCCATGCCCGTCATGGACGACGGCCAGATCGTCACGGAGCTTTTTGGCTAGTAGTGACGACCGTTCGTACGGCACGTCGGAAACTCTTTGAGGGGCGGTCCTCTGAACGTTGCACCGTTCCATGTCACTGACCCGCGCCGCGCTGCCGGTTGTGGGGCCAGGCAGACTGGCTTTGATAATTCGAATAGGAGTTCTGCATGCGAGCATCACGACGACGCGCGTTGGCGATTTGGCCACTCATGGTGCTGGCGCACTGCATGCCTCTCTCGATTGGGCATTCAGAAGACGCTCCGTCGATCACATCGGGCCCGCTCTGGTTTACGGAACACCTGGTCTGGGGCGATGGAAAGTACGTTTACGGACTCATGGCGACAGACATTGATGGCGATGGCGATCTTGATCTTTCGACGGCCGGAGTCCATAGCGACGTGTTACTCTGGCACGAAAATGATGGAACGGGAAATCTGAAATCACACCTCATCTGCCGCGACGAACCAGGTTATCTTGAGCGTCACGATTGGGGTGATCTCAATGGCGACGGGCGGCTCGATGTCGTGATCGTGAAGAACCGAATTGGGCATCTCATCTGGTTTGAACAGAATGGTACTCCCGCTGACAAAGAGTCCTGGAAACGCCATGTGATCTCAACCGATTTTATGCGTGCCTATGACGTCAGTCTGGCGGATCTCGACGGTGACGGTGATCTGGATGTCGCGGCATCTGCGTACACAGGCGATTGCTTTTCGTGGTTTGAAAATCCTGGGCGAGAAAACGTCAACGACCCCTGGACGCAACACAAGTTCGATCAGGGCTCTGACATTGCCAATACGCGAACGATTGCCGCGGTGGATGTCAATCGCGATGGCAAATTGGACCTGATTGCCACGGGAACCTACGGTCATCACACCTTGTGGTATGAGAACACGGGTGCAATCGGATCAAATCGCTTCCGCAGGCATGTGATTGACGACAAGACGAAGATGCCGACGCACGGTCATCCCGTCGATCTTGACAGCGATGGTGATCCGGATGTCATCATGGCATTTGGAATTCGCGGTGCGCTCGCAGATCACGACTCACATCTGGTCGCGTGGTACGAGAATGTCGGGCTCAATGGGACTGGTGCCGAATGGAAAAAGCACGTCATTGGCCGAGTCGACTACGGATTTGAAGCCGTGGCCGGCGACCTTGATGGAGATGGTGATCTGGATGTGATCGCATCTGGCTGTTCCGGTGGTCAGCCGGGTCTCGGTGAACTCTGCTGGTTCGAAAATCTCGGCACTGCCAGGGGCGAATGGAAGAAGCACGCATTCAAAGCGTACCCTGCCGCTGTACAAGTCATTGTGATGGATCTCGACCGCGACGGGAAACTCGACATCGCCGCCTGCTCGGAAGCGGGATCGTGCTTCTGGTGGAAAAACCTCGGACACACGAAACTCGGACACTCGAAAACGGTCGAGAAATAGCCGAGTCGCTCATGAACCGCATCCGCCCGAGCATCGGGCGTGCGGCTCGATTTTCGGCAGGCCTGAACGTGACGCACAACGCTCACGTCAAACTGCGCACGAGATGTGTGAGTGCCAGTTTCAGATTGGCCTGGGTCCATAGCAGCGGGCAAATGTCGTTGGGCACATACGTGCCTTTTTCGCAGAAGTACGATTCAGGACAGCGATACGCTCCGAACCGCGAGTCAATCGACGTGAGCTGACTGAGAGACCGATTGAGATAGTGAAGTTGCTGCTGCCTGTCCTGGGGATCGCGCGTCTGGTCATACCGCAATCCATAGTGAATCGAAATGATCGGATCGAACAGGCACCACTGGGCTTCGAGGCCCGGTTCGAGCAGTTTGTCACGCATCGACAGGTTGTCGCTGAAGTCGGCGGTCCGCACGTCGGCCGACAGCTTGTCTTTGTAGTCGGCACACCAGTACGAATCGCCCAGATACCGGCGAACACCATACTCGCCCATCAAATTGGTCGTGACATCGCGGACAATTTGTTCCGCCATCGAGCCAGAGACCACCCGATATGGATAAATCAGAAACAAAAGTGCCGCATCGTATCGACGCGATTTTGCAGGATCGGCCTGGATGCATTCCGAGGGCAGAATCGACGCCAATGCCCTTTGCCCGTGCTCCTTCAAGTTAGGATCGAATCGGCCCCCCCAGACATTCAGAGCGGCGGTGACGACGCCAATGCTCGATGCGGCGACTTTACGAACTTCTTCCCAGTGGCCACTGTCCTCATCCTGCCAGAACTCAACCGTTCGCAGGTATTCCGCCATCAGGTCCAAGACCTTGAGTTCTACGGCCGACCATTGGCATTCGTGCGCCAGTTTGCCTGACAACCAAAGGAACGCACCCAGCGCGTCGTTCTGCGCGTGCGACCACTTCTCGTCCAGTTCTTGAAGCTGGTCCCCATTGAAGCGGATATGAGGGCGATGCATCGGCTCAGTGGGATCAACGCGGCCGCTGATGATGTCGGTCAGTCGATGCTGATGGCCCAGATAAAAGGCCATCAGTGACCTGATCGCTGCAATCGCTTTGTTCGTCTCGCCCCACTCGGCATGGGCATTGGCGATGTGAATATTGTCGCGAACCCAGACATGCCGATATCCAGTGACCTCGAACTCCGCGCCAGCCCCGGCCGCTGCCGAGAAAAGGCCGTTGGCCAGCGTGGGAAATCGGAATGTCCCCTGCTCTTCCAGAAATGTCAAAAGGCGGGTGACATCCTGTGCCGACGAGGTTTCATGCAGAGCGTGCGCTCCCAAGTCTTTACCCATCGTATCCTCCATGATTAACCGTTCACTGTCCCGCTCGCGTTGGGCCGTGAACGGCGACTCTCCGTGATCTCCGGTGCTGTTGATTGACCGGCAACAATGAGAACGGGAACGTCTCCGTGTTACTGGACCAGTCCTTTCGTCAATGACATGAATGCCGTTTCCAGATTCACTTCTTCTTCACGGAAAAGCGTCAACTGAAATCCCTCGGTGATCAGCATTGTTGGCAAGGCGCTGTAGTCGAATGTGTCGGCCTTCAGCGTGGTATCGATCGTGCCTTTGACGATGTCGACCTTCGCCACCAGATCGCTCTTTTCGAGTAGCGCGGCCGCTTTTTCGATTCGATCCTTCACTCGAATCTGCAGCATGATCTGCTGACGCGCTTTTCGCATGACTTCGTCGACGTAACCGTCAACGATCAGGTTTCCTTTTTCGATCATGCCGACGCGAGTGCAAACATCCGCCAACTCGGGAAGAATGTGACTCGATACGATCACGGTCTTCTTCAATTCGCCCAGTTTCTTCAACAGGTTTCGAATTTCGATTCGGGCACGAGGGTCAAGACCGCTGGCTGGTTCATCCAGTAACAGGACTTGAGGTTCGTGAAGCAGCGTTCTGGCCAGTCCAATGCGCTGCGTTTGTCCGCGTGAAAGCTGATTGACCATGGCATCCCGTTTGAAGGCCATGTCGACCAGTTCCAGCTTGTCTTCACAAATCTTTCGTCGGCCGGGACCGTTAATGCGATACGTCGATGCGAAGAATTCGAGGTACTCGATCACAGTCATATCGTCATACACGCCGAAAAAGTCGGGCATGTAGCCGACCAGTCGGCGAATCTCGCGCGGGTCATTGTAAATCGATTTCCCGCACACGTAAGCCTCGCCGTAGTCGGGGCTCAGCAACGTTGCGATCATCCGCATGGTCGTCGTTTTGCCCGATCCGTTGGGCCCGATGAAACCAAAGACGTCGCCTTCCTTCAGCGAGAGATTGATTTCGTTGACCGCGATCAGGTGACCGTATCGTTTCGTTAGCTGTCGTGTTTCAATCATAGTTTGCTCGTGATCCCGATCACTCTTCAACAACCCGGCGCAGATCCCGAATGACTTCGCTGGCGGGAGCCACCGGAAGAATCAATCGAATGAATGTCGCTTGCCGATCAGGCTCCAACGCTTGCTGATCCTGTTGAATGGTCGCGACCGGTTGCGACAATCGCCCAACCAGGATCGCGCGACCCATTTTCATCAGGTGCGAACAGTCTTCACTGCCCAGTAACTGATTCGTCAATCCGGTGTAGCGTTCGCCGCCCACCTCGTCATGAAAGGTCAGAATTCGAATCACGCTAGCCGGATCAAGCGACAGCGGATCATAGGTGGACTGATGGTGGGTGACTTCGGTGACCGTCCGCTCGCCAAATCGCGGTGTGGCCATCGTGATCATCCCCGTTAAATACGGCCGCAATTCGCGTGAATGAACACCCGGCTGTTCGACGCGCCAGACCTGTTTCGACGGCAATGGAAGTGTCGCGACATCATCCTTCTGCTTCAGATGTCGATAGACAACGTTCTTGTACACGACCATCCAGTCTTCGATGGGCGACGAAAAGCGATGCGTGATGGTTCCGATCAAGCGACCTGTCGCAGACGATTTCAAATCGCATTCGACCAGATTCGGCACAGACTGCACGCTCTGCGCGACCAGCGCCTTCGAACTCCACTGCATCACGGGAAGCTCTGAAAGTTGACCGTCAGATTGTTGCCAGTATTTGGCACCCTGTTCGATCCCCATCGGGCGCAGCATCCCGCCGAAATTGGCTTCGGGAACCCCTTGCCAGATCAGTTGAGTCGAATTGGACGCGTTCGTTCCTTCCACCAACGGCAGCGGCGTCACGGAAACGTCGGACTGGCTAGTCACCGGACTATAAACCGTAACCAGATGACGCCCGGTTGCGGTTGAGGTGGCGACATCGACGTTCACAATGTCCAGTTGATTCGCATGACGCGCCGTGCCGTTCCAACTGACGGCCAACCACGCTGTCGATCCGGCTGTAATGATCACCAGTAGCGGATACGTGACCCACGTCAGCTGCGGTCGCTTGAGAATGCGGTGGACCAGCAGGTAATCGAGTGGTCCGAGCACAATCATCAGGGCCAGCATTAAGGTCATCGTAAACCAGGGCGACCCCCGCTGGACTTTTTCAAAATGCTCTTGAATCGCGTTCAGTTGCGTTTGCAGATCTGTGATTCCCGTCGAACTGAGCTGCGTCCCTTTTGCGGCCGCTTTTTCGTTCGATTCGCCTGTCGTTCCCAATCCGGCGATTCGCGCGCAGAGCGAAGGCAACGCCTTCCATTCGACCAAAGGAGGCTTCGTCAGGTCCAGCGCCAGCACGGTGACCATTCCCAAACCCAACGGGGCCCGCACCAGAAATGCATCGGATCGGCTGGCTGCCAGAACCTCGCCCGTTTCGACACGCACACTCGGAATGGAGAGGGTGGTCGTGTGAGGGATCCGTAGGTTCTTCGCGGCATACGCCTCAAGGCCCGCGAACTCACGCACGACAACCGGTTGTTCCCCGACTGCAACCGGAAGCCAATCCGACAGGGATTGAATCGATTGCCGTGCCGCCGATGCGTCCTGCGGCAACGAGATGATCAGCCGCCCGCCGCCGGCAACCCACTGCCGGACTGCCTTCGCCTGCGCCGTTGAAAGCTCGGCGGCACCCGCAATGACTAGCACCGAGATCGAATCATACGCCAAGGGGTTCGTCGGAAGGGCGCTGGCTTTGATGTCGGCAACGCGAACTTCCACTCCGCGTAACGACGAATCGCTCTCCCACACAAATCCCTGTGGCTGCCCGATCGTCACGATCAAACGCACCGAAGGACGAAGCGGTTCACGCAGCCAATCGGCAGTGCCGGGCGCGGTACGCTGCTCGGTACCGTCATTCACCTGGATTCCAACCTCGCCATTGAGTCGCCCGACTTTGATCAGGCCTGTGATCAGGTGGTCGCCTGCGGTCAGTGATGCCGCGGGAACCTGAAAGCCCACCCGATTTCCATCGGAATCAACGGCGCTCAGCTTCAGTTGCACCGACGTGGCTGCCGGGACGTGAATTGGAACTTTGACGGGAGTCCAGCGTCCAACGGTGTAATTTCCATCCCATCCAATGTCTGGCGTTCCGACCGTGACAGGCTCGGCACGCAGGCTCGAGAATGCCCCTGCGCCAAGGACATGACCCACGAGAAGCAGGACGAGCCCAAAGGTTTGAGTCAATGACCAAGGTGAACGGTCGGCAAGGCCGCTTGGTAGCGAGCGGACCAATGCGAGTTTTCCGACCGATGGCTTTTCAGGTCCCCTGATTGCGACAATCGGCACGCACGACGAATCGAAGGCAGAGTCAGACAATCGAGACACCGGGATTTTGAGAGCGAATGGATTTGAGAACGCCGCAAACAACTTACGGCGAGCCGCACATGATACGCATCACTCGTCAGAAACGTGAGCGCACCGGCAAGATTCTGTTGCAGTCGCCCTCACGCTCCTCGTTTTCTTTGTTGCGTCTCCGTCCGTAACATTTTGAAGGGTTTGGTGTTGCATCCAAGTTCGCTCATTCGTTGGACATAAAAAAGAAAGCAGGATCGTTCCTCTTGTTGAGGATCGATCCTGCTTTGAAATTCATGCGATTCGCAACGAGCTTGCGAGCTTCGCAGTCGGCTTAGTATTCGCCGGTCACATTGCCATCGCTGGTGCGAGCCAGGCGACGGAACGTCGTGATGTCCAGGTTGGCGTTCAAGAACTTGACAGCGCCGTCACCCATCAGGAAGTGGCTTCCACCCGTGTGAAGGCTGCCAAAGCCGGTCGTCAGTGGGCGATTGTTCGCACCGGTGAACATGTAGTTGATCGCATAGGTAGCTTCACCCAGTGCGCTGGCTTGGCCCAGGATGCCTGGATAAGGAGACGCGACACCACCCGCACCGCTATCGGTGGCACCGACCCAAGTGCCATCGCCAACTGCAGGTGTTGATGTCGACGACGCAATTGGCGTGTATCGTTCGCCAACGACGATGCAGTTGCTCGAGCCGTCCGTCATATCGCGGAAGCCGCGTTTGCTATTGGCACCGAACGTTCCACCGAACTGCTCGATCGTGGCCGATGTCGTGGTCAGGCCGATTGCGGCCGCACCCGGATTGACATAGGTGCCAATTGCGCCTACGGCGGCATTGTTCGGGCTTGCCGACGCAGGTGCACTGACCGTCGCGCTCGGAACGAATGCGGTAGTCGAAGCGTTCCATGTGGGGTCAACACCCACCACACCGAAATAAGCCGTACGACCAAAGATCGCGGATCCACCGCTGATGGGAGCTCCATTGATTGTCAACATCGTGACGGTTGACGCACCGGGGTCTGTTGGGCATCGGAAGGCAGGAATTGGGCTTTGGATGGTTTGGGCCGTCGCGACAGCACCAGCCAGACCGGACAATCCGACAGTCGAGTTTGGATTGACTGCAGTGCTCGTCAAGTTGTTGAACAGGTTCCCCTGATCAATCTGTGGCAGCAGCATGAACATCCAGCCGAAACCGGTGTAGTTGCCACCTGTGGCAGCGTTGGCACCAACATAACCTGGTGGGAATGTCGTCGTGGTGACATCGTGATAGTTGTGCAGTGCCAATCCGAGTTGTTTCAGATTGTTCTTACACTGGGTTCGTCGTGCAGCTTCGCGAGCTTGTTGGACGGCGGGCAACAAGAGTGCAATCAAAACGGCGATGATCGCAATCACCACCAACAATTCAATCAAAGTAAAACCTAGACGTGACTTTTGATTCTTCATGAGCATTCGAGACGATCCTTGGAACTTGAAACCCGAACCGACTGCACCATTGACGATCATCGAAAGATGATCACTGTCAAGGCTGGTCACAATTAATTACATCAAGCGACCTGTACCACTCGGAATTGTCGCTGCTAGAGGCCTCGTTCATTTCTTGAGACCTCGCCTCAGGAACAGAGATCTACCTCGCTTTCCACATACTCAATAGATGGCTCATACCACAGCACAGGCCACTGTGCATTTTTCACAAGAAACACAAAGAGCCACAAAAACCTTAAAGAGTCGCAGAATTAATTGTTAAGGAATGTGCGAGTATACCCTGCGTAGACTGTTTGGATAGCGGCCACACACCCACAAACCCGTAATATTAAAAAATCGTGAATTCGTTTCCCCTGTGACAGTCCCCTAACTCGATATTGCGTTTTAACACAGTGGGGTGCGAATGTTCATATGTGCGTTTTGTTTGCGGTGACCGCCACACATTTGCCCCGAAAGAGCGAACCTTTATTGACCATGGGCACCCTTCGCTCTCGAAAGTGCACGCACGTGCAGATTTTGTCGAAGGTTCTTTTTGTTGACTCGCTGGCCTCAAAAAAGTGAATGTCGCGCGAACTGGTCACTGAGTTGTTTGACCGCGCATTGTTACTTCAGTGGGGCAACGCGTCACACAAGTGGTGTTTCACCTGATCGATCGCGAATTCCAAGCCCACCTCAATAACCCGTTCTCTGGCCGGGGACTGGCTCATTTTTCTGTGAAATAAGCGAAGGATTGCTCTCGTGGACGCGCTGTGAGTTGCAATGATCCGAGAAAAAAAGTGCCTGTCCGCTCGTTCCGGTGAGTCAATGAAAACAGGTGACATCGTGAGGGGGAAGGCGACGAACCCACTCTTGGCCGATAATGAAAGAGAGGGCTGTTTCTCGCTCCGACCCTGAACGGCGCCCCCCTGATTGACGATGGCAATTGATTCCGACACAATCTCGGGTTGGCGAACTCACGTTCGCCAACATATTGTCGTCCCGAATGCCATCTGCCAGATATGCATGGCCTCGTCAACCAGGGATTGTCCATGTTTGATTCGATCGCGCTGTACGCAAAAAGCTGGCGAACGCTGGCTGGCATGCTTCTTTTGAGCGTCGTCGGCGGTTGCGGGTACGCGCAGTACGAATCGCGATTGAAAGAGACGAAACAGTACTACGCCTATCTTGATCGCATCGAACAGTCACTGGCACCCAAGTGGATCGTGCCAGGTGGGCTGATGGAATTGCGCGTTCCGAACCAGTTCATTCTGATTCCGCCTCCACAGCCCATCGTGAATGAAAACGGCACGGTCGAAGAGCCAACAATTGATCCGCGGCAACCCGACTACGTCAATCTGCGATTTCCAGAACTGTTCGGTGCCTGGGAAGGCAAGTTCACTGCGGCGAGACCTGATGGTTCTTCAGAAGATCGCAAGGGCTACATCTATGCGCTCTGCAACTATTGGAATCTGAGCGGCGATCGAGCGGTGGATGCTGGGAAGTTCGTCGAGGAACTGAAGACGATCATGAGCCAGTCACTGCTGGTCGATCCCACGGACGAACATGTGGAACTTCAGCCCACAGGAATTCCCGTCTACCAGCAACAGCAGTCTTTTGACGTCTGTGCCTTCAAGGGTGTGGAAATTGATGGCGCCAAGTACACGTTTGAAGTCTACTCGCGTGCCAACGGCAGTGTGATCGCCGTCATTGTCGTTGCTCTGCCTGAAGCCATGGATAGTCCCCAGCGAGTCACGGAACGAATTCCGATGATGCTCGGGACCTTGCAATTCACCAAAGATCCGCCACGGCTTGGGGCCGAAAAGTCTGGCACGCCTCAGCCGGCCGCTGCACCCGCCGGATTCTAGTTGACCCAGGGGCTGATCGCGATCGGCAGTTCCAGTCTGCCGAACGGCCCTCGCGCGTTGAGTCGCGATCCGAATCAGAATCGCGTTAGTAATTGAACGGGTAGCCGGGGCCGACGGCCACGCACGTCGTCTGCATTTGATCAAAGATCGCAATCATGAATCCACCAAGAAGCCACGAACTGCTCAGCCGTCGCTCAAGCCGACTGCTCGTTGTCGATGTCCAGGAAAAACTGGCAGCGGCCATGTCCTCGGACACACAGCAAGACTTGTTTGAATCGTGCCGATTTCTCTGTCAAGGTGCACAGATTCTGCAGGTCCCCGTCACCCTGACCGAGCAATATCCACAAGGGCTCGGCCCCACGGTTGCCTCGCTGATCGAATTCACCGAAACGCGGCACGCCAAGAAACGCTTCAGCGCGCTCGAATGCACCGGATGGCCCACCGCTGCGGAAGCGATCGATGATCGCTTCCAGATTGTGGTGGCCGGCATGGAGACCCATGTCTGTGTCCAACAGACGGTTCTTGATCTCCTCGCGGCGGGGTATCAGACGTATGTGGCCGTCGATGCGCTTGCGGCGCGAAATCAGCTCGACCACGAAATTGCCATTCAGAGGATGGCAAACTCGGGCGCGATTCTTACCACGGCCGAAAGCGTCATCTTTGAATGGTGCGAGACCGCTGATGCCGCGGAGTTCAAACAGATCAGCGCTCTGATCAAATCGCGAGCCACGTAATGGATCGCGCCCTGGCGGCCTGCCAAAAGTACGGGACTGGCTTCGTACCGATTTGCAAACGTCTTGACGTCGTGAACGCCAAGTTGCCAGTCCCTTGTGATTCCAACAGGCTGCAACGAGTGGATGTGCCACGCGATTTCACCGAATCAGAACAAGCTTTCCTCGAAGCTTGAGCAGCAGTTGCTCATCGTCCCCCTGCTGGCTGAGAATTTGGTTCTCGACGACGCTGTTCGCCTTGATGAGCGTAAAATAGGAATCGCTATACCGTTCGATGAACTCGATCTGACCTTTATCCCGCTCCAGATCGACTTCTGCTGTTTCCGTCGTCACGAGAATCTGCTTGCCGCCACCGGGTGACCGACGGAGATACACGCCCTGATTTCCATGCTGGCGCACGGTCCCCGCCGACGCAGCAGGATTTCCGGGGGGGCCTTGAGCCGGGCTCAAACGCGATCGTGAAGTCGCTGCGGACGAGGGCTGGCCCTGTGATTCAGCGACGAGCACCGGTGCGGCTGGCACAACGGAATTCGCCGCGTTCTGCAGCGACGACTTCAGGGAACGCTGGGTGACACCGGAAACACCCGACACGTCCTCCAGCTGCTGCAGATTCGTGTTGGTTCGTTTGAGGATTTCAAAACTGGTCACCGAGGGGCGTACCGTTTCGTCCGCCAAAAACGACGTGTAGGGGGTCAAAATCCCGTGCCTGGTCGAAAGCTCGACCAGTTCCTTAACGAGCTCGTCGTTCTTTCCCGACAAGTCGATTTGATCAATGATTTCACCGATACGCCGCAGACCCCAAAGTTTTTCGATGAACGCAAAGTTTTGGTCGTCGCTGACGGGATTCAGCATCGCCGAAAACTCGAAGGATTGAGGTTGGCCATTCACTTGTCCGTTGAGCTGCACGCGGGCGTGACCTGGATTCTGATACCGTCCCACGATCACCAGTTGTTGCCCTTCAAACAAATCGAACGTGCCATGAGGGTATGTGCGATTGACTGCGGGGCCATTCTCGGGCTTGAATCCGTCCAACTGAAACTGGACCGTCGCATTTGTCAGCACAGGGGAACTGATTCCGCGATAGACGGTGCTGACATGTGCCTCGATATCCTCATCAGGTCGCACAGACTCGGACAGCCCGAAGCCGTCTCGTGCGATTCGGTCGAGCAATCGAGCATTCACATCGTAGCCCACTCCGAATGTGAGAATCCGGGCGTGGACCTGATTTGCGGCCTTCGTGCTTTGGCACAGTTGCGCTTCGTTGACAACGCCGACTGTCGGCAACCCGTCGGTCAAAAACAGAACATAGTTCGGGACGCTGGTGTCCTTCAGTTGGCTGAGTGCCGTCGTCAGGGCTCCTTGAATGTTGGTTCCGCCGCCTGCGTGAAGGCCTTGTACAAAGCCCAGCGCCGCCCGACGTGTTTCGTCGTTGTATTTCTCCAATTCGGGCCGGAATGATTCCACAGTTCCGTCATAGGCAATGATGTTGAATAGATCCCCCTCGTGAAGATTATTCAGGACGAATCGCAATGCGGCGCAGGCCTGCTCAAACTTTTTTCCGCTCATGCTTCCCGATCGATCCACGACGAAAATTAATGTCTTTCTGATTCGCGTCGTGTCCGTCGATTTCACCTCGGGGCTGGCCAGCATCAGAAAATACCCGTCTTCATTCGCCTTCGGCTTGTAGCTGATGACATTCGCACCGACGGCCCCTTGGCCGACGTCAAACAAGAGTCGAAAATCGGTCACAGGGACATCGTTGGAGCGTGAGTAGGACACAACCGCATGCCGGGCATCCGTACGCTTGATGTCGACCGTCTGGGTCGGTGAATAAATGTTCTTCAGGTCAACGGTCGACTCGATCGCGATCCGGACTTCGACGTTTTCAATGGCTCGCGAGGTGTATTTGGCGGTGCTCAGGGGGAATGCAAAGTCTGTCAGGCCATGATCTTTCTTCAGTAACTGATTGTAGTTCAGTGTCACGACCCGTTCCGTCCCGACTGGCACGGGAAACACCCGCGTCTGGAACAGTCCAGATCCGATCCATTCGAGCAGAGCAGGGTCTCGATTGGATCGCACGATCGATTCGTAAATCGACCGCGCTTCGGTCGCTGGCAGCAATCGACCTGACCACTCTTTACCGTCAACGAGCAGTGTGAGTTGATCAATCGCGCTTTCGTATGGAAGAGGAAACAGAAACTGAACTTCCATCGGACTGGTGCCAGTATTCGCAAATGTTTGCGAGACCTGCACCCGAGCAACTTGATCGACGATTCGTGCGTCGACACGCAGTTGCTTGATCTTGTACGAACCGCTGACAGGCGGACGAAAGGGCGCGTGCCCCGTGTTCAAGGCGGGCCGTGGCAAGGAAACCGGTTTGTCCGGTGCGATAAGCACTCCCTGCGCATCGAGAACCGAGTTCAAGCACCCGAAGAGCCAGGTCAAGGCGATGACGAATCGACGCATCATGCGATCCCTTTAGAATGGAGCCACATTCTCGACTGGACAGAGGAAGTCGAATTGAATGCCAGGACATGTTGGTCGTCGAGCAAGCTCGGACGCCGCCATCTTCGACGGCAATCCGCCGAAAAAAGTTCCCGCGACAGTCTGAATTTGGCGCCACATTCGAATTGCGATTCCCAGATCTCGCCGTGATAAAGTCAAAATACGACGAGACGTCTTGACATCGCGTCTGATAACTGTACTATCTGAGTTAGTACAGAAGGAGTCGTGACTATGGACTTCAGTGTTGATGCGGCAAGCCGGACGCCAATCTACCGGCAACTTGCAGAACAGATTCGATCGGCGATTGCACGAGGGCGGTTGCAGCCGAACGCCCGCTTGCCCTCGGTTCGCGATTTGTCGCGGCGATTGGTCATCAATCCGAACACGGTCGCTCGAGTTTATACGGAATTGGAACGCGACGGCTTGCTGACCACGCGGCATGGTCTTGGTGTCTTCGTCGCACCGTACGGAAGCGACTTGACGAAAAAGGCCCGCCGGGAACGACTGGTCGCGTTGTTGGATGGCTTCTTCACCGAGGCCGTGCTTTTGGGGTTCACTGCAGACGAAGTCCGGGAACTCGTCAACGAGCGAATTGCGCAGTTTCAGTGGCAGGCGGGAGTGTAATCGACGGAGTTCGCGGATCTTTGCGAGAGACAGCTCATGTCTGATGAAAATCGTTCTGACGCGATTGTGATTGAACATCTATCGAAGGCCTACGGTCCCAAATGGGCCGTGCGTGACTTGAATCTGCGGATTCCGTCCGGCTGCGTCTACGGGTTTCTTGGTCGCAACGGGGCCGGGAAATCCACCACGATCAAGATGCTGACGGGAATGGCACCGCCGGACGCAGGGCGAGTCTTGTTGCTGGGCGAAGACATCACCTCCCTGTCGCCGCAGACGCGGTCGCGCATCGCATATATGGCAGAAGGCCATCCGCTGTATTCCTGGATGACCATCGGACAGATCGTGCAGTTCACGCGTCCGTTCTACGAGAACTGGGATCAGTCGCTCGTCGATCAGATTCTCGATCACTTCGAATTATCGCGAAAACAAAAGTGTGGCCGCCTATCCCGTGGACAGCAGGCGCAGGTCTCGCTCGCTCTGGCCATGGCGCCCGATCCAGAACTCTTGATTCTGGATGATCCCACGCTCGGTCTCGATACGGTCGTGCGACGCGATTTTCTCGAAGCGCTCATTCAACTGATCCAAAGTCGCGGCCGTACCATCTTTTTCAGTTCACACGTGCTAGGTGATGTTGAACGTGTCGCCAACCGGATTGGGATCATGATGGGTGGGGTGTTGCGCGTTGATTGTCCGACCGAAACGTTCCGCGAATCGGTTCGTAAGGTCGTCCTTGGATTTGACACTGATCCGCCGGATTTCCCCGAATGCGCCGGACTGGTGAACTGGCGACGCGTTGGCCTGGAATTGGAGCTCGTCGTCGTCGAGTGGGGCCCGACGCAGCAAGCGATCGCCGATTCGCTCGAACCTCGCTGGATCGACGTGACGACGCTCAATCTGGAAGACGCCTTTATCGAATACACGCGTGGAAACAAGCGTTCAATGCCGCTCTTTAACAGGGAGACGAACCGTGTGGACAGCACTGTTGTCGAAAGAACTGCGTGAGCTCTCTCTCTACGCGGGCTTGGCACTTTTAGTTCAAATTCATTTCCTGGGCGCGGCGATGGATCTGCCGTTGATTCCCTACTTTTCTGAAGGCCGCGGAAATGAAATTCCCTTTCTGCCTGCCTACTACGGTTCAAACGCCGAGTCGAATTTTTGCGCGACGGCAGTCATCGCCGCGATCGCATTCGGCCTGCACCAGTCCATTTGGGAAACCTGGCGGCAAACGACGCTATTTCTTCTGCATCGCCCGATGCCTCGAAGGCAACTGCTGTATGGAAAAATGCTCGCGGGTCTGCTGCTGATCCTGGCGGTGACGGCACTGCCATTGCTTGTGTATAGCCTGTGGGCTGCCACACCGGGAACACATGCCAGCCCCTTCTTTTGGGGAATGACCGAGGGCTGGTGGCGGACGATCGGCCTTGCTGTGGTGTGTTACTTGGGTGCGTTCCTGACGGGAATCAGGCCTGCCTACTGGATCGGCTCGCGCTCCTGGCCCCTCATCACCGCCCTCGTGGCGGCGCTGGGTTTGAGGTTTGCGCCGATCTGGCCGTCTGTCGCCTATCTCGGTTTCGGCGTGCTGGCGGCGGGACTTTTAGTTTCCATTCTCGAGACGGCACAGAGTCGCGAATACCCCTGATCGTAACCGTTCACAGACCGGGGACTGGCTCATTTTCCCGTGGTAAAGGGAAGGCTTACCCTAGTTGATGCACTGTGGATTCCAATCGTACCGGGAAAATGTGCCTGTCCCCCTCTCTTCTGGCTGTGAACGGTTACCCCCTGATTCCACAGAACGGGCGAGTGCCTCAATCCCGAATGCTTTCCGTGTGAAGGAAACGTCAAATGAATCGCTCATGGCTGTCTTCAATCCTGATGTACCTCTGGCTGACGATCGGCTTTGCGATGGTTCATGTGGTAATTGCGCTCTGGGGCATCGCCGTGGTCCGATTCATCGCTCCTGATCAAACCAGCTTTGAAACCATCAGGATTTCCAAGGACGGTGAGCCGATCATCCAAACCTATGCCAATCGCAATCAGGATATTTCTTTTCGACGGATGGATGGTTCGCCCATCGTCAATACTTTGGGGCTTGAAACGACCCTTTTGGGCGGAATCAGCCTGACTCGTTTTGATTCTGGCTCGCCGGCAGATTGGAGAAATCGGATTGATTCTTTCCACGATTTCCAAAAGCCCGCGACATCGTGGTATCTCGTTGTCGAGCCCAATCGAAATCAAACGGCGTACTTCATTGGATATCAAGCACGATCGAGAACACTGGTCGGATTCATTGGCATTCATGGATTCTCGTCGACCCGCCCGCCGGAATCGGAATCATTTCGCTTAGAGCGAATGAAATCCGGATTGTCGGGGGCATCCGTGATTGCCAGTCAGAAGCTACATTACGATCCGCAAGTTTATGAACCTTCCGAATTTTACTATGAACGTCAGTATGTCCCACTCGACAATGCCGATCCCGATTTGGTCTGGTTGTTTGCAGAGGGGACGCTGTATGAGATTCACCTGGGAGATCGGAGTGTCCGGACAATTTTCGAAGACCGCTCCAATGTAACGGGGATGTTTCGATCAACGCGGAAAAATGGCGACACGACCACTCTCGAGATCTTCTGCCGGGCCAATGACGAGTTGTTGCAACTCGATCCGCAGACCCGGGAGCTCAAATCGATGCCACTCGCTCCCGCACCGGCGGGGGCATGGGAAACGATGTATAAATTGCCGGATGGGCGAAAGGTGTTCGTCTACTCACCGCAGCAAACCGTCTTCGATCATCCCGAAGACTGTCGAGTTGTCTGGATCAAGCCCGATGGCCTGATTGAACGTGAGGTCGAGCTGAAACTGCACGGCTACCACGCCGTCGATGCGCAGATCTTTCAGTCCATGGCGAGCTTAGTTTGTCCGGCGCCGATTGTTGCTTGGGGAGCCCAGGTTGCCGCTCCAATATTCCTGCCGCAAGAGATCGGCAAGACTCAGACTTACTTAGAGCGATCTGCGGATTTCGCGCATGCGTTTCAAGTTTGGCTTGCCACCTCAACGATTGTCGGGCTGATTGCTGGATGGGCCTGTCGACGCCGAGAAGTGGGCGTGTTTCACAACAAGAACTGGTTCTGGCCGATCCTGATCGGCATCAGCGGATGGTTCGGCTGGGTGGGATACATATTTATGCGACCACTTCCTGCGCGACTTCCCGACGGATCGTGGCTGCCCAAGGAGCCAACCCCCGCACCACCGCTGGGCATCGAAATCTTCGCCTGATCGCCCGCCCATAACATTGCTGAAGTAACGGGGACTGGCTCCGATCAGATCAAAAAACGTCACGATGTCATGACGACCAAAGTGCCGGCCCCCCTTTACTTCAACAGACTGCGAATCGCGCGTCCACAAGACTGTGTCCACATCCTCAGCCCATCGGGTCTTCCAAACCATTGGAACATTGGTCTGATTTGGTCCTGACACAATCGGCGGGGGCGGTAAGATTGACGACCGTTCACACGATGTGAACCCTCACGAAATTCAGTCGACCTCAACTCGGCTGTCAATTCGGGGCGCAATGATCCCTCAAGCTGATTCTCCGTCCGAAGGTGGACACCCATGCCGACATTCATCGCGAACCGAACCAATGCGGCATCGACGGAGTTGAGTCCTGCGCAGCTGCAGGTCCAGACAAGTTTCAGGTGTCAAAGTACTCCCAAGAACGACCTCGGAAGCCAGATGATCAAAGCGATCAAGAGGCTCAATCGCAAAAAAATGAATGAGCAGACTTAAGTACTGACGAGACAATGCGATAAAGGGCAAGGAGATCAAGACGATCAAAGTGCTCAATTTTTGGGGGAGGGGACGGCTGATCTTTGGCAACAAATTAATAAAAACAGCGACGTACGCGCTGCGGCGCGATTTGACGACCGCACGTGCGACTTCGTTGTCACGATGAAGAATGCGGGGCGCGCAGGATGAACGAAACGTCCCGGTTCCGATTTCACCCTCCTCTGGCCTGAACTCGAATCGTTCGCAGGCCGGGGACTGGCTCATTTTCCTGCGGCAAAGGGAAGGATGACCCAAGCCGAAGTAGTGTGGATTCCAATTGAACCGGGAAAATGTGCCTGTCCCCACCTTCGTCCTGTAAACGGTTACGCCGGTACTTTCTTCGTACTGGACATGGCGATTTCCTACGAGTGATGCGTGACGACATCTTTTCCAGTCGGGTCTTGCCCATCCTGGAGAGAACGATGCCATCCATTCGCCGATACGGTGTCGGCCTGC
The DNA here is from genome assembly GCF_000255655.1 of Schlesneria paludicola DSM 18645. Classification (NCBI taxonomy): domain Bacteria; kingdom Pseudomonadati; phylum Planctomycetota; class Planctomycetia; order Planctomycetales; family Planctomycetaceae; genus Schlesneria; species Schlesneria paludicola. The sequence continues at coordinate 2,243,128 of NZ_JH636434.1, read as the reverse complement.
CCGTCGCTGACTTGTCCGGACTGCTCTGCGATTTTTGAAGGATCGCGGTCCACGGCTTGTGCTCGATCCAACGGAATCATCTCATTGGGGGCGAACAGAGTTCTGTCGAGTCCCAGGCGAATTTCATAGGCACCGTCGGACAGGCGTGTGATCTTAAAATCCCATGACTTCGAGTCTCGTCGCACGCTCAGTTCAAAGTGATCCCAGTTGCTTGGAAGTTTTGGCGAGAACCTCACCGACTGCCCGTGCTGTTCAAAGCCCAAAATGAACTCAATCGCGGCACGATACAGCCATGAGGCCGAACCGGTATACCAGGTCCATCCACCGCGACCGACATGTGGTGCGACACCGTAAACATCCGCCGCAACAACATACGGTTCGACTTGATATCGATGCACATCGTCTTGGGTCAGGGCATGGTTGATCGGATTGACGAGCTCGAACACCTTGGCCGCACGCTCGCCATCGTTAAGCAGTGTGAGAGCCTGAATCAACCAGGTGGCAGAATGAGTGTACTGTCCTCCGTTCTCGCGAATCCCTGGTACGTATCCTTTGATGTAACCAGGATCGAGACTCGACGTGTTGAACGGCGGCGTAAACAGCAGAACCAGCCCCTCTTGCCAGCGGACAAGCCGCTTCATCACCGACTCAACCGCCTGTCGCGAACGGGCGGGATCGGCGTCAGCGATGACAGACCAGGTCTGTGCAATCGAGTCAATCTGGCATTCGTCATTCTGAGCCGATCCAAGAGGCGTTCCATCATCGAAGTACGCGCGTCGATACCATTCCCCGTCCCATGCATTTTCTTCCAATGCGTTTCGAAGTTCCGCCGAGCGATGTTTCCACGCGTCCGCGCGATCGGTGTCACCGCGTGATTCCATCAAGGGAATGAACCGATCGAGAATCACCAGCAGGAACCAGCCCACCCAGACGCTCTCGCCTCGACCTTCTTCTCCCACTTTGTTCATCCCGTCGTTCCAGTCGCCACAGCCCATCAGCGGCAGGCCGTGAACGCCCAGACGGAATCCACGCTCGATCGCTCGTCGACAATGCTCGTACAAACTCGCCCGCTGTGACGAGACCGAAGGAATCTCGTACCGCTCTTGTTCGTGGGGTTCCAGGAGTGGTGACGTCAAGAACGATGCGTCTTGGTCAAGAATCGAATGATCGCCCGTCACGGTCAGGTAGTGGCAGACGACGAACGGCATCCACAGCAGGTCATCCGAGAATCGCGTACGCGTTCCGCGGCCCTCGGGTGGATGCCACCAGTGCTGAACATCTCCTTCTTCGAATTGGCGTGACGCGGCCGTCAGAATGTGATGCCGGGCAAGTGCCGGCTGAGAATAGACCGCCGCCATCGTGTCCTGGAGCTGATCTCGGAACCCGTAGGCGCCGCCCGCCTGATAGTAGGCCGATCGCCCCAGAATTCGGCAACTGATCGTCTGATACAACAACCACCGGTTGACAATCAGATCAAACGCGCGATCAGGGGTCTTGATCTCGATCGTTTCCAGCGTTTCGTTCCAACGAGACACAGTTTCGTCGCACGCCTGTCGGATTGCCGTCGTGCTGTTGTAGCGATCCAGCAGTGATCCTGCCGCCGTGAGATTCTCTGCCGCACCCAATAGGAAGACGAGTTGGATTTCTTGTTGCGGACCCAGACGGATCGATGCTTGAACCGCGCCACAAGGGTCGAGCCCCGCGCCCGTACGTCCCGACAACTTACCAAGTCCCACCGCAACCGGATGAGTCGGAGTGCCGTTTCGGCCGATAAATTCCGTACGATCGCCCGTCCAGGAACGGTCCTGGTGCATGACTTGCAGGAACGCAGCCTGTTCGGGCAATTCGGGATGGTAGGCGTTCGTCGCCATCAGCGCACCCGACTTTTCGTCGATCGACGTGACCACGTGCATCTGGGTGTCTTCGCGACAAACGCCCAGGACCCATTCGACGTAATAGGTTGCCGACAATCGGCGGAACTGATCACGTTCGTTGCGTAGCGTCAAGACGATGAATTTGATCGACTCGTCAGGAGCCGTCGTGACAAGGACATCTTGTGAGAGTCCGTTCGAGCGATGCACGAACCGTGTGTAACCCTGGCCGTGTTGCACCCAATGGTCGTTGTTGTCACGTTTCACACCCGCCATTGGGGAAAAGATTTCTCCCGAGTCGAAGTCGTAAAGGTACAGGGCTTCACTCATCGTGTCGCTGACGGGATCATTCACCCAGGTCGTCAGCTTGTTTTCACGACTGTTTCCAAACCAGGTGTAACCACCTCCCGACTCGGTCACGAGGCAGCCGAACTTGGGGTTCGCCATGACGTTCGACCAGGGCATGGGTGTCGATTGGTGTCGATTGAGACAAATGTGGTACTCGCGCCCGTCTCGTGCGAATCCTCCGTACCCGTTCCAGAACTCTAATTCGTTCGTGGGAATCGTTTCGAATCGATGAGCACCCGAGATTCGAATTCCATCGGTGCTGAAGGGCTCGACGCTCGGCGCTGGAGTCCGGGCGGCACCACCGGCAAGCACCGAATTCTCGAGACGAATATTGGCGGACTTCGGCGTTGCCGGTGTCGTTCCCACTTCAATTTGTTTGGAGAACGGTCCTCGATCACCAAACAAAACGACCGAGGCTGCAGCTTCGAGCAATGTCTTGTCTTCCGCGGCGATCTGGGCACCGCGTAAGATGAAGACGTATCCGGGCTTTTCATCAAGTCGGATTTGCAGCTGCTGCATCAACTCCACAAGCTGATCTTGCATCGCGTCGAGGTAGCTGCCGGGGAAATCGTTGACGATGACCAGTTCCGACTTCAGCCCACGTCCCCTCCAATACTGGTGGGCTCCGACGGCTTCGCGGACCAGGTCAATCTGCTCGGGCTTCGTGACATACACCACCATCATGGGCACGGCGCCCGAAATGCCGTACCGCCAAAGTCCGCGCTGCCCCAGTCGATTTTGTTGCAATCGTTCCGCGGCAGGCCGTCGAGTGCGGTCTGGATACAGCATCGCCGAGGCAAGGCGTTGATACTGATGCATCTTGGCCGCGGAAAGGTGAAGGTGCCGAAGTTCTACCTGCGAATAGGCCCATGCCAGTTCAAAGCCACGCTGCACGCCGCGTGATTCGTGGTACTGATCGGCCAGAATGATGGCCTCTTCTCGAGTCGCGGCGATCGATGTGGTGAATGCCACCGAAATCGATTCGTCTGGCGGAATGGTCACTCGGCAGCGCAACGAGAAGATTGGATCGAGCACGGCCCCGACAGTTCCTGACAGGTCGGTGTCGGGATCAAGTGCCGCAGGCGACTGCGGGGTGCGTCCTCGGCCAAGAAAGGTTTGCCGGCTAGTTTCGTACTGAATTGTTGCCATGACCTCCGAACTTGCCGACAAGGCATGAACCGCAAAAATCGGCGGCTGCTTTGCATCGCGGGGACGACGTCGTGCCAGTAGCGCCGCCTTGTCGGCGACGTATTCTGTTTCGATGAACAACTTTTGAAACGAGGAATGCGACAGGTCGGCATTCGGTTCCACCAGCGAGACTTCCGCATAGCTGGTGACCTCGATCTCGCGCGGTGCCGGCCCTGTGTTCGTAATCTTCAGTTGCCGCATTTCGGAATTGTTTTCCGGCGAAACGGCAATTTCGAGGTGGGTGTCGATGAATCCGTCGCGGCGGAAGAACTCGGCCTTGTCGATGGAGTAAATCGCTTCGTATCGTGTCGGCTCGACGCATGTGGGCTGGTAGGTCGCGGACCAGACGTCGTCGGTTCCAAGATCACGCAAATAAAGGAATTGCCCCCAGTGATCTCGTGTGGCGTCCGAACGCCAGCGTGTGACGCCCAGCGACTGATGCTGGCTGTAGCCGCCACCGGTGCTCGTCACCATGACATGGTACTGCCCGTTCGACAACAGTTGCAGTCGGGGAACGGCAGTGGCCACACCAACAATGCGGCGACTGACCATGTCGGATTCAATTTGATGTTCTGGCGCGGGCGTTTGTTCGTCAGCATGCGCTTCCAGTTTTGGCATCGTGATCGGAGTACGTTCCTGCAGCAGCAACTCTGTGGCGCGGACCAATGGATGATCGTGGAATCGTCGCCGGGTATCGCTTCCCTTCAGGAAATTGCCCAGGGACAACAGGCTCATTCCCTGGTGGTGAGCCATATAGCAGCGGACGACGATGGCTCGTTTTCCGGCGGGAACGCGTTCGGGCGTGTAGTCCAGTGATTCGTAGTAACCCCACAGTCCAAGTCCGCCTTCACGACGAATCCGCTGCAGATTCGACACGCAACCATGCGAATCGAAATCGAGGGCGAGCAATGTCGAGTAGGGTGAAATCACAAGATCTTTGGATAAGCCGCGCTTAAGCCCCAGCCCTGGTACGCCAAACGAACGATAGTGATAGTCACTGTTCGCCGCCAAGGCACCGAAGGCGCACTCCGAAATGCCCCATGCGACGCCTCGTTGTCGTCCGTACTCTTTCTGCCGCGCCACCGCGGCACGGCAGCTTTGGGCCAGAATCGAATCCGTATACGTCTTCTGAAAAAGATGAGGCATCAGATATTCGAACATCGTGCCGCCCCACGACAGAAGCGACAGCTGCCCCGCCGCAAACGTCATTTGCCGGCCCAGTCGGAACCAGTGACGTGACTCGACATCGCCCTTGGCGATTGCGAGGAAGCTTGCGAGCCGTGCTTCGGAACACAGCATGTCATAGTGCGATCCATCCAGCCGTCCCGTCTCCATGTTGTATCCAATGGAGAACAACTTTCGTTGGGGGTTGAACAGCACGCCGAAATCCATCGCCATCGCGAGCGTTTCCGATTGGGCTGCGACCGAACGCAATCGATGGTCTAGTGATTCCGCGAAATCGGCGCCCTCTCGGATGTGGTTGGTAAGTTCAGCAAGCCAATCCAGAGACTGCTGGCGGTTCTCGGCCACGACGCGGGTTTCGATGATGTTTCGAAGTTCGTCCAGCACCGGCCGGACTTTTTCGAGAAGCTGCTGCACGTCGATTGGCGATCTCGCCGCGGAAAGCTGCTTCCACAACGTTTCACTGATCGATTCGCATTCCGAGTCGACGGGCAGCCATCGCAATCGATGCTGTGCTCCTTCGTCCGTTGGGGTTGAAGTGACGATGTCTGCCTGCAATTGAGGAAGCCATGGATAGAAAGCTTCGATTTCCTGGCTGATATTCGTCAGCCAATCGAGCAACAACCGAACCTGCGACAACAGGGCTGGGCTCGTGCCGTGCAACGCAATCGAGAGTGGCTCAAGCTTCTCCGCAATTTGCGGACGTATGGTTTGCCAGTGCTGTGCCGCGAGAAGCCATTGCCGTGGATCGTTCGCGAAATGGAATTTCGCAATCTGTAGTTGTGACAAGACGTTTGCGAAATGTTGCCACGCATCGTGGGTTCGCTTGTCCGCAGTCAGTTCAAGCTGTTCGGCGGATTCAATGATCATGGCGACCGTGTCTTCCACGCCCGCTTGCAGGAATGCGTCGACGATCGGAGCGCGGCGCAGTTCTTCGACTCCACGTTCAATCGTCAGCAAACACGCGGCGAGATTGCCGCTGTCGACGGTTGAAACATAGCGCGGGAGCAATGCCTCCAGTGTGGCGGTGTCGTACCAGTTGTAAAAGTGTCCTTCGTATCGATCAAAGGTTTGCCATTGCGCCAGATTCCGCTCCCAGATTTCCACGAGCGAGCTGATCGAGAGATATCCAAAGTCGCGAGCGACAAGACCCGAAACGAGGTACAGCCCTTCGTTGGTGGGCGAGATTCGATGTGCAATTTTTTCTTCGGGATATTCCTGGATGTTGTCAGGCGGAAGCCAATGATCGCGCGGTCCAACATATGTTTCAAAAAAGGCCCAGATGCGACGAGCATCCGTTCGCAACTGGCGTCGATCACCGACGGCCAACGCGGATTCTTCTCGCACCCGAGGTGGTCGATCCAACCAACGCAGCAGCAATGGCGATACGAGCCACGGCGCCAGGAATGGAAGGGCTCCCGCGAGCGCCTCTGGCCTCAGCAGGAACGCGATCCCAAGCGTGACTCCTGGTACGAGCCCCCACTGCAACAGAGAGGCTTTCCTTTTCTGGGCAAGCTGTCGTTCGACATCTGCCGCAGTGGCCCACTCCAGCAGCTTGTGATGAGAGACGGTCATTCGGAACAGAGTGCGTACGATGGCATCCACCATCGACCACGCCTTCAAGGGCAAGAACGAGGTCAGTAGAAATGTCTGAAGCGAAGACCGCTTCAGGTCTTTCCAGATCACCTGCAGATAGTCAGAGACTGCAGAATTTCGCGGCCAGCTTCGAAGCGCCATCGCGAATTGGGCCAGCATGGGGAATGCGAGGATCAACATTCCCCCGCCTGTGATCATCCAGGCGGCCCGAGGCAACGCGAACCAGCCCGTCAGCAGGAACAGCATCAGCGAAGGTGCGACCAGACTGCGTCGCAAATTGTCGAAGATCTTCCATCGTGACAAGAACGACAAGCGATTCGCCCGCCATCCATGGGCCCAGGGAACGAAGGGCAGCAGCCACGTCGCGATCTGCCAATCGCCACGAACCCAGCGATGCTGGCGTTTCACATCCGCTTCGTATTTTGCGGGATAGTTGTCGAAGAGTTCGATATCGGAAACGAGACCCACGCGCGCATGACAACCTTCAATCAAGTCATGACTGAGGATTTGGTTCTCGGGAAACGCGTCGGCAAGGGCCTGCTCGAAGGTATCGACTTCGTAGATTCCCTTGCCCGTAAAGCTGCCTTCGCCAAACAAATCCTGATACACGTCAGAGGCGCATGTGGAGTACGGGTCGAGTCCCGGATTGTTTGCGAAAACCTGCGCGAACCGTGAGTTGTCGGCACTCGCCAGATTGACGGTGACACGCGGCTGCAATACGACATAGCCCGAAGTGACGCGATGCGTTTCGGAATTGAAGACGGCAACGTTCAGCGGGTGGGCGAGCGTTTCAATCATACGCCGCGCGGCATCATGAGGCAGTGTGGTGTCTGCATCCAACGTGATGACGTAACGCGTGCGCCCACGCCCCGATTCAGGCAGAAGTCGTTTCAGGTCCCCTTCCTGAACGACAAAACTCGTCCCGTCGTGGCCGCGCAACAGGCGGTTGAACTCCATTAACTTTCCGCGTTTTCGTTCCCACCCCATCCAGGTGCGTTCCTGTTCATTCCACTTCCTGGCACGGTGGAAGAGAAAGAACGGACCCCGTTCATGGATGGCGTGCTTTGCATTTAATTCTTGAATGCCAGTGCATGCCTGGGCAAGCAGGGCCGCGTCCGATGGCAAGACTTCCTGAGCAGCGTCTGGGAAGTCAGACAGCAGTGCGAACGACAATGCAGGATCGGGATTCGCAAGGTAGTGCATCTCGAGACGCTGGAGCAGCGATTTGACTTCGCCGCGACGTGACAGCATGCACGGGACCACGACAATGCTCTGATGGCCGGCGGGAATGCCGGTGCTGAAATCGAGTTTTGGCAGCAACCTGGGACGAAGCCAGCTCGTGACGAGCGTGTTCATCAGACCGACGGCCAATTCGCTGGCGGGCAAAATCGCCAGAAGGCCCACAAGGGCGAACCAAAGCGGGGTCACACCAGGAGAGCGCAATTGCCAGAGGCCTGCGGCGATCACCGCGATCATCAAGACCGCAATGCCGCCCTGATACGTCAAGACCGGGTGGCGTTTCAGCCAGCGCGACGGCAACGAGACGAACTTGGGACGATAGTGGATCGATTTTTCAAGTTCATCCAGTCCTCGGTCCACCAGCCAATAGCCGACGTGTGATCGCGTGTCGGTTTGAAAATCATGCTTCTCGGCGAGTTTCACAGCCGTCTCGGCCACCTGTGCTTCGGTCAGGTTGCAGCCTTCCGTCAGGTCTTCGACGACATGCCGATATCGGTCCCGACTTTCGAAATCCATGCGGCCGTAAATACCCGCCGGATCAGATCGAAGAATCTGTTCCGATAAATTGGTGCGCTCGAAAAACGACACCCAATCGATGGCGGTGATCAACCGCATACTGGTGATGACGTTGCCAATCGAGACCTGACTGCTGGCTTGCCGCTGATGTTCCAAGTGGACGGTTTGTTGGATCGTCAAATCATGGCGGGCAAGGCCGCGTTCCAGCTCGCGAATCCGTTCCAGATTCGACGCGCCATCCTGTTGAAGCTTGTCGATCAGGTGGAAAATCAGACTGCGGCACTCGTCAATCGGTGAGAGATTAAAAGGGCAGCTTTCGCCTTCGGGCCAGGTTTCCAGAATTTGACTGGCCATCCGCTCGCTGGCGTGACTGCAGAGCATTTGAGCCGCAATGCGGCGCAGATTCTCGGTCAGTACCAATCGCAACATGATCGGCACAGCCCAGATTTCGCCCATCGAGAGGGCGGCAACCGTCTGAAACTCATTGACAAAACGGACAATGCTCTCTTCGTCCAAGACACTGTCGGTGTGCATCACCAACTCAACGGCCAGTGCATAGACACGCGGTTCGCCAGATGCCGTTTTGGGAAGTTCGCGAAAGTATCGTCGCGGCAAATCGTCGCGAATCTCACGGAGTTGCTCTTCAACAACGTAGAAGTTATCGAGCAGCCACTCGGCTTCGGGCTGTAGCTCCAAGCCCTCACGTGCGCCTGCGGCAACGATCGCGATTGAATCACGAAGGAATTCTGCGTTGTCGGCATAACGTTTGAAGAATCCTGGGGCCCCGCGATGGGATGTCTTGCATTTCAAGAGCACCGCCAAGTCGCGCGCGTGCGCGGCCAAGTGATCGCCGCTGTAGGCCTCGGCGCGCAGTGGTTTCTCTGCATCCCGAAAACGCCAGGCGTCAGGGGTCTTGTGTTTTGACTTCAGCTTTACAGCCATACGAACGAGCCCTGAGGATAATCTTGCAAGTACCAGACACAGCACCGAATTCAGTGTCCCTTACCGCGGCTTGACGAGTTCACGTTCCAGCGGCCACGGTGCTGAGTTGAAGACAATCGAACTCGCACGATGGAGTGCCATCCGCAAGGATGCGTCATTGACAGGAACGCGTTTTCCGAGCGGATCGCCATGCCTTCGCAGAGGGACCTCGGTAGGGCTACTTCGATCACGTGGTGAAGGTGGTGAAGGTGGTGAAGCAGATCGTGTTTGGGGGGCCATTCGTTTTTGCATTCTGAAATTTCCAAACCAAATGGGAATCCTGGAATCAGCGACACGTCTAACTAGGCGAATCGCGTGCCGAACCCGAATCGATGAGCGTGAATGGAACGCGAGATTCCCCGAACGCCTCTCCGCAACTGGCATAGAGACCTGGGATTTCGTTGAGGGCGACGACTTTTCGCCAAGGGAATATCAGGGCGTTGGGTGTCGATCAGGGGTAAGAACCGGTCGGTGGTCATTCATCATGATCAGTGAGCAATCACAATCTCCATAACTCGTCTGTCGATATTCCGTTCGAGAAAAGAATTCCATCTGGCTTGGCTCTTGCAATTCGACGCTTGATGGAGGCCGACCAATGAGAGCGGCTTTGGAGTGCACCCGCGAATCATCGTTTGAAATGTGGTTTCAGCGGCTCGTGGACAAAAACTTCGAACAAAAGGACTCGATCATGCCTCGTGGAGATAAATCGGCGTACACGGAAAAGCAAAAGCGGATGGCCAAGCACATTGAAGCAAGTTACGAGGACCGGGGGGTTACGGGGGATGAGGCGGCTCGTCGAGCCTGGGCCACCGTGAATGCCACCGATCACGGTGGAAAGAAGTCTGGATCGGGGCGGGGTAAGGCAACCAATCGCGCGCCTTCCAAGAAGGGCGGTCGATTGGAGGGAGCCGCGTCGAGTGCGCGGAGCGCCGTCGCACGTTCGGCATCAGCGAAGAAGGCGGCCGCGACACGTGAGCGGCATGCGGCGAACGTGAAGAAACAGTCCGCGCGTTGAGATCCGCTCTGACGAAAAACGGGAGTCCATCATTCTCTGACAAACTTGCTCAAGTTTGAGGAACGCGGGCAGTAGCGGCATTGGCTTTGCGGCCCGCCTTCGATATTCGCACCGCGGCCTGAACTGTTCAGGCTCATTCCGGTGCAACGTCCGTGTTTTGGAAGAGACAAGGGAGTACGAAATGGCTAATGCTCGTCGATTTCTCGTCGTTTCATTGTGTGGTGCAGGACTTGGCTTCGCAAGCTTGGCGATGGCTGAAGAGAATCAGAAAAAGAGTGATGAACCTCAGCAGGCGAAGCAACCTGCTGGTCAGGTCGGTCACCGCGCACATTGGAAGAATGCCGACCAGACGCTCGCCACTTGTGTCGCGATTGGAAATCAAGAAGAGGTCGCAATTGCGAAATTCGCGGAAGAAAAGGCCAGCAGTCGAGAAGTCAAGGATTTCGCGAAGATGCTGGTCTCAGATCATCAAGCCTTCTTAAAGAAGCTTGAAAAGTATGCTCCCGACGCCGCTCGCGACGGCTATTTGATGGAGCAGCCTCAGAGTGCTTCAAATGACGCAACCAAGGCCCCAGGTGGAGTCCAGGTTCGCGTTCAGCCAGCGGGTGGCGCCAACCCTGCAGCGAATTCGACGAATGCCATCCAGCAAACCGCCGGCGTCGAAATCAACACGGATGGACCTGCGATTGATTTCATTCAACTGCATCGCGAGCTGGCCTCGGAATGCATTCGAGCCTCGAAGGAAGAGCTCGGCAAGAAAGACGGAAAGAAGTTCGACGAGTGTTTCATCGGTTACCAGATTGCGAAACATGCCGAGATGAAAACCAAGTTGACCGTATTCGAGCGACATGCATCGGGTGATTTGAAACAACTCTTCGCTGATGGCCGTGAAACAACGGAAAAGCACATGAAGAAGGCCGAGAGTATCATGAAGGATCTTGACGGACGTACGTCGGTTTCACAGAAGTAGTCCAGGTCACAGACTGACGACGAAGTCTTTTGGACGTCTCGAATATGAGGCGAAATCTCGATTTCTTCTGAGCCGCAGCAGCGATTTCGTTGCCGCGGCTTAAGTTCGTTGATAGGCCTGAACTGGAATTCAGTTGACGATTCGGTTCAAGTCGCTGAAATGTCGAACGGAAGAACGCGATTCTGGGCCGTTGACCGTTCTTGAAATTGGCCGCCAATTCCGCGACGAAGGATGTCTGCGATGAAAGTTGCTGCGGTGGTGTCGTTGTCGGCCCACGTGATACGAGGCAGGAATGCCCATTGTGCCAGACACTCATTTGATCATACTTCATTGACGGATGTGATCTGTTTGGACGAATGTGTCACGTCGTCCAGTTCGTCTCGATCATTGAGTGTCCGTGCCTGTGCTCCGGCGCGTTCGAAGTTTATTGCAGGCTCCTTCATTCCTAGGAAGCCTCCATTCCAACGTGGGATGTCCCAATTCCCGCCAACGTTTCTGTTCGTGCTATAGCCCCTGCCATCATAGCTTTCGCGGCGATTCCGTTTCTCTGAATCAGGTAGAACTCATGCTGACCGCTCACGAATCGACAAGCTCCAGTGCGGAAATGACGGCCCTCTTGAACGCGCTTGTCGCTTTGAAACGCGGAAACACCGGAGTTCGATTGCCCTTCGAATGGACTGGCATCGCGGGAAAAGTTGCCGACGCGTTCAATGATGTTGTCGAACTGAACGAACGCATGTCGAACGATCTGGCGCGCATGAGCCAGGTTGTCGGTAAGGAAGGAAAACTCAGTCAGCGACTTTCACTGGGAGACGTCAGTGGATTTTGGCGTGAGTCGGTTCAGTCCGTGAATGACTTGATCGACGATTTGGTACATCCCACGAGCGAAACCGCGCGCGTGATCGGGGCTGTGGCCCAGGGAGACTTGTCTCACAAGATGGCACTGGAAGTCGAAGATCGAGCGTTGCAGGGGGAATTCTTGCGCACCGCTCAGACGATCAACAAGATGGTGGACCAGCTTGGTGCGTTTGCGGCGGAAGTCACGCGCGTGGCCCGTGAAGTCGGCACCGAGGGGAAACTTGGTGGTCAGGCCCAGGTGAAAGGCGTGGCCGGGATTTGGAAAGAGTTGACTGACTCAGTGAACTCCATGGCAGGGAACTTGACCGGTCAGGTTCGAAACATCGCCGAAGTGACGACCGCCGTGGCGAATGGCGACCTGTCCAAAAAGATCACAGTCGATGTGAAGGGCGAGTTCCTCGAACTGAAAGACACTATCAACACGATGGTGGATCAGTTGCGGTCCTTTGCCTCGGAAGTGACCCGTGTGGCGCGTGAAGTGGGGTCCGAAGGAAAGCTCGCCGGTCAGGCAAAAGTGGAAGGGGTCTCGGGAACTTGGAAAGATTTGACCGACTCCGTGAATTCAATGGCCGGCAACCTGACGGCCCAAGTGCGAAATATCGCAGCCGTTACGACCGCGGTGGCAAAAGGTGACTTGTCGCGCAAGATTACGGTGGATGTCAAAGGGGAAATCCTTGAACTGAAGAACACGATCAACACGATGGTGGATCAGCTCAGTTCGTTTGCGGCGGAAGTAACCCGCGTGGCGCGCGAGGTCGGTACAGAAGGGAAGCTGGGCGGTCAGGCCGAAGTGCGTGGTGTGGCGGGTACGTGGAAAGACCTGACCGACAGCGTAAACTTTATGGCGTCGAACCTGACCAGTCAGGTTCGTAACATCGCCGACGTGACGACGGCTGTGGCGAACGGCGACCTTTCCAAGAAGATCACGGTGGACGTGAAGGGGGAAATTCTCGAACTGAAGAACACCGTGAATACGATGGTGGATCAGCTCAGTTCGTTTGCGGCCGAAGTGACGCGTGTGGCCCGCGAAGTGGGAACCGAGGGAAAACTCGGTGGGCAAGCCGTGGTTCGCGACGTGGCTGGGACTTGGAAAGATCTGACGGACAATGTGAATTCGATGGCCCAGAATCTGACGGGACAGGTTCGCAACATCGCCGACGTGACGAAGGCCGTGGCGAACGGCGACCTTTCCAAGAAGATCACGGTGGACGTGAAGGGGGAAATTCTCGAACTGAAGAACACCGTGAATACGATGGTGGATCAGCTCAGTTCGTTCGCGGCGGAAGTTACGCGCGTAGCGCGCGAGGTCGGTACGGAAGGGAAGTTGGGCGGTCAGGCCGAAGTGCGCGATGTGGCCGGTACATGGAAAGACTTGACCGACAACGTGAACTCGATGGCGTCAAACTTGACTGGTCAGGTGCGCAATATCGCGGACGTGACAAAAGCCGTAGCGAATGGTGACTTGTCCAAGAAGATCACCGTGGACGTGAAGGGGGAAATCCTCGAACTGAAAGACACCATTAACACCATGGTGGACCAGTTGAACTCGTTTGCGTCGGAAGTGACCCGCGTGGCGCGTGAGGTGGGGACCGAAGGGAAGCTCGGCGGTCAAGCCGATGTGCAAGGGGTCTCGGGAACCTGGAAGGATTTGACGGACAATGTGAACTTCATGGCCGGTAATCTGACCAGTCAGGTTCGAAACATTGCCGACGTGACGAAGGCTGTGGCAAGCGGCGACTTGTCCAAGAAGATCACGGTGGACGTGAAGGGGGAGATTCTGCAGTTGAAGGACACCATCAATACGATGGTGGATCAATTGCGCTCGTTCGCATCCGAAGTGACCCGCGTGGCGCGTGAGGTGGGAACGGAAGGCCGTCTGGGCGGTCAGGCTTCGGTTCCGGGAGTCGCGGGGACCTGGAAGGATTTGACGGACAATGTGAACTTCATGGCCGGCAATCTGACCAGTCAGGTTCGCAATATCGCCGACGTGACGAAAGCCGTGGCGAATGGGGACCTTTCCAAGAAAATCACGGTGGACGTGAAGGGGGAAATTCTCGAACTGAAGATTACCATTAACACGATGGTGGATCAGCTTAGTTCGTTTGCCTCGGAAGTGACGCGTGTGGCGCGCGAGGTGGGAACCGAAGGGAAGCTGGGCGGTCAGGCCGAGGTTCAGGGGGTCTCAGGGACGTGGAAGGATCTGACGGACAACGTCAACTTCATGGCGGGCAATTTGACCAGCCAGGTGCGCGGAATTGCGAAGGTCGTGACCGCGGTGGCGAACGGGGACTTGAAACGCAAATTGACCGTGGAGGCAAAAGGGGAAATCGCCGAACTTGCGGACACGATCAACAACATGACCGACACGTTGGCGACCTTTGCCGACCAGGTGACGACTGTGGCTCGCGAAGTGGGTGTGGAAGGAAAGCTGGGCGGTCAGGCGTCGGTTCCCGGTGCTTCGGGGACGTGGAAAGACCTGACAGACAACGTCAATCAGCTTGCCGCAAACCTGACGACGCAGGTCCGTGCCATCGCAGAAGTGGCCACAGCGGTGACGAAAGGCGATTTGACTCGTTCGATTAAGGTTGAAGCCCAGGGTGAAGTAGCGGCGCTCAAAGACAATATCAACGAGATGATCCGCAATCTCAAAGACACCACGATCAAGAACGACGAACAAGACTGGCTGAAAACGAACCTGGCAAAATTTTCTCGTATGTTGCAGGGACAACGCGATCTGACGAACGTGGGACGCATGGTACTTTCCGAGTTGTGTCCCGTGGTGTCCGCGCGACAGGCCGAGTTCTACGTGTTGGATGCCAGCAATGATCGAGTCCCAGGTTTGACGTTGCTGGGAAGCTATGCGTCGGAAGGGCAAGAGACACTGGGCAAAAAGATCTCGATGGGCCAAGGGCTGGTCGGTCAATGTGCCCTCGAGAAGCAAAAGATGATTCTCGAGAATCCTCCTCAGGGCTATCTACGAATTTCATCAGGGCTTGGCGAAGGTTCGCCTCACAGCATCATGGTGTTGCCGCTGATCTTCGAAGGGCAGGTCAAAGGCGTGCTCGAGCTGGCGTCGTTCGAAGGGTTCAACCCCACGCACCACGCATTGCTCGATCAGTTAACCGAATCGATCGGAATCGTGCTGAACACGATCGAGGCGAACATGCGAACGGAAGGGTTGCTGCAGCAGTCCCAATCGCTCGCACAGCAGCTTCAGACACGTCAGGAACAGTTGGAGCAGACCAATGGTGAGCTGCAGGAAAAAGCCCACTTGCTTGCCCAGCAGAATCACGAAGTGGAACGCAAGAATAGCGAAGTGGAACAGGCACGGCAGGAGCTTGAAGAAAAAGCGAAGCAGTTGGCGCTCACGTCCAAGTACAAATCCGAATTCCTTGCGAACATGTCGCATGAATTGAGGACGCCGCTGAACAGCCTATTAATTCTGTCGGATCAGCTCAGCAAGAATCAGGAAGGAAACCTGAACGACCGGCAGACGGAGTTCGCGAAGACGATTCATTCGTCGGGGAACGAACTGCTCATGCTCATTAACGACATTCTCGATCTTTCGAAGATCGAATCGGGAACGGTGCTGGTCGACGCGAGCGAACTGCGGCTCAACGAATTGCAGGGCTATGTCGAACGCACATTCCGCCATGTCGGTGAAGCGAAGAACGTCGCGTTCAAGAGCGTCTTCAGCTCGGACTTGCCGACGACGATGTACACCGATGCGAAACGGTTGCAGCAGATTATCAAGAATCTGCTCTCGAATGCCTTCAAGTTTACGCAGCAAGGACAGGTCTCGTTGACCGTCGCGCCGGCACAGCTTGGCTGGAGTTCGGACAATGAAGATCTGGGGCATGCGAACGAGGTGATTGCCTTTTCTGTGACGGATACAGGGATCGGAATTCCGCTCGACAAGCAGCAGATCATCTTCGAAGCCTTCCAACAGGCCGATGGATCAACAAGTCGAAAATACGGGGGAACGGGTTTGGGGCTGGCGATCAGTCGTGAACTGTCACGACTGCTTGGCGGCGAAATTCGCCTGACATCGACACCGGGCCAAGGAAGCACGTTCACGTTGTATCTCCCTTTGACCTATACCAATCTACGTTCACCACATAAGACGCTGCCTGTCGAGCGACAGGCGATGACACCCGCGACACCCGAATCGACAAGTGCGCTGCGGATGCTGATGGACGGACGCGAAGACAATCACGAAAATGGAGCGGGGGATGACGGGCGTTCGATTTCGTTCTCAGAACCGTCCATCGAACAGCTCTCGAACGAGGTCAGCGACGACCGAGACTACATCGGTCCCGACGATCTGGTTCTGTTGATTATTGAGAATGACATGGGCTTTGCCCGTGTCGCACTGGATACGGTGCGTGAAGCGGGCTGGAAAGGGCTTGTCAGTTCACGGGGCGCCGCCGGTTTGGCTCTGGCTCGGGAGTACAAGCCGAATGCGATTACGCTCGACATTAATCTTCCCGATATCGACGGGTGGCGAGTGCTCGAGCGACTGAAGGTTGATCCTTCCAAACAGCATATTCCTGTCTGCGTGATCTCGACCGACGAATCGCGCGATCGGGCTTTGGCATCGGGCGCGCTGGCGTTCCTCGGTAAGCCCCTGCAGAGCCGCGATCTGCTGGACAATCTGGTGGGGCGAGTCAAAGAGTTTATCGCGATCAAAACGCGGTACTTGCTGGTCGTTGGACAGGATCATTTACTATGTGATCAGCTTCTGCAGTGCGTCAACGGAGACCGTATCGAGATTCTCACTGCGTCGGACTTACAAGCCGCCACGTCGGTACTGAAGCAACGGAAAATTGACGGCATTGTGATTGATGCACGATTCGAAGGTGCCACGCCGGCGGATTTGCTGGTGGTTGACGATGACAGTCTCATGTCAAACAAAGTCTTCATGCCCACGCCCTTGATCGTTTGTGGTCATGAGAGTTTCGATATCCACCCGACAGCCTGGAAGCGATTTGCGCCGGCCTATTCGGTGTACTTCGCGCGCTCGCTGAAAGATCTGCCCGAGATGACCAGCCTCGCCCTTCATCAAGACCTTTCGCACCGATCCGAGTCTGACGAAAGCCGTGAACGACACTCGAATGATTCGAATCAAATACTGGATGGACGCAAGGTTCTGATTGTCGATGACGACATGCGAAACATCTTCGCGCTTTCGACAGTTTTGGAAGAATACAATATGATCATCCGATCGGCTGACAATGGCCGTGATGCCATTTCGATTCTCGAAGAAGATAGCGGAATCGATATTGTGTTGATGGACATCATGATGCCTGAAATGGATGGTATGGAAACCATGCGTGAGATACGAAAGATACCGCGACTCAAGAATCTTCCGATTGTCGCAGTCACGGCGAAAGCCATGAAGGGCGATCGAGAGAAATGCATGGAAGCGGGTGCTTGGGACTATTTGTCCAAGCCGGTTGATCCAGAACGGATGCTGGCCGTACTACGTACGTGGCTTTACCAATGATCGCCTCGCACTGACGGGGTCAGAGAACTTCCTTCGGAAGATCCGACTCGTCACCTTCAACGATCAGAAAGGGCAGACGCATGAGCGTCGCGCACGAGCCGCGAGTGGCCGGTGAAACGAATATCCTGATTGTCGATGATTTGCCCGAGAAGCATCTGGTGTATCACACCGTGCTTGACGGTTTGGGCCCCAAGATCATTTCGGCGCATTCGGGGGCGGACGCGCTCAAGCAAGTTCTGCAATATGACTTCGCGGTGATTCTGCTCGATGTCAATATGCCGGATATGGACGGATTCGAGACGGCCCGATTGATTCGGCAGCGTAAGCGGTCGGCATCGACGCCAATCATCTTCCTGACGGCATTCGCCGACGAAGTGCGAACGGCCCAGGGCTATGCGACTGGTGCCGTCGACTATCTGCCGACGCCGGTGGTACCGGGGATTCTGCGCGCCAAGGTACGGGTGTTCGTCGAGCTGTTCGAGCTGCGGCGTCAGATGGCACATCAGGCAGAAGAACGAGCCAAGCATCTTGCGACCGAAGAAGCGAATCGTCGGATGTCGTTTCTGGCGGATGCAGGCGCGGTCTTGGGTCGTTCATTGGCGATAGAGGCCACGGCGCGCGATATTGTCCGATTGCCGGTGCCGCTTCTCGCGGAAATCAGCGTGTTGAAGCTCAATCCGATCGTCGAAGAACGTCAGCGGATTCTGATCGCACGCGCTGCCACGGAGGGTCGCGTCAACATTGAAGAGTGCGATTCATTCGATTCGCTCTCCACAATCGTTGCTGACGCATTCCAACGATCGTTGGCGAGCAACAAGAGCGAGTTCCTGTTTGCCGACGAGGGACAATCGTCGATGAATGGAATCGTGATTCCATTGCAGGCGCGCGGCCGTACATTTGCCGTGTTGGGACTGTTGCTCGATTCGAATGTCCGCACCTTTCGCGGGAATGACGTCACAATTGCCGAAGCGTTTTCATCGCGGGCGACGATGGCGCTTGACAACGCATTGCTGCACGAGGGCATCCGGTTTGCCGATCGGCAGAAGAATGACTTCTTGTCCATGCTCGCGCACGAGCTCAGAAATCCACTGGCTCCAATTCGCAATGCCGCGCAACTTCTTGAGCGACACGTTCCGGACGAACCAGGCGTCCGATGGGCGTGCGAGGTCATCGATCGGCAGGTCATACAGATGGTGCGGCTGGTTGATGACTTGCTCGATGTTGCACGAATCACGCGCGACAAAATTCATCTTCAGCGCGAAAAAATCGAAGTCTCGACCGTGATTGCGCGAGCGGTCGAAGCCAGCCGACCGGCAATCGATGCCAGCCGGCACCAACTGCTGGTGGAGCATCCTCAGAAACCGCTCCGAATTGCCGGGGACATGATTCGTTTGACGCAGGTCCTGACGAATCTCTTGAATAACGCGGCAAAGTACACCGAAGCGGGCGGCAAGATCTGGCTGAAGTATGGCCAGGAAGGTGATGCCGCTGTCATCCGAGTACGCGATACGGGCATCGGAATCCCTCGACAGATGCTGGAATCGGTGTTTGAGTTGTTCACTCAAGTCGATCGTGCGCTCGATCGTTCCCATGGTGGCTTGGGGATCGGACTGACGCTGGTGAAGCGACTGGTGGAAATGCACGACGGAAAGGTCGAGGCGAAAAGCGAAGGACTGGGAAAGGGAAGTGAGTTCCTTGTTCACTTGCCTGTTGTTGCCGCCTCGCCGGGAGAGCTGCCTGCGACTCCACGGGAGACCGATACAACCGTCGTCATGGCCCGTCGCCGCATTCTTGTTGTCGACGACAATCAGGACAGTGCCCGCACTCTGTCGATGATGCTGAAGCTCATGGGGCACGATACGGCAACGGCATTTGATGGTCTCGAAGCGCTCGACGTTGCCAATTCTTATCGACCAGACGCAATCCTACTCGACATCGGACTGCCAAAGCTGAATGGCTACGATGTCTGTCGACGACTGCGTCAGCTTCCTGCGGGGCGTCAGATTCTCGTGATTGCATTGACTGGATGGGGGCAAGACGAGGACCGATCCCGTTCGTCCGAGGCGGGATTTGACCATCATCTGGTGAAGCCGGTCGACGTCGCGGTGCTCGAAATGCTACTGGCGAATCGTCATTTGCCTCGATCGTGATGGGGCATGCGGTTGAACCTCGCGTGCGTGCCAGATTCGGGGCTCGAAAACGACACGCTTCGCCGTCGCGACTTCCGGTCTGCGCGGCAAATTTGCCATTGAGGCCGCTTCTCTTCCGGCGACACGAGTCCGTTGGGCAATGATCGGACCGATGCGTATTGGACGTACATGACCCATGATTGTGTGACACGTCGCCGCGCATCTTGATTCGCCATCCGTCACCAATCGGACACTCGGTGCGCGACACGCAATGAGTGTCGCCATTGCAATCCACGCGTTTCATAAGGACGCGATCAGATCAAATCGATTGTCGTGATTGTAGTTATGACCTGATCGTCGCACCGCATCAGACTTCGGTACGCCCATTGCTTATCTCATTCAGTACAAAATCGACGCTGACAGAATCACTCAGCGAATCGCGACATCTGTCAACTCGCGACGCTGCTGTCTGCAGCGGACCAGCGAACTCAATCACAACAGCAGCTTTCAATTCATTAAGGATAGTCAGATGCGTCAAGACACACTGGAGCGGGCGGTGGCACGTGCAACTGGAGATGACTTCTCGTTCATTCGAGGACGTGGATTCAGTTTCGTTGACGATTCCTCGGCAGTTCAAGACGACGATCTGGATGCGATCATTCGAGATTGGGACCGCATCCAAAGCGAAATCCTTGAACACGATCAGTCCCCTTCAAACTGGAAGGCCTCGATCGCACGTGCCCCTCACAGTCGAAATTCCAGCACACGCCGTCAGCGACGTTCAAGAGTCGGACAGCTTGGCCGGTCGGCGAAGGCCGCGAACTGAGTCCCCCCCTTTTGAGTCGAGCCTGGCTCGTGCGGGAACCACTGACATAACTTGCCATTCGCACCCAAAGACGAACCACTTTGCAAAGGAGAAATGATGTTGAAATACCTGCTACTGCCGCTCATCGTTGCCGGTGCGCTGCTGGTTCCGACGAAACCCGCTGCAGCTTATCGCGGTTACGGGTACCGTGGACCAAGGCCCTACGTGCGACCGTACTACAGGCCGTACTACTATGGCCCGCGTGCCTACGTCGCGCCGCGTGTGATCGTACGTCCGACGTACAATCGAGCCCCGGTTTACGTTGCTCCCGGCGGCTACTACGGGACGGGCTACTATCAACCCAATACCTACTACCCCACCTATGGGTGGTAATTTGCCTTCGACCGAGCAGACGCGGACGGCGGTTGTTCTTCCGTCCGCATCAATGATCTGGTCATTCGCCGCGCCTCCAGAATGTCTGATTCGCCGGCCTCATGGCACCGAGCAGAGGAGACAGTCCATGTCGCAACCACTTCGTGATCATGAACAAGAAATTGCATCCCCTCAGGGGCATGCAATTGGATTCGTCGACACGGCCGCCCAATGTGACAAGTTTACGCAATCGCTCAACATGGCGGGGTTCTCGGCCAGAACGATCAAAGTGTTGCAGGGAGACGATGGTGCGAACCTGCTCAGGCGAATGATGACCGGCTCGCTCTGGGGAGAGACTGCCGAATTAGTATTGAAACAGGGATTGGTCGAGTTGGGAAATGGCCATTATGTCGTCATCATCGATTGCGAGGATCACGATGAAGCCATGGTCATCGCCCGGATTGCGAATCTCCATGGCGGGCGCGCGTTCAACTATTTCGGGGTGCTCGTTGATGAACAGATTACGCGGTAGGCGCGATGTATGGCTGGATCGCATCAATTGATTGTCGTTCGCCTTGTCAGAGTTGGATTGCGAAATGAGCTTGATGGCTGATTCGTGGTGCCAAGTTTGACGAGGTCTTTTCATTGTCTTCGAGTCCCGTCATCTGTTTGGAAGCGGAATCATGTCAAATAAGCAATCTGTGACTGATGGTGCCGTCGGCGTGTCGCGTGCAGAATTGATCGATCTCTTGAATGAAGATCTCGCGGGCGAGTATCAGGCGATCGTGTCATACGTCATCTATTCGCAGGTGCTGAAAGGCGCTCAATACATGGCGATCGCCAAAGAGCTGGAAGTTCACGCCGCCGAAGAACTGTCGCACGCCCTGATCATCGCCAATCAAATCGACTATTTGGGTGGTATGCCGACAGCAACACCAAAACCGGTAAAAACGTCGACTGATGCCACCGCCATGTTGCGTTTCGATCTGGAAAATGAGAACGACACGATTCAGCGGTACCGGGCCCGAGTTCGACAGTGTGAAGCATTGGGCGAGTACGCGATGGCCGAGCAGATTCGGAATATCCTCATCCAAGAACAAGATCACCAGATTTCATTGGCAACGGCGCTCGGAATTGAAGTGCCTAACGTCTCGGACTCATCAAGAGTGCGTTTGTCGTAAGTCATGAAGGGTAGGGCGTCACGTCTCCACGCAGACTGTCCGCGTACCCGGGAATTGGGTTGCATCGACCATCGGTACCGATGGTCAAGATCCATTGATGCATGCTGCGGGCAACACAAGCAAGACGGGCCGTGCGTGGGCGGAACGGTTGGCTCGTGTGGTGGAATCGCAGGTCAGTTCCAAGTGTTCTAACTTTCGTCTCCGGAGTTTGGTCGACCGAGCGTCGGTCGGAATTGATGAGGGCACAATGAAACGATTCGTGTTAATTGCAGCGGCCATGTCCGTCTCGGCAATCGCGGCAACCAGTTATTCAGCAGATGACGTTCCTCGAAAGGGCGAACTCAATGTTAAGAAAGCACCCGCTGAAAAGCTGACGGACGGTGCTGTCGAAGTCGATCCGATAGTGACAACAGCGCAAGATCGGAACAAGGATGCCTCAAACGACGTCATGAGCGCCGAGGAGCGAGCGATCCGAGCCACAGGTGAAACCTACGTCGCCGCGTTCTGTGCAGGCGATGCCAGCGCCGCGGCATCCCACTTTACCGCCGACGCCGAATACGTCGATCCCAGTGGGACCGTCTATCGGGGACGCAAAGAAATTGAAGAACTGCTGAAGTCGCTGTTTAGCTCGAAATCAGGTTGCAAACTTCAACTCGAGATCGAATCCGTTCGGCTGGTGAGCCCGGGCGTGGCGATTGAAGATGGCATGATCAGTGTCGGGGCCGACAAAGCCGAACCAGAGATCTGCTCTTACACGGCCGTTCATATCAAGCAAGGGGACAAATGGTTCACCGCCAGCGTCCGCGACCGCGCCGTCGAGAAGCCTCAGCAGCAGCGAACGCAGCTGTCCCAATTGGATTGGATGGTTGGCGATTGGGTTTATGAGGGCGACGATGCGATGGTCCGATTCTCATGCCAGCCGACGGACAATGGCAATTTCTTGATCCGAAATTTCACCGTGCATATTGAAGGTCAGCAGACAATGAGTGGGACTCAACGGGTTGCCTGGGACGCGCATGCGAAAAAATTCCGCACTTGGGTTTTCGACTCGAATGGCGGATTTAGTGAAGGCTTTTGGCATTGTGACGATCAGACATGGACGTTGAAGCTACACGGAGTCACCGCCGACGGTGATGTGGCCTCGTCGACCAGCCACTATTCGATTCTGAATGATCATGCAATGACGTTTCGTTCCGTTGATCGCGAAGTGAACGGCACCAAACTTCCAGACATTGACGCTGTGACGATCGTGCGAGAGTCGCCCCTGCCCGAGGCGGCAGGGACGAATTGAGTGCGACGAAGGTGCCAGGGCAGGACTCGCATCGATCACTTTCGGACAACACTTCAGGACGCAATGTCCTTCAAGAGGGGGAACACAATCATGAATCGTAAACTTTGGAAAACTGTGGCCATACTTGGTCTGGCAATATCGACACCACTCTTTGCCTTCGCTCGCGGTGGTGGTGGCGGAGGGGGTGGGGGACATGGCGGCGGAGGTGGTGGTGGCGGCGGTCACGCGGGCGGAGGTGGCGGACATGTTGGCGGTGGCGGAGGGGGGGGCCACATTGGTGGCGGCGGTGGCGGTCAACCAGGTGGAAACTTTGGCGGTGGCGGCGGTGGAGTTGTGCGTGGCGGCGGCGGTCAACCTGGCGGCAATTTCGGCGGCGGGGGGCGACCAGCGATCACCCAGCCCGGTGTGGGTGGACATCCTGGAATGTCGCATGGAAACAATCTGGGGGGAGTGAGAAATAACTTCCAGCCAGGCGTCACCAATACCTTTCGATCGAACAATCCGGTGAATGGTGTGGGGGCTCACCCTGGATTTAATCAGGCAGGACAGACGGGATTGAATCGATCCAATCTTGGTGTCGGCCAGCATCCGGGGCTGAATCAGTCCAACATCAACCAGAACATTTCGAATCGGAACAACTTCTCGAGCAGGAATAACTATGCCGGCAACAATGTGAACTTTGGAAATCGTTCGTACAACTTCGCAAACAATGGCTATCGTCCTTCGTTCTACAACCATCCTGGTCACTACCAAGGATACTGGAATGGGAACCGGTTCGGTGGCTATGGAGGTTATGGCGGCTACGGCGCCGGCTATCGTGGTCTTGGCTATGGCGGCTATGGGGGTGGTTGGGGGCTCGGATATGGTGGCTACGGCTATGGTTACCGGCCATTAGGATGGGGTCTGGCGGGTTGGGGCCTGGGCTCGCTTCTCTATAACAGCGGGTATCTGGGGTACTACAATCCGTACTACGCCAGCGGCTATGGCAATTATGGATCTGGATCGAGCTATTCGTATGCTCAGCCGATTCCCGTTGCTTACAACGTGGACGACACGCAAACCACCGTCGCTGGGGATGGGCAGTCTGCGGATGACATTTTGAATGCGGCGATCTCCTCGTTTAAGCAGAACGACTACGACACCGCGTTGGCAACGATTAATAGTGGCGTCAGCAAATATCCCAGCGATTCGGTCATGCACGAGTTCCGTGGGCTGGTGCTGTTTGCGAAAGGAGACTTCCCCCAAGCGGCGGCCACATTGCACTCGGTGCTTGCCGTCGGTCCTGGCTGGAACTGGACAACGCTGAGCAGCCTGTATTCTGATGTCGCCGTCTATACGACTCAGTTGCGAGCGCTCGAAGCGGCCGTGAAGAATCGGCCCGATGATGCGGCGCAACGGTTTGTGCTGGCGTATCATTACTTGTCGGATGGCTATCCTGATAGTGCTGCGAAGCAACTGCAGGAAGTCGTGCGACTGGTTCCTAACGATCGGGTTGCGAGTGATATGTTGAAAATGGTGTCAGCGCCGCAAGCAACAAGCACTGACCAAACCGGGCAAGCCGCAGGGCAGCCAACACCCGAACCGCCAGCGGCTCCGACGGCGATTCCTGCAGGTGGACTTCCTTCACCGGCGAATCCTTCCGCAAAGCCCATCGATCCGTCGGCAGTGGTGGGAGTGTGGAAGGCGACGCGAGACGATGGGTCGAGTTTCGAATTGAAACTGGGTAGCGATAAAATGTTCACCTGGAAGTTTTCGGGCAAGCAACAGGCCGGGCAGTCGTTTGATGGAACATACACGATCGACGGAAACGTCTTGTCGCTGGAAAGAAAAGGAGGCGGATCGATGCTGGCTGAGATCGTCTCGAACGATGCGCAGCACTTCACCTTCAAGCCGGTTGGTGCTCCACCTGAAGATCCTGGATTGAACTTCAGCAAATAGATCCAGAACACAGGATGTTGATCCTGGCGTGCTTTACAGAGGAATGAGTCACGAACTCATTCCTCTTTTTTATTGCGAACCGGCGTCTTGATCTGCCAACGTCATCGGGACCGGTCGACATCGCGAGTCACTTTGCGGCAGGGGCGACCGATTGATTGTGCCGCGACAATTGCACGATGCCCACAACCAGCAGCACCAAGGATGCCAGATTCAGCGGCATTGGCAGCGTACAGACACCAATCAGCCCCACGGTCGAAGCGAGAAATGGAGCCAATCTTCCCAGCGCGACTTTGGCCATTGGCTGCCGTAGCGCCATCAGGACCAGGATGCCCGCAGCAATCCAGACGATCGACCACAGGAAACCGATGCCCGAGCGAAGTGCGGCTTGCGAACGAACTAGAATTGCCAACTTAGGATCGCCGCCGACTTTGGAAAACACGACCTTCTGTCCCGCCAGGGGCAATTCGATCCCCAGAGACAGACCGCGTGCCGAATGTTCTGATGCCGAATTCATGCCACCCGCCAATGGATCATTCACAGCCGGTTGCTGGGCCATCACTTGGCCAGCGGCGCGTCCGCCGAGAGCGATACCAAACAATGACGAAACGTTATCGGTCTCCATTCGTTCCTCGTCCGAAGCGACCGGAACGGACTGCTGAGCAGGACGAGCGCCATCGAAATTGGGTGTCGCGCCAGCTCGATCTTTTCTGACGCTGGTCTTGTCCCTGTCCATATCATTCCGGATGCCGTTCGCAAAACTCTGCGATGGAGCTAGCGATTCATCCTGGTTGTTCATTTGAATCGATCGTTGCTGTAGTCCACGTGACTGCTGTCGAACCAAGCCATTGTTGGTGACAGTTGTATTCAAGGAATCGATGTTTGAGTCATTCAGACTTCGAAGCCGTGCGCGATTGTCGTTCTTGGACTCCTGGGTGGAAGGGGTCAGCGGTCCCTTCGCCGACTTAGTGGATCGCGCACTCAACGTGAGCGTATCGCTCCGCTGAAAGGTGAAATCTGTTTGCGACGGTTCAACTTGTACGGCAATGCCATTTGAAGTGATCAGCGAGTTCCGTTGTTCATTGGCGATCAGGTCTCCTTCAGACAGGCCCTGCAGACGAACCGTTCCTTGCGCCGTTTCTGGCGTGCCGCGACGTCGAGATTCTTCGAGATGCTCGTTCTCGCTGGCCAAACGCCTAATCTCGGACATTCGTTTCATAATTTCGGCTTTCTCTTTTCGAAAAGCCTCATCCGACGAATACTGATACTGATTCAGCGAATACTCGAGCTGCTTCAAATTGCTTGTTGCCAGATCGATTTGCTTCTGATTGTCACGCGACGCACGCTGTTGTTGACTGATCAGTGACCGCCCCAGGAAATCGAGCAGCTCGCTCGTTTCCTGCACGATGGCTTGTCCGTACAAGCGATCGTTGTCATCACTCAAACTCATGTTGTGCATTTTGATCGATCTGGATGCTTGAGCTTCCAGATCACTGGGCAGGTAGACGGTCCAACGCGTGCGTGCGACGGGAATTCCAAATTCGGCATCTTCCTGCTGCCCGATTACGTGCGGAGCCGGGATGTCGAGTTCGTCGCGAGTGAGCCGACTTGATTTCGGCAACGCTCGCTTCAGTCGACCGCTCCACACCAGCTTGACGGGAAACGACAGACTGGCTGCACTCGTCTTGGGCAGGGCGATGAGTTGGACGGTGGCTCCATTCGCCGAGGCCAGTTGTGTGGTCACCGCGCGCGAGGCCTGTTCGGCAACGAAGACGGACAGAAGTTCCGTTTGTTCGGGAAGTCGAATTGCCAGGAACTGACGCGTACGATTTTTGATTGTGTAGACCGCCTGCGCGCGGTAGGTGCCGTCACGGCTGACAACTGTCGTCAGATCGGCCAGGTTCACGGATGCGGGAATTCCTGCTTGCTGATCGAATCGATGGACCGTCCATTTGGGGACGGCTCCTTTGGATTGGACCTGAACCAGTTCCGTCGCCTGATCGATCAAGGCCCGCTCCACGACGACTGGCAAGTCTTCTGGTTGTGCCGGCCTCGTCGACGAAGCATCGACCGTATTCAGTTGGCTGGAAGACGAGTTAATCAACAGGACGTAGTGTCGCTGCGGATTGATTGCGGCTTGTTCTCGCTCGAAGGCAATCGCCGGGGCTTGAACTTCGGTGCCGGGGGCCGACATCGCCGCAATTGCCGTGACGAAGTATTTTCCATTGATGGGCGCGCGGAGATGAATCGTCCAACGAGTGCGATCATTGCCAGCATCCACAAACGTTGTTTCACGAATCCCCTCGCCTTGAAAATCCAGCTTTCCTGCAAGCCATTTGGAAGTAGTCACCGTCAATGTGTCGGTTCGTGCTGCCTCAATCTGCCATTGCATGGCCAATGTGTAAACCACACTCAAGTCGGTCACGGTGACCATCGAGAGGCTATCGGCCGCAAACTTTGGACTTGCAGGTGTGAGGCGCATGGCAACGGGTGCCGGTGTGACCTGTGACGACGTAAATGCGAACTGAGCGGCCTGCTGTGAGCGCACGGCCCGCAAGCCGGCATCGATCTGTGATGCATCGATCGAACGCCAGCCTTCGGACGAATCGATCACACCGGAGAGTCCTTCATCGAGCCACACCGCCGACGTCGATTCCATTCGTGTGACATCCAAAGGAAACGGGAACTGAATCGAGGCCAGAGCACTATCGCGTGGCACGAACCCATTCACGTCAACGTCGATGTTTCCCAATTGCGGTTCGGTCAATTCGACCGTCAAATGCGATTCACCCTCTTGAGCGCCGATGTACCAGTCGCGCATTTTGGTGGCTTGAACATCCAGCAAAACGAAGTCTGTTGGCAGTGCGATCGAAATTGACGAACGGGGGGCGCCTGTCAGTTCGAAGTGGAATCGCGAGGTCAGTTGCTGTTTCTGTGCCGAGATGAAGGCCGCGTCGAGAGCGACGACGTGTGCCTGTGGTTCTTGTCGCGTGGCCCGCAGTGTCAATGTGTAAGGACGCTTGGAAAATCGATAGGCCAATCGCGGAGCCACTTTTGGCCGCTTGATTTCCAGATTTGTCGTAAAACGTTCACTGTCGATCTGGGACAGTGAATCGATCTGGTCCGCTCGAAGGGAGAACTGATCATCCGCGAAGATGGCGATCTGTCCAATCTCGTTGGAAATTTCGAGCGGGGTCATTTGCGGCAATGCGATGGCCGTTGCCGGTTCCAGCACCTTTGCGTCAAAAAAGGCGTCGATTGTCACACGTGTCTGGTCGGTGATCTGACGTCGGAAGATGATGCGCAGTTTTCGAGTTGCTCCTTCGCCAATCAGTTCCCATCCCCCAACGTCCGGCCCGCTTACCGATTGTAGCCGTAGGGGCTCTGGTAGATTCACCGAAAGATCTGCGACC
This sequence comes from Schlesneria paludicola DSM 18645, assembly GCF_000255655.1. Taxonomy (NCBI): domain Bacteria; kingdom Pseudomonadati; phylum Planctomycetota; class Planctomycetia; order Planctomycetales; family Planctomycetaceae; genus Schlesneria; species Schlesneria paludicola. Next base: position 2,214,732 of record NZ_JH636434.1, on the reverse strand, counting down.
CCACCTTGCCGAATCCGATAGCTCATGGCCTGGCTGACGGCGCATCCTGCGTCGGTGAGCGCGATGGTTTGAACCGAGTCCACCTGGATGACGGCGGCGGCTGCGTCATGCGATTGTTCTGGCTGCCAGCTGATCGCGAGATCGCCTCCCTTGTCGATGGGAAGTTCGATCAACTGCGTGGCGTCCTGTGTCACACGTCGAAACACCGTTGACGATCCGTTTACGCGGACCGATAGATCTTTGGAGGGGAGTTCAAAACTGAGCGTTCCGGCGGTAACCGGGGTCAGGGGCAACGTGAACGAACCAATAGCACCGGACAAGCGGACAGGAATATCGAACGTCAAATCGAGAACGTGAACACCTGGATCAGCGATGGCGACTTGGAAACCTCGTTCTCGCGCGATCAATGCGGCGGGGCGGCCGTCGAGTTTTGCCTCGCGTACTGCGACGCCTTTAATGGGCAAGTCGGCAATCGACTGACCACTCGCAAGACTGCGAACCGCATAACGTGCTTTGACTTCAATCAGCGATGAGTCCGGTGTCTGTGTGTTCGAATGGAGTCTGGCAACGTAGAACGCTTCCACGATGCCGCCCGCATGCGGCGCGGAATCAAGTCCGGGTTTGTCCGGGTTGGCCAGTCGATAGAGCAGGCGGAACTGTTCGTGAGACAAAAACACACGTTGCGAGGCAAGCGGTTCAGTGTCGGTCTGGTAAGGAATCGTAAGCGACGACGTTTCTCCTGGATCATCCGCGACGGAGCCCGCGTGCTTTTCCTCCGCGAATGACACATTCACGAGTGCTCCAAGAAGGATGATCGCAACGGCGCTCTTGCGAACACCATTTGATGACGCCGCCGCCCATGTGCAGGTGCAGCAGCAGACCCCATAGCACAAGAGCCATACAAGGACTGCGGCGAATGTGCCGAGAAACAGACCGTCTAACAGCAGTTGCCAACTGATCGGTGCGAATGCGACGAGCGAAAGTGGCAAAACGAAACCAAAGGTTGCGATTCGAATTTGCGTGAGCAGATTCACTTTTCGCAGGAACCAGGCGGCCGTTGCACACAAGGCGATGACGAATAGCCGTGTCATTCCGCCCGTCTGAGCGTCAACATATTCGACTTCCAATGGGATGCCATCCACGGGTGAATCAGCTCCGACGTAACCAAACGTCTTCCTGAGTGTGTTGGCCGGTGGCGCAAAGTCGATCGCAAGCGACATCAAGCCGCGTCGATCAGTGGTTCCTCGTGTTTCAGGCATGGGCTTGCCGCCAATCGCCGGAGCTGGCTGCCCAATTGGAAGGGCGGGACCCTTGTCATTTTTGGCGACCGCACCTTCTAAGGCCGGTGGTACAGGTTTTCCGTCGGGTGGTACAGGTGCCGCCTCGGGCATCATCGCCTTCGCCATCGGGTCGGCTTCACCAAATGTGAAGCCGAGATGATTCGTAGAGGATTTGCTGTGATGGGAGAGCATTCGCTTGGATGTGGTGAATGCGGTCAACCAAATCACCGCGAACACTCCGCCGATCGCGATGGCGGCGATAATCGGCCGATGATCGCGCGTGCCAGATCTGAGCAAGAGTACCACTCCGACTGTGATCAGGACTGTCAACAACGCGCCTCCGACATTCAGGATCGTTGGCGGATGGACACCTGCGATCCAGGTTCCGAGCAGACTGACGCTTTCAAACGGTACGTGAGGTTCCAGCGGGCCGTGGCTTTCGACCAGTTGTGTTTCTGGGGGATGATGGACGTCCCATTTCTGTTCTAAGATCTCGACGGGCAAGGCCGTCCGCAGCGCGGATTCGACTGTCAATGTCGGCGGACGCTGCTCGATCTTGCCGAACGACGAAATCGCGGACACTTCCGAGCGATAAAAGAATTGTACGAGCCGTTCGCGGGCGGAAGGGACTGTGGCATGATCGCTCGACATCGTTGGCGGCGTGATCGCAACGAGCGGAACGAGATAGACATCACCGTTGCGGCGGACTTCGACCGGAAGTCCATCCACCAGAGTGGCCCATAACGTCGTTCCTGCTGGAAAGAGAACGTGAAGCCCCTGCACGCCCGTGACATTCAGGTGGAATGTCGCTCGCTGCTGAAGCTCTCCAGTGCGACCCAGAATTGTGGCGACTTCAAGCAATGGACAAACTGCCGAGGGCACGGGCAATTTTCCAAGTTTCTGCTCGCCGATTGTCATCGTGGCGCCAGGGGCGACCGAGCGATAAACCGCCACGATGCGTTCTTTCGCACGGTACGACGTGCTGGGAAGTTCGAGTGGATCAACTTCAAAAAGAGGCGTTCCACTCGCTTCATTCGCGGTGATTGTCAGCCGCTGTTCGGCACCTGCCTCAATCGCGAAGTATCCGTTCTGCCGGTCGGCCTCGACGAACCTCCACTGGGGAAAACGAAAGTCGCCCCCTTCCGTGCGAGGCATCTCGATGTCGCAAATCAACAAGGACTGTCCGCGCAGCCGCTGATCAAATTGCAATGTCCAGATGCGCTCGCCATTTTGTGGGGCAGCGGATTTTTGCTCGACAATTGTCACGCTTGGTGATTCGAATCGGATCGCGGTTCCGGTTGCCTCTGGCAAGGCGACTTTGAGCGTCCGGACGCCGCCCCCTTGCACTTCAATTTCTGCCTGTAAAAAGGCGTGAGTGGTTTGAGGGTCGATGCGTCCGACAGTGATGGTTTGGACCGCGATTCGTGAGGGCTTTCGAGTGATTTTGAGTTTGCCGTTGATATGTCCGTCTTGTGTTTCGAACCGAAGACGTTCGAACGCCGCTTTCAATGGTCGCGGGGCCATCCCTTGCAGGTCGAAGGCGGCCAATTCCAGATCATCGTCGCCGCGGATGACCACGGCTCCTTCGGTTAAGCTGGACTGAGGCAGAAATAAGTCTGGCAAAGTCACAATGACCGGTTGCGTCTCGACGGGCCAGCCTTCGACGTCTCGCCTCAATGCGAGCCGGAACTCGCCACTCGAATCCGTTGCCAGCGGCGTGTCGAGCAAGATTCGAAGCAGCGTCTGACCGGGCTCTTCCAGGTTGATCAGTTGCCATCGCAGCATTTGGTCACCTTTTTGGACGCTCACGACTTGCCATTCGAAGGGAAGTCGAATGTCGACTTCGAATAGCGGGGCGAAGTGTGTCATCAGCGTGACGGCGGACTGAATCTCAAGCCCTGTCGAATTGACATCGATGACCGTGGCGACGGCTGACTGGACTTCGCGCTGTTTGGGCTGGGTTGTCAGCCTCAGGACGAAGTCGGGCTGCCAGGTGCTATATTGCGTGACTTCTTCACTGGCCGTGACTGCAGTGGCCGCTTCGCGTCGCACTCCGACTGCTTCTGTGACTTGAGTACGAACACCTGCGGACTGTCGGATCGTGATTTGTCCAATCTGCGACGTCGCACCGCTCATGTTCAACGGTGGAACGGCCCATGCAGAACCCGCCGGAACAGCCATCACGCCTTTGAGCGAGACCTTGCGTGCTCCTTCAAATGCCTGACCATAGGTCAGAGAAATACTGGTGTGTCCCGCTGCAGTGGGGTCATCGGCAAGGGCCCATGCCTCAAGTCCGGTGGATTCGACTTCGGTAATTTCCAGTTGGTTTGGAACGACGAATGTCAGTCGATCGACCGGTTTTCCGAACAGTTGCATGGTCGTCACCGCGTGCCAGGTGACTTCGCCCGGGGCGACGTTCAGTCCGTAGCCCGTCGTTGCGAAGGTCAAAGAATCGGCCGCATTTTCTGTCGCGCGGTCGGTGATGCGAAGCTGTAGTCCACTCATACCTCCGACGGCGACACGGTAATCAGCCACCTGATCAAGCGGTGAGGGACGTTCCAACTGCAATCCACCAAGAAACAGACGCTTTCCCACCGGTAGCGTCAATGTGAGTGCCGCACTGGCCGATGGAATCAGTGAGCAAGCCGCGACCTGATCACTGCCTTGTGAATTGAGCTCGGTGGACAGTTGTAGCTTGAGGCGATGCTTTCCTCGCGCGTTCGTGAACAACGAGATCGATCCATCCGGGTGCCGACCGGCAAACGCAGGCACGTCATCAATCTGGACTTGCTCGAGGGAAAGTCGCTGCAGGGGAAAACGTGTTTCGTGCCAGCCTGAGTCGAACTGAGTCCATTCCGCCGTGACATTCAACAGCAACTGATCTCCCGCAATTTTTGCCGCGTATTCCGCATTGGAGATCAAGACCGCTTCACCGGTTGGGACAGGGTTCTTCTCTCGATTTTCCTTCGCGGCGGCCAGCATTGCGTCGAATTGCGCGCGTGGAAGTATGACGCCTTGCTTGTCCCGCTCGATCACAACCTCAAGATCTTCAATTGGTACATAGATCTTGCGGGCATTCATGATCTCAGTCACGGGATCATGAGATTGTGCTGTCGCCTCTGTGACGACAAGCGTGCTCACGAGGCCGAGAAATAAGCCAAATCGAATCAGATCAAATCGGAACAGTTGTCGGAGCATGAAGCACCTCGTGAACGAGGATTGATTTCTGACGGGAACGCGGGGGAATCCGCACGCGGTCCGCGCGTTTACTGATCCGCAGCAGGAGGTGTTTCGACCGGGGGTGTCTGCTCGGGAGACGCTGGTGGAGGAATCAAACGATCCGAGGCAGCGGCCTTGCAACAGTTTGAGACAGAGACATCATGAATCAACCAGATTGCGATCATCGCTGCCACGCCATACGAGGCCACTTGCAGTCCATGGAGTGCGAAGTCAAAGTTTCGAAGTGCATAGGCCGACGCGATGAACAGAGCGACGACAACTAGCGTCAGCTTGTTCTCAATCGACGTTTTTCTTAAGACAAATCCCATCAAGACAAACGCACCGCTGACGATCCAGGTGTAGAACGGAAGATGCCACCAGGCGACATCGAGCTGTTTGCTGCCACCCAGATTCATGTACTGGAACCATTTGCCTTCGGTGGGAAATTCGAAGACGCCCCCGGTGTCGTAGCCAATCCATTGATCGAGATTGGGCTCACCAAACGAAGGACTTGAGGAGCCAAACATCCGTTCTCGCAATCGCGAACGTGTTTGCACACTGAAGTTTTTCGGAGCCCCGACCAGCGAGTAGTCGGGCGGTACCCAGATCTTGGCATACATTTGCTGAACCGCGACACCGGTTCCGGAGCCCACAATCGGAAGTCGGAGAGCCAGACTGCCTCCCGCGTTTTGAAATGGGACTGGATTGAGCACGTGGCGAAACAGGATGGACAGGGTGAACGGTTCATCGGACGGCTTGGTCCGCGCAACACTGACAAAGAAGGAATCCCAACCTTTGTCGGCGGCCGCTCCCGATTTCTCGAGTGCCACGGGTTTTCGATCGACGAGCACTCCCAGGACTTCGACATTGGCAGGCAGGTCGACGCGCAGTCGCTGGCGTTCGCTCGATTTCAGCACGTACCGACAGCGTGTCGTCGAAACGCCGGCTCGATCAAGAACCATCTCGACCAATGCCTTGCTGACAACCGTTTCAACCATCGACTGAATGTCGTGCTTGTTGGAAGAGAGTTCCAGCTTCGTTGGCTGTTTGAAGTATCGGAAGGCAACAAATCCATCGTGCGGAAGGAACTGCAATTCGCGAACGTCGATTGTTTCGGCGTCGCCACCGCTCACGGTTGCAGACACGGAAAGTGCTCGCTCTTTCGAGACGGTCAGTTCGCCAATGACGCGTGCGACAGAGACTTCGCGTTGCCCCTGTGCCGCATCACTCTTCTCGAAGGGATCGAGAACTCGAACGACGTCAACCGACGTTGTTTCACTTTTCGCGTCTGCGCTTGCAGTGGGTACCAGATCGTAGGTGATTTCGAATGCGTGCGAACCGATCACTTCTCGCTGAAGGACGACGGTCCAGGAAACCCAGCCGTCGACGGCGGTGGTCGCGCGGCTTTTCTGCTTGATACCCGGCGCGGCACTGTCGCCTTTCGACGTGATCTGAATCCGGTCGGCGAGCGATTCCGGGACCGCAAAACGGAAGGTGTCGAGCGGCGCGTATTCGATGAAATAGTTCAAGTCCGTTTTGACCTGAGTTTGGCCCTGCTTGACATCGGCTGTCGTCCCTACCATTGCCGTGAGTCGGGTCGCCTTGCGCGACGTTCGGACCGGGATTTCAACGGGGCGACGGTTATAAACCCAGGACGAGACCAGACGCGCGTTGGCGATCATCTCAGCCTGTGGTGCGGGATCTGGCTGGACGGCGACAAGTTTCTCAATGTCTGTAATGACCTCGATGCCTTCAGGTGCATAGACCTGAACCTTGCCGTTTTCAAACTCCGCATTCAACGGTTCGAGCAGCGGCAATCGTTGATCTGATTTCTCGGCGGCAGGATCGAGTGTCCGTGCGGCGGTGATCGTCAGGTGAACCGTGCCTAGAGTCTTTTCGCGCAAGCTGACCGTTAGCATTGTCTTGTCGGCCGAGACATCGAACTGCTTGATACCCTCACCCGTCACAGATTCGATTGTCAGATCTTCCGGAAGTTTGAACTGCAGATCGAACACGCCTGCTTTGTCGACGTTCACGTTGACATTGGATCGAAGACGCAGTTGCTCGTCTCGGAAGATCAGGACCGATGAATTCTGGACGACCAGACGCGGCTGGACAGGCTTGGATGTCAGGCGCAAATTGACGGCGGGGCTGTAGTACTTGAAATAGATGGCTCCAGGCCGTTTCAGCTTGGCGTCGATTTCGTTCTCGTCAATGCGCAGCAATCCGCGTTGCTCGTCAACGGTCAGCGTCACATCGTTGCCGCCCTTGATCCCGATGGTGCCGCTTTCTCGCAATACGTCCATTGCGTGAATCCCTGATGCGCCGTCGGCGTTGATTCCGATCACGTCAAACGCGTCCGATGGCGCTGCGCGTTCGGTGTGAACTTCCAAGCTCAAGTGACCCTCAACGCGACCGAGCAGTTCGACACTGACGATCTGACGCTGGTCTTCCTCGACCGCATGCCATGCTTTGACCTTGGCGTTGGACGCGATGTCCAGAATCCGGTGTTCCTTGGGGACGACGAGTTTGATTTTTTCAAGTTGGCCACGCAAGACGTCGTAGTTCAGCCAAGCATCAGTGTGAATCAGGCCGTCTTCAACGGTAACCAGAGTTTGCGACGTAACGCTCGCCAGCAACTCCATATCGGGTTTGGTCCCGACGCGTGGATGCCAGCGGACAGAAACTTTGTCGGTCGCCCCCAGGCTCGCTTTGATGCGTGACTGTTTTCCGGTGACTTCGGCTGGCTGCACGACGAGTTTCGGCTGCAGCTCAATCGTCTGATCGGCTTCCGGTACCAAAAACTCAAAATTCGTAATTCCGACAGATGGCAGTTCGAGATCCAGGCTCTTTCCTTCGGGGGCAATTCGCACTCGGGCGGTCAGCTCCAATTGGACTGTGTGCTCGCCTTGTTGTGGGAGCAACAGCGAATACGTGCCGGTGCCTGTTCCTCGCAGCAGTGCTTTTCCGGTATCCGAAGTCAGCTTTCCAATGGCGGCATCGCCAAATCGCAGGGGGATTTCGGCCCAGCCATTCTCCAAGACCTGGACGTTCAGCGTCGCCGAAATCTGGACGACATCCTTTTCCACTTTTGCGGTGTAGGTTGCCGATGAGATGACGCCGTCGACGGGCGCACGTTTGGGACGTGCTGGCCCATTCTCAATCGCCTTTTCCCACAATTTGAGGTAGTCGGCATAGGGGACGAGCACAGAACCATCGGGCTTTTCAAAGAGCGTTTTCAGGTTCTTGTAGGGCAGATAGATCAACCGTTCGGGCGGTTTCTCTTTGTCACCGGCCTTGTTTTTGGGCGGCTGACCGCTGGCGGGTACCGCAATCAAGAGAGCAATACACAGGATCGCCGCGCGAGCGATTGAGTGATGTCGATTCATAAGCCATCCTTTGGGAATCCAGACACCGCAACGTCCCACGCGGTGTCGCAGACCGGGAAAGCCCAGTCGGCAAGGTAAGTTCAGCAGATGAGGGGGTTAATGTCGAGGCTACCGATTTCGAAAACTTGTTAAAACCGTCAGTTTGGCGATTTCAAGGGGTCCTGGAGAAATGACTTCCATCAAGACGCGTATGGTCTTGAAAAAACTCCCGCTTTCTCTTCGCATCATTAAAAAAATGACCGAAATGGCCGTGCTTCAGAAAGGCGAATCGCAATTTCAAGTTGCCAGCCGGTTGATTTGCGTGTCCGGCGTCCCGTCGGTTCAAAGTGCTCTGACGAGTTCAATAGCCTGTTCCATGTCCGCTGGCAGTGGCGCAGAAAAGGTGTGCCATTCCGAGGTCATCGGATGGGCAAATGAGATTTCTGCCGCATGCAAGGCCTGCCGTCCAATAAACGGTGAAATCGGCGGGGCTGCTTCCGTTCCCACCAGTGACCGGTCTCGGTCCGGTTTCAGTTCCCCCAGCAGTCCGTAAAAATCATCTCCGACCACGGGGTGCCCAATGGTTGAGAAATGAACCCGAATTTGATGGAGGCGCCCTGTTCGTGGTTTCGCCTTGACCAGAGTGTGACGCGGAAATCGCTCGACGACTTCGTAGTTGGTTTTCGAAGCCTTCGCGTCGACCGCGTCTGCCTGGCAGGTCATCAGGGCACTTGCCCCGCTGCAGGCACGGCCAATTGGCAGATCAATTGTCCCCGAGTCCGACTTCACGACGCCATCCACGAGAGCGAAATACGATTTTGAGATGCGTTCGCGTTGGAACTGCATCGAAAGCAATCGATGGGAGAGATGATCCTTGGCGAGAGCCACCACGCCACTCGTGTCACGATCCAGGCGGTGGACGATTCCCGGCTTGAATTCACCAGGAAACGACGATTTCTGGTCAAGATAGAACTGAACGGCGTTGGTTAAGGTTCCTGATGGATTCTGACCCGTTGGATGGATAATCAGTCCTGCAGGCTTATTGACAATCAGTAGCCACTGGTCTTCGAACACGATTCCAAACGTGATCTCCTCGGCCGGCATCAAATTGTCGGGCGGTTCAAGCAGTTGGATCGACACGGATTCGTCAGTAAACACGCGCCGATCGGGGGCGGCAACGGATCCCTCGACGGTTACCAGGCCGGCCCGCACCATCCGATGCATTCGCCAGGGGGTGTAGCTACGAAAATGCTTGGCCAGAAACGTGTCGACGCGGCATCCCGACAAGTAGTGTTCAACAACGAGCGTCGCGGAATGCATAGCGCAATCAGGCTTTCAACATGCGTTAGTGTGATTCATTCAAAAACGGAACGAGGGTTGGGGATATCTCGAAGCCGCGGAAGAAATTCTGATGGATTCGGCGGAGTGACACAGTTCGTTCTGTAGATACCAAACCGATGGAGGCAGGTTATCCCAAGGAAAATAATGCAGCAAGTGCCGAAATGCGTGCGGCGACCGCGATGACAAAACCGCTAGTCCGCCATGAGAATGTTGGATTGGTAAAATTCGGCCAAAGCGAAATGTCGTGTGATCGTAGAACGTTCTTTGTGGCGGAAAGTTGATGGAGTATCATCGCTCCGACCGATCTGCGAAACGGAATGGGCACATCATGAAAATGATCACGGATCAGTTAGTCGAAACGACACCATTCGTGGAACGACAATCGCATGACGGCGCGAGTGCATCATTCGTCGGGCCAAGATCCGATTTTCGAATGGTGGCCTTAATCATCCTGTGGTGCGTCATGGCAGGACAGGCGAGGTCAGAAGAGCCTCGCGCTGTGGAGTTTCTTCGTCGCGCCCGCAGTGAGACTTCAGGACGCGTATTGTCCCCACCGCAGTGGACGCAGCTCGATCTGACCGTCGACAACGGCCTGAAGTATCTGGCAACGCAGCAAGAAGCCGACGGTTCGTTCCCGACATTGCCGCATGCGAAGCCCGGTGTTACCGGTCTGTGCATCTTGGCATTTTTGTCGCGCGGCCATCTTCCGAACGAGGGGCCTTACGGTCGGCATTTGCAGTTGGCCGTCGAGTACATCCTTTCGGTTCAGCGCCAGGATGGTTTATTCACGAATCAGCCAGTCGAAGCCACGCTGACGTCGCACGGTGTTTCGCATGTCGCCATGTACAATCACGGGATCTGCGGATTGATGTTGAGCGAACTTTACGGCACGACGGGCAGCTTTCAGAACGAATCCGTGCGGAAAGCGATTGTCAAAGGATTGGCGTTCTCTCAGGCCCGGCAATCCCAAACGAGCGTGTTGGGTAAAGTGACGGGGGGATTCGACTATTTGATTCCTTCACGCAGCCACCCGGGCTTGGATCTGCCGATCACGTCCTGCCATTTGCTATTCTTTCGCTCTGCCAAGAACGCGGGATTTGATGTGCCCGCCGACTGTGCACTGGATGCGATGCGCTATGTCAAATCCTGTTACGATGCAAAGGGGCATACCTTTTCTTATCGTGATCAGCAAACGTTTAGTCGCGGACTGACTGGCTGTGGAATTCTGGCACTGTCGCTCGCCGGCGAATACGAAACGGAAATGGCTCGGGATGCCGGTGATTGGCTGCTTGAGCAATCCTTCGAGCAATTCAATCGATCTCGAAGCGGACATGATCGGTATTTCTATAGTGCCTACTATTGCAGCCAGGCCATGTTTCAGCTCGGCGGCCGCTACTGGAACCGCTATTATCCACCCGTGCTTGCGACACTGGCCAAGCACCAGCGTGCTGATGGGGGATGGGATCGTGAATTCGGAGACACCGATCGTTATGGAAATGCCTATTCGTCCTCGCTGGCGATCCTTGCGTTGACGCCGCCCTATCAACTGTTACCCATTTTTCAGCGTTGAACTCATGCGTCGACCCAACTCGAAACGACGAAATCGCGAACGTGGTGTTCCATTCAGTTCTTCGCCTACATTGGTTGCGGTGATTTGATGAAAGTTCTCTTCTTGCATGGATGGCACTCGGTGCCTGGTGGTGTCAAGCCCACGTATCTGGCTCAGCATGGACACGAAGTGATTGTGCCAGCTCTCGACGATGACGATTTCGATGCAGCGGTGTTGCAGGCGCAGGTTGAGTTTGAGAAACATCAGCCGCGCGTCGTGGTTGGATCGTCTCGGGGTGGTGCCGTGGCGATCAACATTGCATCGGGGGATACGCCTCTGGTGCTCTTGTGTCCCGCGTGGAAGAGATGGGGAGCCGCCAGGACGCTCAAGTCGAACTCCATTATTTTGCACAGCCGTAAAGATGATGTGGTGCCATTTCGCGAAAGTGAAGAGTTGATTGAGAAAAGCGGGCTGCCAGCCGAGGCGCTGATTGAAGTTGGTTGTGATCATCGTCTCGCGGATGAATCGCCGCTGTCCGTGATGCTGTGGGCGTGCGAACTTTTGGGGGCGGGTGAGCGTCTGCCGTGGCTGGGTGATGGCGCTACGCGGCCTGCGAAATCGACGCGAACGCAAAATGCGCCGTCGCAAAAGGATGCCAGTTACGTTTGCGACGCATGTGGCGAGGAAATCGTCATTCCGCTCGATTTGACCGAAGGCGCCCATCAAACGTACGTCGAAGATTGTCCTGTCTGCTGTCGGTCCAGCACAATTCACGTCGAAATTGACGACGATGGAGACGCCCGAGTGTGGGCGGAACCGGAACAAGACTATGAGTGATCGCGATCCCACTCACTCGTGATTCGGACGCGCAGTCATTGATGCGCACCTGATGCGGTTCTGACATCGGCGACTTCGCGGACGCGAATTCTGATGGCTTGAGCTTGATTGCCTGTGCCATCAGAGTGGTGCCAGGCAGAATTGCCCGGTTGGCCATCAGATAAGAACAATGCGACTCAAGGGCGATTCCGGGGGGCTCCCTTATTGGGAGATGGATGCGATCAAACGCTCCATGGGTTCCTGACTGACTCGGATCGAGCCTTTGCCTGGCTGATTCAAATCGAGCGTGACATAAGTTACGGCCGTGACCAGAAACACGAAACTCAATGTTCCGGTGATATGAACCTTCGGTAACGCGCCCTGTTGCTGTCCCATCAAGAAGGCCGGTACGACAGACGTCATGAACAGCAACAATACGATAATTGCAGGAAGTCGATCGTGATACGCGGCGAGTCGGGCGGCACCGCTGCTCGAAACATCATTCAAGGTGTTTGTCAGCGGGACAACGATGGGGGTTCCTTCTGAAATGGCGTTGCGGACAAGTTCCGTCATTCGCCCCTGCAGTTCGGTAAAATGTGTGATTGCCAGATCGAGTTCGGTTTTGGAAATGGGACCGTGTGTGACGGCGAGCTTTGCTTTGGCGTAATCGCGAATGACTGTCTGCAGTGCGGTTCGGCCTGGGTCTGTCAGCAAGCTTGCGCAGGTGTAGAAGTCGCCAATCGCGTTGCTCTCGGTGACGACCATCAGCCGGCGCTGGTCGTGCCGGGATAGTGACATGGAAAAGGTGAAGCCCAGCAGCAGTCCCAGAAGCGCCAGACTGGAGTCCGTAAATTTGTTTCCAGGGTCCTCGCCAAGATCGGTCAGCACTCGTCTGCCTGACCACCAGCCAATGCGCCATCCTACGATCGTGGCGGCGGCGAAACACAGTGCTGTTAGTGAAGGAGGTAGCTGCTCCAGGGTTGCATGCATCGATTGGGCCCCTCTGAATCGGATTGCTTCTGGTCAATCAAATACCCGGCTGTACCACTCCGACGAGCCAACCAACACCCGCGAATAAATTGATTCTGCGTCGGCGAATTCTGTGCGTCGGCGGAATCCATTAGACGAACAACCTGGCGCTTGTGCCAATCCACTCGCCTCTTGGTATGCCCGGGGCGGCGGAAATGAGGTGAGCGGATCAAGCGTGCGAGCGAAAATGGCTATGTTCAACGTGCGCAGTTCGTTCAAACGATCCGTCGCCGACGTTTTCTGCATGCAAATGGTTCAAATTCCGATCGCATCGACTCATTCGTTCGCTTTCAAGACGCCTCAGGAAAACCCTGAGATCATGGGTTCTCTTCAGGTGGTAAAACCTGAGTAAAGTTCGCTTGATGACGCGGGTGATCCGTCCTAAGTTCTTTTTTATGAATGCGATAAGACAAGATCTGTGTAGTGCTGTCAAATGGAGGGGATCGTCGCGCGTGCCGCTGAAGTGTCTGAACAAATGTTCTTGACATTCACAGGACACTCCACAAGAATTCCGCAACTTTCGAGCGATGGCTGCTGCCTATTGGCACCGCCGCAGGATGTTCGTCCGATGCTTTGGTTCTGAGACATGTTCTCCTAGGCATCTGAGCATTGTGCTGGCGTCGCGGCCAGTCTGTCGGGGATGAAGGTTCTCAACGTCGCCCCGTCTGAAGCTCTGCTTTTCCATGGCGCCTGGAACCGGCTTCTTTGCGGTTTTGATTGTCGCCTGGATCTGTTCGCTGGATTCCGTAAGCGGTGCAACTCCGCCGGAGCCAGGTTTGTCAGTTAGAGGAATGTCATTGTATGTTCGACAGTCTGATCGAAATCGACAGTCAACTCTCCGTACTGGAAACGCTGTTTCAAAACGCGCCAGTGGGTTTCTCGTTTGTTGATCGAGATTTTCGGTATGTTCGTATCAACGACGCGTTTGCCGCCATCAATGGACGGTCCGTGTCATTCTTGGTTGGCCGGCGGGTGTCCGAAATTATGCCATCGCTTTGGCCGACACTCGAGCCGCTTTATTTTCGAGCGTTGGCTGGTGAAACGATTGTCAACTACGACATTCGCGGCGTGATTTCGTCGACCAGCCACGAGTTGCGCAATTGGTCAATGAGCTTCTATCCCGTTCGACGTCATTCGGAAATCATTGGAATCGGAGTGGTTGTCACGGACATCACCGATCAGAAACGAACTGAAGAGAGCTTGCGCGTTCGCAATAATCTTTATGCGATGCTTTCCAGGACGAATCACGCTGTAAGCCGATGCCGATCACGTGAGGAGCTGTTTCAAGAAATCTGTCAGATTGCCGTTCAGACGGGATGTTTTCGATGTGCCTGGGTTGGAATCCCCGACGGTGGGCTGGTCAGGAAAATCGCGATGGCCGGTGAAGATGGCGGGTATCTAGACGAACTCGTCATTACCTTGAGTGACGATGACATCAGGTCGCACGGTCCGACAGGACGTGCGGCAGTCAACGGACGTTGTTATGTGGTGAATGATTTCCTGGCGTCGTCCATGACCGCGCCCTGGCACGAACGAGCCAGACAGGTGGGCTTTCGAGCGTCGGCCGCATTTCCGCTCAAGGAACATGACCAGGTTGCAGCTGTGCTGACGATCTATGCGGACACTCCCGGTTTCTTCACGGACGATCTGGTCACCACGATCAGCGAGATTACACCAAGTGTTTCGTTCGCGCTCGATAAACTTTGGGAAGAGAGCAATCGCAAGCGTGACGAGGAGGCGCTTTTGCTTCGCGACCGGGCAATTCGCGCCGCGTCACAAGGCATCGTCATCACAGATCCCCGCAGAAATGATAATCCGATCATCTATGCGAGCCCCGGTTTTGAAAGGCTGACAGGGTACACGGCCAAAGAATTAGTCGGTAAGAATTGTCGAATGCTGCAGGGCGAGCTGACTGATCCGGCTGCCGTCGCTCGGATTCGTGAGGCCGTGCATGCGGGACAGGGCTGCACGGTTGAGCTGGTGAACTATCGCAAAAATGGCAAGTCGTTCTGGAACCATCTGGCACTGTCGGCGGTCTTTGACGAGAACCAACAGTTGGTGAACTTTGTCGGAGTCCAGACGGATGTCACCGAACGGCGATCGCTGGAAGAACAAGTTCGTCATGTTCAGAAAATTGATGCGATCGGACAATTGGCGGGTGGGATTGCGCATGACTTCAGTAATCTGCTTACGCTCATTCACGGTGCCACTGATTTGTTGCTCACGTTGATCCGGCCTGAAGATTCCAAACGAAGGATCGTTGAGGCGATGCATCTGGCCGCGGATCGGACTGCGGGAATGACTCGTCAGCTTCTTGCGTTCAGTCGCAAACAGGCGTTCGCGCCGCAGGTTCTTGATTTGAATGTCTGTGTCCGTGAAACCGAGAATATGCTGCGGCACATCGTCGGTGAGGATGTGCAACTCTATTCTTTTCTCTCACCGATCGCAGGTCACGTGAAAATTGATCCAGGTCAGTTGCAGCAAGTCCTATTAAATCTCGTCATCAATGCGCGTGATGCAATGCCCTGCGGTGGCAAAATCACCGTGATGACAAGCGATGTCAACCTGGAAGACGCTCGCTTTCAATCCCTCAAGTGCGACCGTACTGGCCACTATGTCATGCTGACCGTGACGGATACGGGATCGGGCATCTCTGAAGACGTGAAGAGTCGCTTGTTCGAACCGTTTTTTACGACAAAAGAACAGGGGAAGGGGACCGGACTTGGCCTTCCGATGGTTCATGGGATTCTGCAGCAGTGCGGTGGCATGATCGACGTTCAAAGCGAAGTCGGCGCGGGAACGACGTTCAGGATCTTCCTGCCCACTGAGGTAACCGCGTCGCCTACGCCCGTCGAACAGGTCAATCATGAGTTCGCATCCAGCGGCAATGAAACCCTTCTGGTGGCGGAAGACGATGATGCCGTGCGGACTCTGACGAGAGTCTCGTTGCAGGCTCGAGGCTATACGGTTCTTGAAGCAAGGCATGCCGATGAAGCACTACGTGTCGTGACACAGCATCAAAACCCGGTGCATCTTTTGATTACGGATGTCGTCATGCCGGGTGTTGGCGGTCGGATTTTGGCCGAATTGTTGCAGGCGATGCATCCACAAATGGGCGTGCTGTACGTGTCTGGATATACCGACGACGCCGTGATCCGGCATGGGATTCAGAACGAGCATGTCAACTTTTTGCAGAAACCTTACTCGATGACATCGCTGGCAGCGAAAATCAGAGAAGTGCTGACAAAGAGAGCGGATTGAAGTTGGCTTACCCGCAGCAGGCGAATGCATTCGAATTCGCGAATGGCGTCTGTACGACACCGATGCCAGATGAGAAAAGCGTATTTGATCTCGACGTTCGGTGATCCGTGATCCGTGCGCCCTGCAGATCTTCGGAACCGCCGGTTTATCAGAAACCGGCGGTTCGACGATTGATCAATGATTGGCCCGACAATGATCTGTCATGTGGGTTTAGTAGCGACGACCGCCACCACCACCACCTCCGCCGCCATACCCACCGCTGCCGCCGCCGTATCCACCTGATCCACCAGGACGACGTCCACCACCACCTCCGCCTCCGCCGCCACGATCTTCACGTGGTCGTGCTTCGTTGACCGTCAAGGCCCGGCCATCGACTTCTTGGCCGTTCAGCGCGCTGATCGCGGCTTCGGCGCTGCGAGAATCGCCCATTTCGACAAAGCCAAATCCCTTGGATCGGCCCGTATCGCGGTCGGTGACGATTTGTGCCGAGCGCACTTCGCCGTGTTGAGCAAACATCTGCTCAAGCGTTTGATTCGTTGCGTTGTACGACAGATTTCCCACATACAATTTCGTTGACATGACCAGCTCCGATCCAATCGTCCGCGGAAGCCGAGAAACCGGTCTGCCCGACGAACACTACTTGTCGATGTTGCCACAACGGCGACATCACGCTTCCAGATTCAGTTCAACCGAAGATTCGGTCGTTGAAATAAGGGGGGCAGGCACCGCGACAGGACACGTTGTCTATCGTGTTACGACTCGCTGGAGCCGGTCCCCGTTATTTCATCTTTCATTCAACACGATTGTGATTGCGAATCGTTACCGCTTTTGAGTGGAGGTCCTCTAGAGGAGATTCAAACGAGTCATTGCCTGAATTCGATTGTCCGAGTTTGACCGCTGCCCATCAGTCGCTCGAGCTTCGTTCACGACAATGGTGCGCCCAGAAAG
Organism: Schlesneria paludicola DSM 18645; assembly: GCF_000255655.1. NCBI lineage: Bacteria > Pseudomonadati > Planctomycetota > Planctomycetia > Planctomycetales > Planctomycetaceae > Schlesneria > Schlesneria paludicola. The sequence goes on along the minus strand of NZ_JH636434.1, from coordinate 2,197,921 downwards.
ATGAGATCCGTTCAGTCGCACGATGGCTTCGTCGCTGTCTTCCATACGATTCATGGTGACAAACGCGAAACCTCGGGGACGTCCGGTCGATTTGTCGGTCGCCATTCGGACCGAACTGACGCGTCCGTAGCGTGCAAACATCCCCATGAGATCGGGTTCCGAGACTGTAAAGGGAAGATTCCCTACGTAGATTTGTGTCATAGAGACGAGTTTTCGTTCCGTTTAAGAAGTGTCAATGCATTGTCAGGGTGCGAAGTCGAGGTGCTGTGCGTGGAAAATGTGTTGCGATGGAAGGGGAACTGCGGGTTGCCCAAGTCCAGCTTGTGATTGATAACTTTGGGCACAATCCATCGCATCATTGAACTATTCGGTTCTTCACGCCGCTCCACCTATCGCCGACTTTCAGCCAAGACTGGCCGTTCAGGGCACAGGGAGTCACCTAACTATCCACTCGTTGAAGTAAGGGGGGACAGGCACCTTGGTACTCACGATCTCACGGCGCTTTCGAATCTGTACAGAGCCAGTCCCCGTGATCTCAACAGGCTGATATCTCACGATCATCCGCGATGATGACTCGCGGAATAACACGACCTCGTTGAAAGTCTGCTGGGGTCGTTAGGTGAGTGGCGGGACATGGAGATTGACTTGCCACGTCTACCGCTACAGAAGAAACGAGCTCTACAGAGCGTCTTCGCGAATTGGTTACGCACGGAGTATACCGTGACTCTTTCGTGTTGAATAGCCCATTTCATTTTCGCTGAATTTGAGCCACGAATCTAGCCTCGGGGAGCATGCCGCCAACGTCGATGTGACTCATACGGCCAAGTTGGGCGTGTTCGATGATCACGCTACGCGACCGTCAGAGGGCTAGAGATACGGGTGCCGCGTCAAATCTGATTTGACACGCTGCTGAATTGGGTTCGAGCAGACCAGCGAGGCTGCGGGTGATGCTCGAGAACCTTCGAAGGCCGAGCGGCGACAGTCCGACTGATGAAATTACGGCAATGGGCTCCGCTCAGATTCATCGGATTGGATTCTTCTGTCATGTTGCCAATTCGCCACATCCATCTGGGTGCGAGCCCGATTGAACTCGATTGTCGTAAGAAAGGGCCCGACGAGTGTCTCACACTCATTCAAAGTGTGAACATTTGGTGGCGCTTGCGCTGAATGGATTGCCTCCTGTACGGAATGGCCCTCACTTCGTGAATCCGATGCGTTACCGTTAATTCTCCTTTATAAAGAACAGATTTACCAAAAAATGTCTTCGGCAGGGCAGTTTCTAAGCTAAATGTTCTATTGATAGGAATGAGGGAGTTTGGCTTGTTGATTGCCGATAGGAACTGACGGAAATGATTGATTCACCGCGCCGAACGGAATCCGCCGCAATCGCGACGCGGAAGCATTTGGCATTCGAACTCCTTCTCACGTCGCGGTGCTTGCAGTCAGTGGCCCGAATCGTCGCCCGCACGGCAATGTCCGATGCGACGGCCTTGATTATTGGGGAAAGTGGGACAGGTAAAGAGCTGGTTGCGCAGGCGATTCATGAGCAGAGTGCTCGTTCGCACATGCCCTTTGTTCGTCTCAATCTGGCCGCTGTTCCTACGGATCTTGCAGAGACCGTTCTTTTTGGTCATCAGAAGGGGGCATTCACGGGGGCTTCACATGCCTCGCTCGGGTATTGTCGCAGTGCTGACGGAGGAACGTTGTTTCTGGATGAGATTGCCGAGGCCGATTTGTCTCTTCAGGCAAAGCTGCTCAGGTTTTTGCAGAACGGTGAAATTCAACCTGTTGGTGCTCATACCGTGCTGACGTGCGATGTCCGGGTCGTCGCAGCCACAAATCGGGATCTGGAGCAGGCGATTCGGAGCAAGCGATTTCGGGAAGACTTGTTCTATCGCCTCAATGTTGTGCAAGTCGAGATCCCGCCGTTGCGAGCACGCGTAGCAGACATTGACCATTTGATCGACTTGTTCCTTCAAGAATTCAACAACAAATACGGGCGGCATTGCGAAATGGCTGAAGCTGTTCGTGAGCGATTCCGCGCGGCGCAATGGCCGGGAAATATCCGCCAGTTAAAGTCGGGGATCGAAAGTCTTGTCGTGCTGTCCGAGCATGACATGATTGGCGTCCCTGATTTGACGTCGACGTTCTTGTCGCAGATCGGAACTCGCATCACAGAATGTCAGTCGGCGACAGCGAACGATGGTGCCAAAGAGATCGATCGGTGGACACACCATCTGGTTTATGCGGTCTTGCAGCAGACGGGTGGCAATGTATCCGCATCCGCCAAGAAATTGGGAATCAGCAAGGCCACTCTTTACCGCTGGCTTAAAAAATATCGCCAATCCGATCGTCATTCAGAATGTTCCGCGCCAGGCGAACAGCCTGATCGCGGCATCGACGACGACGAATAGAGCCTTCGCGTTTTCAAAGAGCCTGTTCGAGTGTGATTCGAATTCGACGTGACGTTCGATTCGACGACCTGGTCGACGGAGCGGCGAGGGACGAATCGCGGCATGCACTTTCTACTTGACTTTCGTGCACGCAACCAATTAATGGGCTTGCGGCAGCTCTCGCTGCTTTCGAAGTCGTTTTGTTATGAAGCCTGTGCAGTGTCATTGTCGTCTCGTGTGCCACACTTGAGCGACGCATGGGGGCTGCGGTCGCTCGTCTCCCTTCAAAAGTCAATCGGATCAGACGTGATCGGATCACGTTCTCCACGATCCATCGCCAATCGAGATTAGAGAGCATTTCATAACGCGTATTGGCAAGGAAACTGCGTACCAGTCAGAGCGAAAGGAGTTTCGCTCATGCCAGTCACACGCAAGATTGATCTCGCCGGATATACGTATCTCACTGACGCACAATGGGATCGCATCGCGCACCTGATTCCCGCCCCCGAGGAGCAACCTCGCGGTGGGCGCCCTTTCCACTCGTCACGCGCGTGTTTGGAGGGAATCTTGTATGTACTTATTACAGGTTGCCAGTGGTCAAAGTTACCAAAGTGCTTTCCATCCCCGAGCACGTGCTGGCGGCGCTTCGATGAATGGACTCGAATGGGCATCTTCGAAGGACTTTGGTTCGAACTCCTGCACGAATTGCAGGAGCGTGGCAAAATCGATTGGTCGGAGGCTGCGGCGGACGCTTGGTTCGCACGAGCCAAAAGGGGGGAGACGGAGTTGGCAAAACGAAATGTGGCAAGGGAACCAAGATTGTCGATGTTGTCGATTCGAACGGAACTCCTCTCGCCGTCCATCTGACCAGTGCCAATCACAACGAAGTGAAGTTGATCGAGCCAACGCTGGATCGGCTTCAGATTCCACATCAAGTCCCCGAACATCTCATCTATGACCGTGCGGCGGATAGTGATCCACTTCGCAATCGATTACTGAACGAACGCGGCATCGAGTTGGTTTGCCCGCATCGTAAAAGCCGTAAGAAGCCGCCCACTCAAGACGGGCGTGCCTGTCGCAGATATCGCCGACGATTCGTAGTCGAGCGAACCCATAGCTGGTTCCATAATTTCCGTCGTACTGTCGTCCGCTACGAAACCACACTGGCTCGATTTACGGGATGGATTCATCTTGCCTGCGCGCTCATTACAATGAGGCGGTTATGAAATGCTCTCTAGTGATCCGTCGTCGCGAGATCGCAGACGATGTCGATCGAATCGGTCTGGTACACCGGTTGCGATCGTACCGCACGAGTGAAGTTCGCTCGCCCAGGATCGTCCGTTTTCAGCAGTGAGCTGCAATGCGCGGCGACGGTCCAAGGGACAACTAACGTGATCAGAGTCGTTCCGATCCAAAGCAGGCCGACCAGTAAGGTCGCGGCCACGCTTTCGCCGACGCCTGCGTGTCCTGATTCGTCCGAGGCAAACGCAACCAACGACGTGAATCCCTGGAGTTGGGGCTTTTGCGGTGGTTCTGCTGAAGTGGATCTGAGCGATGAGTCGTCCTCCATCGCGAGGCGGAGTCTTTGGGACTGACACCAATCTGCAATCGCCTGCACCAGTCGTCGGAAGCGACGAAACGCTTTGGTTCCTTGATCCACGGGTGGTTTGGGCGACTGAGAGTCAAACGTCGTTTCCAGTAGCTCGTGATAGTCGAGCCACTCTTCGCACTGTTGATAGTCACCGACAAACATCACGTGTTCGCGATCGAGTACGACGGCCCATTGTGTTCGATTGGTAACAGGATCGTTGTTCGAGAGCCGCTGCAACGTAAACCCCATGATTGCGTCCTTCGAGAAGATGATCTGTCCTAGGCAATCCACTGATTGCGTTCGCGAAGGTGTTAAAAGCAATCAGTGAGCCGTATGAGAAATCGCTCTCGGAAATCCCCCAAATTTTGCTGCCGAATATCGGGTGTGATCATGCGTTGCCGGGAACCGTGGACGATGCTGTGTGCTGGAAAAAGGCCTGAAAAACAGGGGTATCCAACGTGGCATGGACAATCGCTGCTGATCGATGTGCCAATCTCAAAAATGTTTGCGAGGGGAGGTGCGCTCGAATGGGAATGCGTTTCAATTCGAGAATCGAATCAAGCTCGCGTGAGAAAATTCTCGAATTGAGACGTCTGAGAGTAACAGGAGCGATGCACGGAGTGATCGTCGAACGAAAAAGAGCGAAGCCAGTGGTGGCTTCGCTCTGAAGAATCGCCCGTAACCGTTCACAGGCCGGGGACTGGCTCATTTTCCAGCGGTAAAGGGAAGGGTTGCTCTAGTCGATGCACTGCAGATTCCAGTGAACCGGAAAACTGTGTCTGTCACCCTCTCTTCGGGTTGCGAACGGTTACAAATCGCCCCTCTCAAGGTGAGGGCGTGTCGGTTTGCGTCACTCAGGAGGTTGCACTGAGTCGTCTTACGACTTGGGCGTTGGAGCGGGGATTTTTGGCTCGCGCGGTACTGCTGGCTTGACGGTTTCGGGGCCAGCAGGATCAGGGTTCTTCGGGGCGGGCAGCTTTGGATTCTTGGCCGCAGGCACTTCCGCCTCTTTTACTCCCGGCTTCGCAGAGGCTTTGGGGTCGACGGGTTGCTTGGGATTTGGCTTGACGTTCGTTTTCGGCGGATCAATGGGCTTATTGTTTGATTCATTCTTCGGTTGAGGATTGTCTTTCTTTGAGGGTTGCACGGATGGCTTGTCTTTCGCAGGCGATGAATGCGCCTTGTCTTCATCATCGTGCTTCAGAACCGGTTTATTGGTTCGGACGGTTGTCGACTTCGAATTGCTGGCCGTGTTCGTATGAATGTGTGACTCGTAGTACTGATTGACTCGAGGTGACCATTGCGCGTAGGGCATCTGTCGCCACTGCGAGGATGTCCAAAAGGGGGCCTGAATCCAAACCGTCTGCGGAATCGTCAGCACGGTGTATTGGATCGCGTTACCTTGGCCGAACGATGGTTGGAACGCCGTCCATGGCATCACATAGACGGCGTCTTTTTCCTTGGCGTCATTCATCCCGACGACGGCGTACAGGACTTCCCGCGTCGAACCGTTGATGACCAGATCTTTGATCTTCCCAATTTCCTGGTCCTGATCATTCTTGATGGGCAGTCCCATTATGTCCGACGCGCGGTAGATCTCGCTGTTCGGATCGTTCTCGTTGGCACGTGCTGGAACTGGTACGGACGTTTCTTGACCTTGAGTGGTCTGGGGCAGTGCCGTCAGTCCCGTGACGAGCAGGGCCATCGATCCGACTTTGAAAAAAAGGCGATTCATGGTTTGTTCCTTGATAGGAGAAATGTCGAGCGGTCATGGGCTGGACGTGAATCGTCCAGCGGATACCAACATGAGTCGGTGCCGCAATCGATGTTCCGTGACGCGGCAATTCCCCGTGATTTTCACGCAGTGACGGATTTCACGCTGTCGATGCCATTCACGAATCGGGCCATCGCGATTCTGTCCTCGATTGCTCGATTGAGCTGCGGGCGTAGCTCTTGATGCAATCTCTAGGGCGAAAAGCCGCCCCTTTTTCGTGGCACGAAGTGATCGGCCCGACTTCGATTGCAGACTGTGGGGTTCGCGATGAATTGAGCTTGAAGAGACAAGCTGGGCGAGTTCTGACCGGTCATCACAGGAGCCGCCGGGGTGGCCCATGCTCGATGACCGGTCAAATTGTCGGATCTGAAACCGGGATCGGGGACGAATGGCACTGTCGTGCCGGCCCAATGATCACCTTATTTCACTTTGGCGAGATCGAGAAAGACAATAATCGAAGGATTGCCGACGGCGGCGTAGTGTCCCGTGAACTTCAGGCTGCCGGTCTGGTGGTTTACCTGAAAGACGGCGACATTGTCGCCACGTTGATTACAGCAGTACAGGAACTGTCCGGTGGGATCGAAGTTGAAGCTGCGTGGGTAGTTTCCTCGAGTCCACTCCTCACCCACATACGCCAATTCGCCGTTCGTGCCGACGGAGAAAATGCCGATGCTGTCGTGAAGCCGATTGCCCGCGTAGACATATTTTCCGTCCGCGGAAACCAGAATTTCTGAGCAGAAATTACTGCCTGCAAAGCCCGGTGGAAGGCTGGAGAGCGTCTGTCGATGCGTCAAGCGACCTGTTGTACCGTCGTAATCGAACAGGGCGACGGTCGAGCCTTCTTCCTGAATGGAGTAGAACCATCGTTCGTTTGGATGGAAATGAAAATGTCGCGGTCCGTCGCCCGGGGGCAGCGAAATGGCAGGGGGATCGTTCGGCGTCAGTTTTCCCTTCTGACCATCGAACTTCCAGACGTGGATCTGGTCTGTTCCCAGATCCACGTGCAGGACAAATCGTCCTGATGGATCAGATTCGATCATGTGGGCGTGCGTACGATCGTGACCACTGAACGCGAAACTGCCGGGAGGCGCGTTCTTGGCTTTGGTTGGTCCGATCATGCCCGCGTCGAGTTTCACGTCCGTCGCGTCACCGAGCCGTCCATCACCCAGGATCGGCAGTACTGACACGGACCCGCCGAAGTAATTGGCAACAAACAGATACCGACCGGACGGATGAATGCTGACATAGGTTGGACCAGCGCCACCGGAACGAACGGTATTCAGCAACGTGAGTTGCCCGTCCGCCCGATTCACCGAGAAAGCACTGACGGTTCCTTCCTTGGATTCGCCGACACGATCCGTCTCGTTGGCGGAGTAAATTCGCGTCCCGGCGGCGTTGACGGCCAGGCAACTCGGGCTGGTTTCGAGTTCGTAGAGTCCGGCAGGTGTTGTCGCTCCAGTCTCCCGATCGATCTTGAATAGGTGGATCCCTTTGCCGTTTCCGGGTGGAAGATCGACTTGCGTTGGTAATGTATCTCGCAAGGGGGAACTGAATGTTCCCACGTAAGCCATGAGGGGGCTTGCCGGCTCGGCCGCCTGCGCTTGTCGCAGACCCGCTGCGAGTGCTGAGCCGCTCGCCATGAGGATTGAAGACTTCAGAAAGGAACGGCGTGAACGATTGAGTTGCGTCATGAAAAACAATCTGTCCTGGATGAGTCGAGGAAGCATTGCGGGCGACGGAATGCCCAACATGCTGCGGGTATTCATGGATCTTGAACAGGCAATGAACCGAGGGAAACCCGTTCGTACGGAACACTATAATCAACCGATTTGAATCCGCGACTCGGCGAGCGAAAATCAGCGGGCGAAAAATCGAAAGGCATGATTGGATCAAAAGTGGGGAATCTGAACGTGATTTCGATGATCCTTTGATGAATTTCGATCGTTTGGCGTCGGATTGCCAAGTGTGTTACTTCGAAAGTCGATGGCGAAAATGATCACTCCACGGGCACATCGACCGATTCAGACGTGGATCAACCGAATTTCCACCCTGCTGATTGTGGTGTGGTTCGCGGTTCAATTTTGGCCGATCTGGATTCGGCCGGGGCCCCGAACCACGGTGATCTCGGGGCCTGCTCGCTCCGATGGAAGCGTGGATTTTGCGGCGGCGCTGAACGCGGAATGTTCCGCTGGCCTGACCCCTGATGACAACGCCGCCGTGTTGCTGTTGCGAATTCTGGGGCCCGAAATCTTCGACAACGTCTTCGATGACGCAGAGGTCTCGACCTACTACAAACTGCTTGGAATCGAGCCGTTACCGCGAGAGGGAGCCTACTTTCGAACACGGGAGAACGTTTCGCCATACGAATCAATCGCACAGAACGCACGCTGTGACGACCTTGATGATGCTTCGATGACTCCCTGGTCACCCTCTAAATACCCCGAACTGGAACGATGGTTGGTTGCGAATGACGAGGCATTGCAGCGATGTCTGGAAGCGGTTCGAAAAGATCGTTTTTTTGATCCCATCGTTCGTCCAAAAGAGGGATCGTTGATCGATATTCAGAATCCTTTGGCTCAAGCAACTCGCCCGATTTCTCGATTGCTCAGGCTATTGGTGACACGGCACCTTCGGGATCACAACGTGGCTGACGCGCTGCTCGCCACACAGACGATGCATCGGCTCAGTCGGCTCTTGGCCCAGCATCCCTTGATGAACCATCAATTTTTGGCGAACGGACACTCTGCCGCCGCTTGTGCTTCCGACGAAGTGATCCTCAGGTCGGGCCAGTTGTCGGCGGAACAGTCGCGACGGTATCGCGAGTTTCTCATGTCACTCTCGCCGATGCCGTCCGCGATTGAACTCGTCAATCATGGAGAGCGATTTGCCATCCTCGATGCCATGCAAGTTCAATTTCTGACCGCCGAAGCGGGGTTTCGCTCTTTGCAGCCGAATACATTTTTGATGACCGTCAACGAGGGGCTCAGTAAGTACGTGTCGGCGATGAAAGAGCCAGATGTGGCATCGCAGCGTCGTGCGATCGACATGGTCAGAAAGACGTTGGACCAAGAAACAAAACTTCGGCTCGCTGATCTTGGCACGTTGATCATTTATCCGCGCGGTCAGATGTCGACAATGCTGGCGAAGATAAGCTCCAATCTACAATCGCCAGCGTGTGATCAAATAATACGATCGCAAGTGCTGACGTCGATTCGGTATCAGCTCACATGCACCGCTTACGCTCTCGTCGAGTACCGTGCCATGCATGGCCAATTTCCGACTGATCTTCGCGTTCTCGTTCCGGACAATTTGCCACAGGTTCCAATCGACCCGTTTTCCGGTGCGCCGATCCGTTACACCCGCGACCCTGAACGCGGTTCCTTTCTCGTGCATAGCGTTGGCGAGAATGGGATCGACGACCACGGCCGAAAAAGAGAAACGAAGCAGGGTGACGACATTGCTGTTGAAATTGCACTTGCGGAATGAGCTCTCGTCTCGGCTTGCCTGAATCAATTACTGAGGCAAGCTCGAGCTCTGCTGATTCGCCGACAATCCTTCACCGCGTTGCCCGTTGGGTCTGAAGAATCGACGCTGTCATGCGGGGCCTTAAGAGTCTGTTGAAGTAAGGGGGACAGGCTCCTCGGCATTCACGATGTCATGGCGCTTTTTAAACTGGTCGGAGCCAGTCCCCGTGACTTCAACAGTCTGTTGAGCAGTCCCATTCTGATTGTTCGAACGTCATGAGGTTACGAAAGTGTTATCTATGTGCAATCTTGCATGAATCTCGCATTTTTTTGATCCGACGGAAATTGTTCGCGTTAGGTTGCTTGTGATTACACCTGAAATGTCTGTGTTTGAAGCGGGATTGCGGCTGTGCCACGTTTCTTTCCACCTCATCTGATGTTTTTGTTTGGACTCTTGATCCTCGTGATCTGGATGATGCTTGTTCGCTATTTCCGGCGAAGCAACGCGCTGCAAGCATTCGTTGCCGATATCGTCGGAGACGAAACTGCAGAAACGGCATTGCGAAATTTCCATCTCGCCAAACAGCGTCTTGAGCGGCATTTGGCGGATGACAAACTTGATTCGCTGTTGCGTCACAGAATTGAAGCGACCCTTGGACAATCCTCTGAACACGAATCGATTGTGTCAGAAGCGGATCGCTAGCGCTTTTTCAGCGTAATTTCTAAGGCTGACTTACGACCTGTCCTTTGCGGTCAGTAAAGGGCCATCACTCTGATTCTTGAATGCGAGCGTACGTCCGCACCTGACACAACGATGTGATGTGCAAATGTGATGTGCGATGAATGTACGGCATGACATGAAAAGTTCTGGTGACACCTGATTCGCCGGCATGCGGGCATCGACCGCATCAAGGATTCAATCGCCAGTGCAATTTCAGGCAACGATTCTGTCCGCAATCAATGGTGATCTCGGGCACGTCGGCTTAATGAGGAAACGAACATGACACTCGAAGAAAGTGGACCCAAAGAGAAGTCGTTGTATCAGTCCTTCGATCGATCGCTGCCCTATCTTGCCGCGACGCTAGGGGTTGTGGTCTGTGCGATGTGCGCCCCGCTGATTGTTCAGTGGAACAATGAAGAGCACTATCAGATCGTGGAGTTTCCCGATGGCGACATCACCGTCGTCGATACCACGGGGTTTCACGTGCAGGCGTTCGGCCAGGTCTTTACGTATCCCCGTTATGTGGACGCATACCTTTCAAAGTCCGGGGATGCCAGCAGTGGTTCGTCGCGGAAAGGCGATACGTCCGTTCGCGTCACGTTCAATGATGGCGGTTGGGGGTTCATGTCCAATCATCTGAAGTTCCAGATGCCCGTGACGCGAGAGAAGCGGATTGCATTGCATCGCCATTTTGGTGAAGGCGGTGAATCGGCCATTCGAGAGGCGATCGGGCACCACCTGATCAACTGCTTGAAGAATACGGGCCCGCTGATGTCGGGGTCGGAACACCAATCGCAACGGAAGGCCGAGTTCTACCAGGTCGTTTCGGATCAGTTGAGCAAAGGGCTGTACTCGATGGAACGAGTCAAACAGAAGATTGAGCGTGGCGACAAGATTGACGGATTCGGCGAAGACCAGGACGTGCAGTACGTCACTCGTATCAAACGAGATGCGAGCGGTCAGCCCATTCTTTCGGCCACGTCACCTTTGGCGGAATACGGGATCACGGTCGTCCAGTACAACCAGACGGATACCGTCTATGACCGAGACACCGAGTCGCAGATCAACGCAAAAAGAAACTCATACCAACTCGCTGAGGAAGCGAAGGCCGGTGTCGAGAAAGAGCATCAAAAGCTGCAGGAAGTCGTCGAAAAAGGCCGCCTGGCCGTCGCGAACGTCGAAGCGGAACAGCAGAAAACGAAGAAAGGGATCCTGGTCAATGCCCAGAAAGACCTGGATGTGAAGCGAATCAATCAGCGAGAGCAAGTCACGATCGCCGAACAGGCGGTCTCGATTGCTGGCGAAAATCTGAAGCAGGTGACAACGGAACTTGAGACGTCAAAAATTGCCGTGAAGATCGCCGAAGCGGAAGCGAAGTCGCTGATCTCGTTAAGCGAAGCGACACGTGCGAAGCTGGATCAGGGCGGTGCGTTGTCAGAGCGTGAAAAGATGCTGGCCGAGATGCGGATGCATCGCAACATGGCGATTGCGAAATCGATCTCCGAGATTCCTTCGCCAAAGACGGTGATCCTAAGCGAGAAGAAGTCCGGCTCTGGAGAGACCTCATCGTCCACGACCGAGACCTTGATGAACCTGATCATGCTTCAACAGTTGAAACAACAGGATGGGACTGAGCGGGCCCGGTAGTTCCGGCGTGAATGATGCATCGACGCTGAGACGTTTGTACTCGGCCGATGGCTGAGGCCAATGACGGTCTTCTCCAACGCTCAAGTCATCAAAACACTTAAGAAGGGATCGATCTCCCATGAACAAAAAGTTAATGAGCCGAAGTGTGATTGCGGCGGGATTCGGTGTGACGGTTCTATTCGTTTTATTCGGCACTTGCTTTTCCAAGAACCAGGCGGACCATTGGCAGGTTTTGCAGTACCCGAATGGGCGCGTCGAAATCCGTAATCGACCGGGTTGGTATCCGACATACTTCGCACGAATCACGACGTATCCACGTATGATCAGTGTCTATGCGACAAAGGATTCTCGTCCAGAATCGCCGGGCGATGATTCGGTGAAGGCCTGGTTTAATGACGGCGGTACCGCGGATATTTCGTGGGTCGTGCGGGTGACCACCCCTTGCCCATCGGAAGACGATGAAAGCAATTCCGAGTTGATGGAACGCATGGTTCAGAAGCAGCGTGAGTTCCACCGGCAGTTCACGGGTAACATTGCCAACGCTCAGAATGCGATTCGTTCCGCCGTTCGCAACATCGTGCAGCAAACGGGGCCGATCATGAGTTCCACAGAAAACCAGTCCGCTCGGAAGGGGGAGTTCTGGCACGAGGTGTATTCGCAGTTGCGTGACGGCATGTTTGCAATGAAGCCGGTCGAAATTAAGACGAATTCGAGTGTTTCTTCGCTGCTGCAAGCGATGAAGAAAAGCGATGAACACACGCTCGAGGGGAATCTTGAAAAACCTGTCGTTGCGGTGAGCGGTTCGACCGCTCGGCCCGCGATTGGCAGTGTGCTTGAAGAGCGATCGATTACCGCATCCGAGACGGTCATGGCCGCTGAAATCGTGCGCGATCCAAAGACGGGACTTGCCGTGATCTCGTCTCCATCGCCACTAGAGCAGTACGGAATGAAAGTCTTGCAGTTTTCGATTCTCGATACCGAATACGATGCTGAGACGGTGAAGAAATTTGGTGCGAAGAAGCAGTTGTATTTGCAGGCCGAACAGTCAAAAGCCGCCACGATTCAGAATGTGCAGGAACGATTTAAACGAGTCGCTCAGGGGGAGAGAGAAATCGCTGAAGAGCAGTGGACTGCGGAGAAGGATCGAGCTGAAAAGCGAATTCAGGCGGAAGCGACGCAAGAGAAAGAACTCACGATCAAAGAGACGCTGCGTGTTGAAGCCGAGACGAAAGCACTGATTGCGATCGTCAAAAAGAAGTTTCAGGAAACACAGGAAAAGATTGCCGAAATCAAATCGCAAATCGCCGAGAATGACAAACTGGCTGCCGAGATTGGTGCGAAGGCTCGCGAACAGCAGATTGAGATTGCCGGCGCCATATCCGATCGTGATCGGGGGTTGGGAGAAATCCAGGTTCAGGAAATGGAGGCGGTTACGAGCGCCTTGAAGAAACTGAAAGTTCCGGACACGGTGATTCTTTCGCCCGAGGCTATGGACCCCAATGGCGGGACCGCGATGGAGCAGGCACTGCCCAGTCTTCAACTGCTGAAAGCGTTTGGCTTACTGAAGGGTGAGAACGAATTTCGAATCCCTCCGAAAACCACCACACCAAAGAAGGACGTAGCGACGACCGAGGCACACCCGATCTTGGGCGCGAAATAAGAGTTGGTCGTTCATCAATCCCGGTCCAGCAAGAGCACGGGCAAGACGTTACCAAATCATCGTCTCTCGCCCGTGTTTTTGTTTCAGGTGGCCGAATCATCAATCTTGATTGTGGCTACCGGGCAGTGTATCCGCCGTCTGCCATCAGCAGTGAACCTGTCACGAACGAAGCTTCGTCAGAGGCGAGGAACAGGATCGGATAGGCGATCTCACGCGGATTTGCGATGCGTTTTATGAGGTGCGCGCCACCCCATTCTGCATCCGCATCGGCGGCTTTACGGTCCAAGCCAGCTTCCGAAGTGAGTCGTTCGACAATCTGGGTCCAGACAGCACCAGGGCCCACGGCATTGACACGAATATTGTCTGGGGCGAGATCCAGAGCCATGCAGCGCGTCATATTGGCAACGGCCGCCTTGGTGGCATTGTACGTGACCATTTGCGGTTGCGCGATCACGCTTGAGATTGAGCCGAGATTCACGATAGCGCCGCCGCCTCCACGCCGCATGATCGGCACGCAGTGTTTCGCACAGAGTGCGGGGCCTGCGACGTTGACATCCAGGATCTCGCGCCATTCTTCCATCGTGGCATCGATCCCTTTCAGGACAAACACTGCGGCATTGTTCACAAGGATGTCGATACGGCCAAATGCTTTTTCGGTCGCTGCCGCCATGGCCTGAATGCTGGCTTCGTTGGCGACGTCGGTCTGTACGAACAACGCCCGTCCACCGCGCCCCACAATGCCCTGCGCGACTTCGCGGCCCGAGGCTTCATCGCGTTCCGCGACTACCACCGTGGCTCCTTCTTCCGCGAAAAGTTCACACGTGGCGCGACCAATCCCCGCACCGCCTCCAGTAATGACAGCAACTTTACTCTTCAGACGATCCATGACATGCGACCTTATCGAATCTGGTTGATGAGCGTTTCGATCAGAATTCAACGTGAGACCAGGCTGACGCGACAGTCTGGCAGTGCAGAAACAACGGTTGAGCAGAGACTGATTGCGCTGCCTCTGTTCAAGATTCTCGCGCGATCGAAGTCCATTTACAACGCACCGCAGACTCCGTGCGCCTGCCGCTTGGATCGACTGACAGGAGATCTCGCATGCTGTGTCGTGGACACAGCCGTCCTGGCTTCACAGATCGAGTCGCGTTCAGTTCGTTCCGCATCGGCAAACAAATAACAATCATAGTCATGTTTTTGCTTCGGCAACGACTAACGGCCTGTTGAGATTGCCGGGACTTTGGCTGTACTAGTGCAAAGATGCTGTGACATTGTGAACGCCACGGTTCCTGCCGCCTCATTGTTTCAATTGGTTGTTAAGTGAAAGTTGCTATCAGTTGCTAGTGTCAATAGCAACTCGTTGTTTATGTCACAAAATGTGATTTCAATTACGACAACAGTCGGAGCTTGCGGAAACCTTAAGGAAGCGTTAAATCGTGTTGTCTACGCTGCGTACACTGCGCATGCGGACGGTTCGAAATTTAAGTTCAGTGATTCTTTGGTCGCTCGGAGAACTGAAATATGCTTCGGCATGTTGTGCGTACTTGGTTGCGGTCGGCGTTCGTCAAATCCACGCGTCCAAGGCGTCAATCGGCGCATTGGGTGGACAATCACCCGGCGGTAGTCGAACTTCTGGAAACTCGCTCGATGTTATCCGCGACGGCCGCAGTGGCAGCCATCAACTCTGCGCCCGTGCTGCAAAACGTTGACGTGAACCTCTCGCCCATTTACGAAGACCAGACAACGAGCGGTGGATACTTAGTCAGCGATATTCTGCTCGGGCGGTTGACGGATGCAGATTCTGGTGCGCTCTCTGGTATCGCACTGACCGGCTCTGTCAGCGGCACCGGGACATGGCAGTATTCTTCGAATAGCGGATCGACCTGGTCGAATGTCGGCATCGTCACTGCGGGGGCATCGTTGCTGCTGCGATCGAATGATCTGATTCGGTTCGTGCCTGATACCATCAATGGCACGGCCGCATCCTTCACGTTCCGAGGCTGGGATCAGACGACGGGCGCCAGCGGAGTCAAAGTCGATTCGTCGGTTAATAGTGGCGCAACCGCGTTTAGTGCCGTTCAAGTCAGCGCCAACCTAAACGTCATGCCGATGAACGATGCTCCTGTGCTGTCGGGGGCAAACAATTTCACTTCGATTTCTGCGACGGCAGTCAACAATCCAGGCGAGCTCGTTTCAACACTCATCTCGGGCCGCATGTCTGACGTCGATCCGGACCGACTGCAGGGGATTGCCGTGACCGGTTTTACGAGTGGGACTGGCGGTTGGCAATACTCGTTAGACAACGGTTCGTCCTGGAACAATCTTGAGACGGCGTTCGTCAGTTCTTCGCTTCTACTGCGGTCGACTGACCGGCTGCGATATGTTCCTTATGGAACGGACGCAACAACGGCGTCGGTCACGTTCCGCGCCTGGGACCAAACGAGCGGAAGTGCCGGTACAAGGAAGAATACAACGGCCTCTGGTGGCTCAACGGCGTACAGCAACGAACAGGCAACCGCTCAGATCGCGGTAACGGCCGCCACGACGGCGAATCACGCTCCCGTTTTGTTGAGCGGAAATATCGTGATTGGCACAATTTCCGAAGATCAGACGACGAATGGAGGTTATCGCGTTGGCGATCTCGTTTCTGGTCGACTCACTGATCCCGACGCAGGGGCACTTTCGGGTATCGCTGTCACGAATTTGACAAGCGGCACCGGGGTGTGGCAGTTCTCGACCAATGCCGGCACAACATGGTCAAATGTCGGTAGCGTCACTCCAGGTTCGTCGTTGCTGCTCCGCTCGAATGATTTCGTCCGGCTGGTGCCCAACGGGAAGAATGGAACAACGGCCTCGCTGACCTTCCGCGGTTGGGACCAGACGATTGGAACTGCGGGCATTAAGGTTGATACGACGGTCAACGGTGATGCAACTGCATTCAGTGCTGTTCAAATCGACGGCAATCTAAATGTCACGTCGATGAACGATGCTCCTGTCCTTGCTGGCGCGAATGATTTCACACCGATCACGACGAATGATGTTGCCAATGCGGGGAATTTGGTTTCGACGCTCATCGCGGGAAAAATCACCGACGTTGATCCGGCTGCGCTACAGGGGATTGCGATCGTTGGATTCGTGAATGGGACGGGCGGCTGGCAGTATTCATTGGATAATGGCACATCGTGGACCAACATCGACACCGTGTTTGCGAGTTCTGCGCTGCTGCTGAGACCGACCGACCGTTTGCGGTATGCCCCGTACGGGAATGATCCCACGACGGCATCGCTGACGTTCTTGGCTTGGGATCAAACCAGCGGAGCAGCGGGCACGCGATTTAATGCCACAGCTCCCGGTGGCGGAGTGCGCACCTATAGCAGCCAGCAGGCAACGTCACATATTACCGTCTCGGCCGTGAATCATGCTCCTGTACTGACCAGTGGAAACATCAATGTCGCACCGATCACAGAGGACCAGACGACAAACGGCGGCTATCTTGTTCAGGACCTACTACTGGGACGTCTGACGGACGTTGATACCGGGGCGTTGTCGGGCCTGGCGCTCACAGGCACGACAAGCGGGTCTGGGACGTGGCAGTACTCAATCAATGGTGGCTCGACATGGACCAACGTGGGCGCCGTCTCGGCAACCTCGTCGCTGCCACTGCGATCGAACGATCTCGTCCGGTTCGTTCCCAATGAGAAGAATGGAACAACCGCCTCGTTGACATTCCGCGGTTGGGATCAAACCAGCGGCGTTGCTGGGGCGAAGGTCAACAGTTCGACGGTCGGTGGTACCACAGCATTCAGTGAGGGGCAAGTGACCGCCAATCTGGTCGTCACGTCCCTGAATGATGCTCCCGTACTGACAGGCGCGAACGCGTTCGCGACGATTACCGAGGATCAGGCTACAAATTCAGGCAACCAGGTGTCGGCATTGATCGCCGGCAAGATTACCGATGTCGATGCAGGGGCATTGCAAGGCGTCGCATTGACCGGCCTGAACAACAGCAGTGGCAAGTGGCAATATTCGTTGAATAACGGTTCAACGTGGACCGACATTGTCAGCGTGTCGGTTGATTCGGCACTCTTGTTGCGATCGTCAGATCGTTTGCGTTTCGTGCCAAATCTAGCGAATGGTACAACGGCTTCGGTGACTTTCAGGGCCTGGGACCAAACGAGCGGGACCGCAGGTACAAAAGTGAACACGACGAGTTCCGGTGGCACGCGCGCGTACAGCAGCGTGCAGGCCACGGCAAATTTGACGGTGACTTCTGTGAACGACGCGCCGGTTCTCGGTGGTGCCGTCAACTTTTCGAACATCACCGAAGATCAGGCGGCTAATGGGGGCAGTCTGGTTTCGTCGCTGATCGCCGGTAAAGTGACGGATGTCGATGTGGGCTCCATGAAGGGGATTGCCGTTGTTGGCGTGGCCAATGGAAATGGAAAATGGCAGTATCAGTTGGATCAATCGCAGACATGGAGCGATGTCGGGACCGTAAGCGGCACTTCCGCGTTGCTGCTTCGATCGACAGATCGATTGCGATTCGTGCCGAACGGCCTTGGCCCAACAGCTGCGTCCGTGACATTCCGAGCCTGGGACCAGACCGCGGGGGCGACAGGCACGAAAACGAACATCACATCGACGGGGCTGGTGACGCCCTTCAGCAGTGCGCTGGCGACGTCGAACATTGCGGTCACATCGATCAATGATGCTCCGGGTTTGACGGGGGCAAACAACTTCACCAATCTGACGAGGACCCAGGCGACCAACAGCGGCAATCTGGTCTCGACATTGATTGCGGGGAAGGTGACCGATGTTGATTCAAACGCCGTGCAGGGGATCGCCATCGTGGGTCTCAGCAGCGGCAATGGAAAGTGGCAGTACTCGACGAACGGTGGCCAAACCTGGGTCGATGTGGGGGCGGTGAGTGGTAGCGCGGCGCTCTTGTTACGGTCATCAGATCGTTTGCGATTCGTTCCGAATAGCGCCGCCGGGACAACCTCATCTGTCACATTCCGTGCTTGGGATCAGACGGCCGGAACCGCAGGTGCCAAATTCAACATCGCCGCGACCGGGCAGGCGACCGCGTTCAGCAGCGTAACGGCTGTCGCCAAGCTGACCGTGACGTGAGACATCCGCTGGACGGACTGCCGTCGCGCAGCCGCCGTCGAAATGTGTGACATGAATCGTGGCGTTGATGCAATGGTGTCGACGCCACGATTTTCTATATGAGGATGGCCCAGTCAGACTCTCGCCATTTCGGGTACGAGTCGTCTCTTGAACGGATACAAGTCAAGGCGGCACCCGTCCCATGAATGGACTCACTCTATCAGACTCTCGTTCTTGAGTTGCGAACCAGCGACCAAAGTTTTTCAGGGCCTCATGCTCCGTGGATCACAGTTTCACTGCGAGCAGCCTCAGAAACGATTCGCCCACTCCACGCCGGGGAAGCCTCTCCCTCGACCCCAACTCTCGTCGAGACCATGAAAATATCCTCCTGCTGGTGAGAATCATTTGAGCGACTTCAGGCGGACGATTTCCCTCACGAAACGACGGACACTCATTTGCAACAGTTGACATGACTCGCCTGCGATCCAATAATGGATAAAAAGATCCAGTTATATTGTTTGTGGGTCAGCTTTGGGCGAGTGCAGGATCGATCGGCCGTTGGCCAAGGCTGTTTCACGGGTGGGAACTGTTCATCGGAGGGTCACGATATGTCAGCTTTCGTCCTGTTGAGCTTACCCTTGTGTCTCTTGCTCGTTGCCTCGCTGATGGGCCTAGCGCTCTTTGATTTCACCGCGCGGACTCCATCGTTCGCGGGTGACGCTCGTCGCCGAAATTTTCGGCCTGCTGTTACGGTGTTGCCGACCACCGAGTTACTGCAAACGACAGCTTCTCTCGCATGTGAGATTTCCGAGGATGAGACTCGCTTGACTTGCTCGGAGACGGGTTTTGTTCCTCAGGTCACGAGAGTCGAAGCGAGTGCGATCGCTCACGAGATTCGGCGACAAGGAGCCGACGAAATTCATCGCGTTTTACAGCAATCCCGTCTTCGAGAAGAGCGTTGTCCGATGCGACTCGAAGATGGACAATGCGCATGTACGTGTGTGCGTCCTCTCGATTGTCTCGGCCGGTGTGTCATTGCCTCGGACGCGCCGGAATGGGCCAATGGACTTGGCGTTTCCATCTCAACGGCGTTTCGTCAACATCTGAAACGCCATCAGGCAGACGCCACCACACAGAGGCTGGACGACGCACTGTTGGACGCCCTTGGCGAAACTGCTTACCTGAATTCGACTGTCGCTTGAGTTGGGCATCCGTGTCTTCGAGTGTCCTCGCTCACCGCTCGTCCCGCCTGACAATCATCGCGTCGTACATCGCATGTGCCCTCCGTCGATTTCCAACCGTCCGAAGCATCCTGCCTCACCTTCCCGCCTGGAAAGATCCTCATGAATCGTCGTGAGCTATTGCAGTGGTTAAGTCGTGGAATGGCGACAACGATCGCTGCAATCATTGGCCTACCCGGAATCCGATACTTGTCTGGCAAAGCTCCGTCAGTGACAGAGCCGGAGTCGGATTTTCGCAGGCTGAAACGTTTGCAAGATCTATCCGTTGGTCGGCCAGTCATGGTACCCGTCCTCGGTAGTAAGCAAGATGCCTGGGTACAAAGCGACCAACAAGTTCTGGGACGCGTATGGCTGATTCGGCGTCCTGCCGCATCGGGTGCTGCGGAAACTGAGGTACATGCCTTCAGCAGTGTCTGTCCCCATATGGGATGTCAGATCCAGATGCAGCCTTCGAGTCAGAAATTCGTCTGTCCCTGCCATCGGGCGACTTTTGACCTGAACGGAGAACGTCAGAACGACCCGGTGTCTCAAGAAGCGAACCACGCGCCACGTGATATGGATCCTTTGGCGTGCCGCGTTGTGTGCGACTCTTCAAGTGAAGACGCCTGGGTTGAAGTCAAATTCGAAACATTTCAGATCGGATCAAAACAACGTGTCGTCCGAAGTTAATCCGCCGAGAACTGTTGAAAAATACGCTTTGCTAGACTGGCTTGATCGACGGGTCAACTACCGGCACTATCTGGCAATCCTTTGTCAGCGGGTGTTACCTGACGGTCCCAGTTGGTCATACACCAGTGCAAGCTGTCTCCTGTGGCTATTAGTCATTGAATGCGTCACAGGCCTGTTGCTCATGTCCACGTATAGCCCGTCCATGGCGAGCGCTTGGGCCAGCGTCAATTTTATCGATCAATCGTCCGCGGGACGATTCTTGCGAGGGGTGCACCATTACTCCTCACACGCCCTGATTATTTTGTTTGGCATTCACATTGTCCGAGTCATCATCATTCGCGCCTATCGAGCGCCTCGAGAGCTCGTATGGATCACAGGATTGCTGTTGTTTCCGTTAATCTTGGTCTGGACGATCACTGGCAATCCGCTTGCAGCGACACAAAAAGGGATTGCCCAGATTCAAGTAGAAGGCAATATCCTCGCCGCGACTCCGGTCGTCGGCCCCTGGTTTCAACGCATTCTCTTCGGCGGGGACGATGTCGGCAATCTGACACTGACGCGCCTTTATTTTCTGCACGTGGGGCTGCTGCCGCTACTCGTCAGCGGTTTGTGTTTTGTCCATTTGCATCAGGTCATCAAGCACAATTCTTATCGGAGAAATTTTGCCAGTGATCTGTCGATCTCAGCGCCGCTATTGCCTTACTGGCCGTATCAGTCGGTTCGCAATTTGACCGCTTTGCTACTTGTTGTCGGTGCTATTTCCGGGATCTCATGGCAGTGGGGCGCGCCTCTGCCCGCGCCGGCAGACCCGGACTTGCCGTTTTCTCCACGTCCCGAATGGTATTTCCGATGGCTGTTTGAACTTCGCAGGTATTTTACCGGCGATACGGAATTCATTGCGACGCATGTGGTCCCCGCTGTTTTTCTGGCGGCGTTCATGATCATGCCGATTCTCGATCGATTGCTTCCGCCACGCGCTGAGCGTTTGTGCCGGCTGTTTTTCGTGGCGGCGTTTGCGACCGGATGGGGTAGTCTGACGTTTCTGTCGTTCAGCAACGATTGGAACGACCGTGAATATCAAGCGAGTGTCGTCGCATTTGAACAAATGTCCGAGCGTGCCCGCGAATTGGCGCGTTCGGAAGCCATCGGTTCGAATGGGGCGATCGAACTCCTGCGGCATGATCCTCTGACACAGGGGCCGAGATTGTTTGCGCGACATTGTGCAAGTTGCCACGCGATGGCGGACGCCGGTGATCAGGGTACGGCGGTGGCAGAATCCACTGCGCCGAATCTCTACGGGATTGGTTCAACGAAGTGGATCATGGGATTTTTCGATGTTGATCAGATTTCAGGGAGCAATTATTTCGGAAATACCGCGTTCAAAAACAACGAAATGACGGAACACATCCGAAGTCTCTTCGCCGAGAACGATCGTCCTGCGTTGCAGAATAAGTTGATGGCCGTCGCCACGGCACTGGCGGCCGAAGCGGGGCATGAACCCTATCAATCATCAGATGCTCAACGGGGGCGCGAGTTACTTGTTGGTGAACTAAAATGCACCGATTGCCATAAGTTTGGCAATCAGGGATCACTCGGTTCCGCACCGGACCTGACCGGGTATGCATCGAGAGAATGGTTAGTCGGCCTGATCTCGAATCCGAGCAGCCCCCGATTTTACGGCGATCGAAACGATCGCATGCCTTCGTTTTCCTTGGATCAAACTCATCCCGAATTTAATTTGTTGAGTACCTTAGAAATGGACATCCTGGTGAAGTGGATGACCCGACTGCCCGACGATGCTCGGGTCGCAGAGGGGCGAAAAGCACAACGTCCGGCACAGCCGCCATTTCAAGAATCGACCGCGCAGACCATCGCAGTCGAGCAGAACTCCAATTGACGGCCAGACAATTCGAGACGATGACGACGACTCAGCTTTGTCAGATGCGCTTCTTATTTCGAATGAGACACTTATACCAAGGGAAACCGGCACAGCGGTTTCCGCGTGGCTGGCACGTTCAGCAAGTCTGCAATCGTCGTATCACCGAAACTTTCTTCAACCAGCTTGGCAGTGTCATCCAGCTTTCGATGCAGCGGACACAGATTTTTCCCGTGGTGAGCCAATTTCAATGGGCATTCGGGAAATCGTTGTACCGGATCGACGGCATTGATGACTTGCAGAACCGTCAGTTCATCGGCGGGAATTCGAAGCAAAAAGCCGCCGTTGGGTCCGCGTTGCGCTAGCACGATACCGCCGCGACTGAGCGATTGCATGACCTTTGCGAGGTAACCGACGGGAACCTCGGTACCAGCCGCGATTTGAAGGTTCGTGCGTGGAATGTCATCGTCGTCTGCAAGAAATACAGCAGCGCGCAGGGCATATTCTGCCGTTTGTGAAATCACAATTCTCTCCACCAAGAGACCGGGATTCGAAATCCAATGGTCAATCCTATTGAGTCTGTCTGCTGTAAAAAAGGGGGCGAGGACATGAGGAAACTACCCGCCTGAAGAACAGGTACATTGCGAGAACTCTGTGATGAACGCCATCTCGCTTCCGGTCTACCTCATGAAAGAGTGGATTACGAGTTCTATGTCCAAGCGATGATGTGTCTGTGCCTCGAGTTCGACGACAGCAAATTCCAATGACTCCGTTCGAGTCACTCTCTCCAATTCTTGCGAATCGTGACAGGATGTCTATTGTTGTGGTGTCCCCATTTCGGTCAGATCAACGTCGTCATCGATCGTGACAGAATCGACCAAAACATGTCGGGTCTGACATGCGATCTAACCGAATCTGATCGATGCCCACTTCGATCAGACGTCTGCGGGCGACCAGATTGACGCGGCAGCCCCGTCTTGCCGGAGCCGACTCTCCTGGCCGTGATCAGAGTTCGTGTACGATCAAAGTCGATTTACAACGCATTCTGAGCTCTCGCGTTTGAAATTCGAATGAGTCGTCAGAAGAATTTTCGCCACCCTGCAAAGGCGGATTGACATCCTCGAGATGTCAGAATATTTTGGCTTACGTTTGTACGATATTCGTTGTGATAAGGAGTCAGACGTGGCGGCGAAACCAGCCCTTTCCAAGGCAGAGATGGAAGTGGCTCGAATCGTGTGGGATCTCGGTCGGGCCACCGTGCGCGACGTTTGCGAGGTCCTCTCAGCCACTCGTAGCGTCGAGTATAAAACGATTCAGACGTTTCTCCGCCGACTGGAAACGAAAGGCTGTCTCAAGGCCGAGCGGATCGACCGCAGCATTGTCTACTCTCCGCGAACACGTCCGCAGAAAGTCATCCGTGACGCCGTCGCCGATTTCGTGAACCGCCTGTTTGGTGGTGAGGCTCTGCCGCTCTTAGAGCATGTGATTCAAGAGCAAGGGCTTTCACCGGATGAATTGCGTCAACTTCGTAAGATGCTCGATAAATCGCAAGAAGCGGGAGCGGAATAGCATGTTCGACGCATCTTGGGCTCGGCTCGCGTGGTGTCAATTCTGCCAAGTTTCTCTGACCATCTTCATGGTCTGGTTCGTGGTCCGACTTTGGGCCCGCCACCGGCCGCAACTGGCCTATCTGTTGTGGATGCTCGTCGTGATGAAGTGTGTCACGCCGCCGATTTTAGATAGTCCTCTGGGGCTGTTTTCTTGGATACCGTACTTTTCCAATTCGCCCGTTTCTTCGTCAACATCTGCGGAGATGACTAAGAAGCGGGCTTCGTTCGATTCTGGACGCTCATCGGTGCCGAGCGAGTTGAACCACATCGATCATGCAACTTTCGGAGTGCGATCAACTGGATCAGAGTTGTCCGCGACACCTGACGCCGCCTTCCCGCGGGTGTTTCCGGCCAAGGTTGTCCGATCAAATCGCGCCCTGGGTCTGTTCGTCGTCGCCACGGTCGTCATTTGGCTTATGGGAGTCCTTGCGATTGTCGGCAGTCTCATTTGGAAATGGAGCCAGTTTCGCCGCGAATTGCAAAGTGGTCCAGAGACGGCTCAGGTAGAGAAGCAAGTCAGGGAGCTGGCGGCCAGACTCTCTTTATGGCGAATCCCTCGCGTCGTTTTCACGTCAGTTCCAACGGTACCAGCCGTTTTCGGATTTCTCCGACCGACGATCGTGCTTCCCGAAATGTTGCTGAATCTGGATACGGAAGTTGATCTTGAGCCAATTTTGGCGCACGAACTCGTCCATGTTCGCCGGGCAGATCCGCTCGCGGGACGAATTCAGTTGTTCGTCCAGGCACTCTGGTGGTTTCATCCTCTGGTTTGGTGGGCGAATTTCGAAACGCGACGCGAGCGTGAGCGATCGTGTGATGAAATGGTGATCACACTCATGGGATACGATCCGCTCCGTTATGCGAACTGCCTTGTCAAAATTGCCGAATTGTCCGAACGATTTCGTGCCGGTCGACCCCAATGGGAGCCGGTTGGCGTGGCGGCAATCGGATCATTTCGGCTCCTGGCGAATCGCCTGGAGCACATCACGACCCACGCGACCTCATTCCGCCGTCGGATTCAGTTGCACTACTTTTTGGCCGCCTCGGTGTTTGCCGCCTTACTGCTTCCTGGCGCGGCAAACTCATTGCTGAGTCACAGCCCGAAAGTTGTAGCTTCGGATTCAAGCGACAGATCGTTGCGTGCGAAGGTAAATCCTGCGCCGGCCGATCAAAATATTCGCGGGATGTTTCTGCCCAACGACAAGCCGCTTCTTGAATCCGTGGTCCATGCGCCAGTGCTCCGTGGAATTGCCATCGACGGAAACTTGGATGACTGGCCGTCGACGATGCCACGGCATGCGTTCTTTAAGATTCTTGCGAACGGCGCCAAAAGCTGGGAAGGGGCTGACTTTTCGACCAGCCCTGATCTGAGCTGCGCGTTCATGGTGGGGTATTGTCCCGAGGAGCAGTTATTGTATGTCAGCGTCATTGTGCGCGACGACAAGTTGATCATCGGACATGACAGCCATCGTGGTACCGACGCGGTCGAATTGTATGTCGACGGCTTGCGCAGCCGTCGTACCTATCCGTGGCGTGGTGGATCCGATCACCTTTGGTTTGAAAAGGTTGGTCTACGAGAACTGCCCGTTCAACAGTACTGTGCCATTCCGGGGGACGGCCCCGTCTATGGGGCCTCGAAGAAGACAAATCCACTCCTGATCGCCGGCGATCTGGAACAGACGAAAACAAAGATGGCGTTTACGCGATCGGGAGACATCATTGTCTACGAGTGGGCGGTGCAAGTCTTTGATCGGTATCCTGACCAGCCAACAAAGTTAGAACTAGGAAAGCGGATCGGATTTGAGATTGCTGTAGTTGATAAGGATGTTCCGCTTGTCGGCCCCTTCGATCAAGAGCCAGAAGGCGATCAACGGGCCTGGATCTATTGGGGCCCGAATTGGCACGGTGCAAAAGTTCTTGACGCGGGAAGTCTCGGCGAGATTGTGCTGGGCGATTGACCAGATCGCCGCACAATTTGTTGGGCCAATACGGCGGGCCGTGTGATCCGGACGCTCGAACGCAAGAGCCGTGATGCAAATTGATGCTTGACATTGGTAAGACAAAATACTAGCGTGGCTTACAAATGTAAGTGTTTTGGCGACTGATTGATGAGGGTGATCTTGCGCTGTCGCACATCCCAAAAGCTGAACGATGAAATCCGCGGAACGATGCCGTCAGGACACGTGGTGCCTTTGGTCTCGTCGAGCTGCACTCCTGCTCGTGTCACGCCGGATCAGATGGTTGAATCGAAGGTTTTCATCGCTCATGAAGGCACGGTGTCCCCCAGCGTTCTACAGGCATATCTCCAAACAGGCCGATTGGACGTTGAAATGGCCCCGCTTCATCCGACCACACAGCGCGACATCGAGCAGCTTCGGCCGCAGCTCGTCGTGCTGGATTGCGGTGAGGATCTGACGGACGTATTGAACCTGTGCCGCATTGTTTGCACGGAACCCAAAACCGCTGCGATTCCAGTCGTGATTTTGTCAGAGAGCCAGGATGAGACCGACGAGATTGTGGCGTTCAAAATGGGGGCGAGCGACTACATTGCCAAGCCATTCAAAGTGAGGCCTGTCGTCCAGCGATTGCAGTCGCTCTTGCGACGGAGCTGCCATTTGCCGGTCTCGTCCGACATTGTTGATGTTGCCGGGCTGACGCTCCATCGGTTGTATAAGGTCGTCGAAATTGACGGGAAAAAGTTGCAATTGACATCCACCGAATACGACATTCTGGAACTACTCGCCAGTCGTCCAGGCTACCCGTTCCCGCGACGCGCGATTCTCAATTTCTGTCGCGGTCTGAGCCACAAAAGTTCCGAAAGGACAATCGATGTCCATATCCGCAATCTGCGTGAGAAATTACGGGATTTCGATTTGATTCAGACGCAGCGCGGGGTGGGTTACTCAATCAAATCGGCGGAATCAGTCCGCAATGAGTGAGTGTCTTCACGCGTTCAGTCGGGCAATTGTTGTGATCGAGTTTCCGGCATCAGCGTCGCGATGACGATTCCGACCAGGAACAGCAGGGATAGTCCTGAGACCGCCCAGCGAATGTCAACGTTCGGCTTCCCTTTCAGCCCGCCCGAAAAGCAGAACATGGGAACGGCGAGTATTCTTCCGCCGTTGAAGCAGAAGCTGGCTCCCGTCGCACGAATCTTGGTCGGAAACAGCGCGGGGAAATAGATCGCGTAGCCTGCGCATCGTCCAAGTGTCGCAAACCCAAATAGGGGAAGGATCGCCAACATCTGTCGATACGATTGCGGCGCAAATCATGTCAGCGGCACGATGCCATTTTGGAGCCGTTAACCTTGCCATAGATGACTTCCGCAATATCGCGACTCGTTGGAGATTTTTGGATCCAAATGACCTCCAAGATCGAGAGTTCTCCCTCTGTAATCGGCTCGCCTGTGGAGGCTGGCTGCGTCAATGAATTGTCATAACAAAATCCGCCGACGAATTGCGAGGGACGCCGATAAAACGTATCTGGAGCGGATCAAAGGAAATGCAGGCGGGCTGAAACAAAAAATGGGTGGGAAACGCATTGGCTTCCCACCCATTTTTCCGTTTTGGTGACAACCGTGAGAAATCGCAGCTAGGAAATTGTTGCGAATAGTGACATAATGTCTATGGATGTGGTGATACGCATTTCGGTCAGTTGAAGGGCGTCATCGATCGTCACTGAATGGGCCAAAGCATGTTGGGTTGGAACCTGAGTTGTTGTTTGGTGATCGCAGCGGCATGCGGCGCTGCCTGCGCTCAAGATAATCATGCGATGTCCGCAGCCATAGAAAAGCTTGAACGCCTTGGCGGGATCGTCGAGCGATCCAGCGATCGAGCGACTGTGAGGGTCTCGTTCAATGAGGGGCCGCGATTCAACGAAAAGCATCTTCATCTTCTGAAGTCCTTGCCGAACCTGACGAGTCTCGATGTCAGTGCAATCGTGATCACCGAGGACGGGTTGAGGGAACTTGGGCAATTGAAATTCCTCAGAAGACTTGTTGTCGATGGCCGTTCCATCACGGACGAAGGGTTGATGGAGCTTGTTGACCTAAGGTCGTTGACTGAGCTGACAATTAGTGCGACGTCCGTTACGGACGAGGGGCTTAAGCAATTTCAGTCGTTTCTGCCACAACTTCGAATCCTCTCCGATTTGGAGTCGGTACGCCGGCTCGCAGGTTTCGGCGGCGAGATTGAACGGAGTGACGGGAGAGTCATTCGGATCTCGCTGCACAACAAGCCGCAATTTGGTGACGGCGATATCGAGTCGTTGATGTCGCTTCGGCATCTGGAGTCGCTTGATCTTGGTGGAACGTCGATTACCGATGGCGCGTTGTTGACCGTCGGGCGATTGCAGAAATTGATCCAGCTACAGTTGCCCTCGACCCGAATTACAGACCGCGGACTAAAGGCACTGAGAAATCTGAAGCAGCTTTCAATTCTTGATCTCAGTAGGACCCGGATCGGCGACGTGGGGCTCGACGAAATAAAAAAATTGCCTTTAACGAGTCTGATGCTTCACGACACGCAGGTCACGGATTTTGGGCTACTCGCGTTGCAGGACCTTAAAGAGGTGCAATTCCTGGGGCTTTACAAATGTGCGATCACGGACACGGGACTGGTCACACTCGGTCGATTTCAGAATCTGTCGGAACTGTGTTTGAATTCAACGCGAATCACGGATGGGGGCCTAAGGAACGTTGGGCAGTTGAGGAAACTGCGGATATTGCAGCTTGGTGATTCTCAAATTACGGATGCGGGTCTTCTTGAGCTGCGGCATCTCAACAACTTGGTTGGTCTCGTCTTGCGTGGTACCAGAGTCACGGATGACAGTGTCAACACACTAAAACGGTATCAGAATCTGGTCCATATCGACCTCCGCCAAACGGGGTTCACAGAAGCGGGCGTAACGGAACTCAAGGCGAGTCGTCCTCAAGCGACGATCGAGCATTGATTTCATTCCACAGCCGTCAGACTGCGCGGCGAGCCCTCTTTGCATCTCATGCAACGATCGGGCGTGCCTCGAATGCTGGTCGCCAGCGTACAGCCGATCAAATCGCAGCCAGTTTTGTGTCGAGGCAGTGATTCAACGTCGTGACAATACGGACAAGTACATGCCCCGACATCAATGCGTCTTCGCATGTTCCAGCCGGGATATTGCCCATCAAAAACCTCACCAATGGAATCATTGACGGTGGCTCAACACGCAAAAAAAAGCCTGCAAAACAAGGGTCTTGTTTCACAGGCTGCGAAAACGAGCGGAGAGGGAGGGATTCGAACCCTCGGTCCAGTTTCCCGGACACAGCATTTCCAGTGCTGCACAATCGGCCGCTCTGCCACCTCTCCGTTGATCTAAATTGCAGGGTTTCCTGCGTTTCGCTGACTGCTGTGGTGAGTTGTTGACACCACCACCGAATCCCGTCCAAATCAGACAGGTTTAACACTCACAGATTGTGACTGCGATGTGTCGAAGACGCGCCTCCCCAATTTGGGCGTTGGGGGGATGCGGGACGGATTCTAGCAAAGGTCTTGAGAAGGGCAAACCCACCTTATCCGCAAAACCTTTTCCTGATTTTTCGTGGTTTGACCACGGAGATCGCCGACGCGCACGGAAAGGCCCCCAAAGCCGCGTTGGCTTGGAGACAAACCGAAATCTAGGGTGATTGTTCCACAGGCCAATATCAGCCCACGCACAGTTCTCAAACCTAACGTCGCCCTGGTGGAGGGCAGCAATCGCAATCGATCCGTGTTTCAGACACGGACAGGGATGAACTTGCGTTTTGGCCCTGACTTCGAACTCTTGCCGGTTCCACGTCTGAATGCTTGTGGCCGGAATCCGTGCAGGTTTGCCTTGGCAGGCCGTCTGTCTTAAATAGACTTCGTGTACTTGCGATTTCTGCCGTGGTCATTGGGGGCCGCGTGAAGGGCTCGCATGACGCACTGCGTGAGACCGAATGCACAATGTTTCTGAAATTGATTCAGCGAGAGTGGTTCTTAATCGGGATGTTTCTCGCGATTGGCGTGGCCTGGCTGTTTCCAGAACCCGGCGCTCAGGGAGGGTGGCTTCATCCTGAACTGTTGACCAAAGGCGGCGTGTCGCTGATTTTTTTCCTTCATGGAATGTCATTGTCTTTTTCTGCCATGCGACAAGGGGCGATGAACTACCGATTACACCTGGTCGTGCAGCTGAGCGTTTTCTTGCTCTTTCCGATCCTTGGTCTAGCGGTCTACGCGCTTTCGAAGGGGTGGCTGACAGATGATCTGCGACTTGGGCTGTTTTACCTCTGCGCTCTTCCATCGACCGTCTCATCGTCTGTCGCACTGACCGCAGCCGCGGGCGGCAATGTTCCCGCCGCCGTGTTCAATGCAACGCTTTCGAGTCTCTTGGGAATCCTGCTCACACCCCTTTGGATGAAGCTGATCGTCGTCGATGCGAGTACCGAGTTCGCGTTTCAAAGCGTTTTTCTGGATTTGCTCATCTGGCTGGTGCTGCCGCTCGTCGTCGGCCAACTTTCACGGCCGCTCACAGCTGGCTGGGCGAAGCGGAACAAGCCGTTAATCAGCACGGTAGATCGGCTGACGATTCTGATGCTTGTCTACACCTCATTCTGTGATTCCATGCAATTTGGCGTCTGGACGAAGCACGGGCTGTTTGCTGTGACGTTCAGTTTCGTCGTGTCGCTTCTGCTGTTTTACGCCCTCCTATTCTCGATCGGAATCATCTGCGACCTGCTCAGCTTCTCACGCCCCGATCGAATCGCCGCACTTTTCTGCGGATCGAAAAAGTCGATGGCAACGGGTGTTCCCATGGCGCAATTGATGTTTGGGGCAAGTCCAAGCCTGGGGCTGATCTTGCTTCCGATCATGATCTACCACCCGCTTCAGCTCATCATCTGTGGAGCTCTCGCAAACCGCTGGAAGAAATTGGCGGTTTTGGGCACGGATGCGAGCCGGAAATGACTCGTGCGGGGCGGGACTGGCTGCCCAAGAAGGCTGACCCATTCGAGCGGGGTGAGCTCGACGGAGTCGGCGACACGTCCATTTGAGGGTTCTATGAAACCCGCTAAGGCAGGGTGTCGATTGCGAGTGGAGGTCTGGCATTCGATCGCGACGTGGATCATTTTAATGGCAGTGAAAATCAAGAATGCCAATGGAAAAGGCTCTTCCCGTTGTTGCGAGAAAAGCCTTTTCACGATTTTCAGTGTCGTGCACCGATTGTTCTGCTAACCCTTCGGTTAGGCTGTTTTTCGGCACGACATTGCATTTCGCGATCCACTTGCTGCAAAGCATAAGGCTGAGCCGTCGCGAAGTCGCTGCAGACTACTCGGCCGTGGCGGCTGCGGCGCGTTCTGCTTTGTGTTGTTCGACAGCGGCGTTGTTCGCTTCGGTTCCGGCGACCGCTGCCAGGCGGCGGCGGACGGTGCGGATCTCGGCGTTCAAGGATCGCCACTTAGTGTTGCGCTTGAATTGGGCTTCCGTAAAACCTTTTTCCTGCAGAGTCTTGGCGAAGGTCGCCAAGTCGGCGTTTGCGGCTTGCAACTGTCGTTCGAGGGTACTGCGAGACAAAGGCATGACTACGGTTCTTTCACGAATCTTAAAGTCAAAATCGCCCACTGCGGACGGTCGACAATCACAGTGACTGCCCGGCGGGATCAGAATTCAACGCTGGAAACTGCAGATTCTACAGATGCCGCCTTTGTCCGCAACCCTGATCGATCCCGACAGACACCAACCGCGACGGAATTTGTCCGAGGGTTGTCGATGACGAAATGGTGTCGTTGATTCGTAACTCATTATTTTAAAAGGGATTGCGGTGTTCTTTAGGTGGTTTCAAGCGATGATTTCATGGATAACTTGCGCTTCTTCGACCCCGGTCAAACGGGCATCAAGACCTTGGAATTTGTGGGTCAGACGCTCGTGGTCGATTCCCAACAGGTGCAACAGGGTGGCGTGGAAGTCGCGAACCCGAACTTCGTTTTCGACGACGTTGTATCCAAATGGGCACGTTTCGCCATGAACAAGTCCTCCCTTCACGCCTCCTCCCGCCATCCACATGCTAAAGCAACGCGGGTGATGATCGCGGCCGTAGTCGGTGGCGGTCAATTTTCCCTGCGAGTAGTTCGTACGACCGAATTCACCGCCCCAGATGACGAGTGTGTCGTTCAGCATGCCGCGCTGTTTCAAGTCGGCCAGCAGGGCGGCGGCGGGTTGGTCGGTCTCGCGACATTGATTTTTGATGCCATTGGGTAGTCCACCGTGCTGGTCCCATCCCTGATGGTAGAGTTGAATGAACTTTACCCCCTTTTCCGCCAGACGGCGTGCGAGCAAACAGTTGGCAGCGAATGTTCCCGGCTGTTTCGAGTCAGGGCCGTAGAGATCGAAAATGTGCTCCGGTTCTGACGAAAGATCCGTTACCTCGGGAACGCTCGACTGCATCCGAAATGCCATCTCGTACTGAGCGATGCGCGTATTCAGTTCGTGGTCGCCTGTCGCCTCCAATTCCAGTTCGTGCAGCTCACGCAATCGATCGAGCATATTCCGTCGGCTCTGACTGTCGATGCCCGGCGGATTGTTGAGATACAACACCGGTTCTTTTCCCGAGCGAAACTGGACTCCCTGATACTTGGACGGCAGAAAACCGGTTCCCCACAAACGCGAATACAGCGGTTGATCCCCCTTTCCTTTTGTGATCAACACGACGAATGCGGGCAGGTTTTCGTTATCGCTTCCAAGTCCATACGAGAGCCAGGCGCCGATACTCGGACGACCAGACAATTGATTGCCGGTTTGCAAAAACGTAATCGCGGGATCGTGGTTGATCGCTTCGGTCGTCATCGAACGAATGATCGCCAAGTCGTCGGCGACGTTGGCAGTATGGGGCAGCAGTTCGCTGATCCAAGCACCAGAGCGACCGTGCTGATGAAATTTGAACATCGATCCGGCGAGGGGCAACGAGGCCTGGTTGCCGGACATTCCCGTCAAACGCTGTCCCTTGCGAACCGAATCGGGCAACGGCTGACCCTGCATCTCATTGAGTAATGGCTTGTAGTCGAATGTTTCAAGCTGTGATGGCCCGCCGCTCTGAAAAAGATAGATGACTCGTTTGGCGGTCGGAGCATGGTGGGGCATCGCGAGTGCGCCACCCGCGGCCTGAGCGGACTGCGAGGATCGCAACAGGTCGGCCAACGCCAAGCCGCCGAAGCCAAGGCCAACACGTTGAAGCATCTGCCGACGCGAAAAAGGAAGAGAGTTTTCGTTGTTCAAAGTCACTACTCCGTCATTCCTGCTTGGTCACTCAGCGACTGGCTTATTAGAACCTGTCATCTTACCCGACTTCTCGGTACTCGTTGTGCCCTCAGTGGTGAAACTCTTCATCTTGAAGAAGAATTTCTGACCAATGAGGACGTGAAGGGTACGGCGGGAGAATCCGATCAAAGGGTGAGTCTGGTGCCTGTTTGGTTGCGTCAAACGACACCTTCAAATTTCAACGAGGGCAAATCTCAACGAGGGCAAATCTAAACGATAGGATGAGTGAGGATCTCGTCGATGACGCGTCCGTGGTCGATCTCCAGCCGTTTTCGGCCGGGGATTTCGAGGCGACGATTGTCCATTCCGAGCAAATGCAGCACCGTTGCATGCAAGTCCGTGACATAGTGTCCCTCGCCCAAAGCATGGTAGCCTAGTTCGTCAGTGGCGCCGTGGATGTGGCCCCGTTTGATTCCCGCGCCGGCCATCCAGACGGTGAAGCCGTTCGGATGGTGGTCGCGGCCATCTTTCCCTCCGGCCCGCAATTCTAAGCCGGGAGTGCGTCCGAACTCGGTACAGAAAACGACGGTGACATCTTCCATCAGGCCGCGTTGCTTGAGATCTTGAATCAATCCGGCGACGGGTTTGTCGACCGTACCGCAAAGCCGGGTATGGTTGTCTTTGAGCTTCTGATGTGAGTCCCAGACGCCGTAGGGCGAGGGAAATACTTGTACAAACCGGACGCCCCGTTCGACCAGCTTGCGCGCGGCCAGCAATTTTTCGCCCGCGGCTTTTGTCGTTTCGTTGTCGAGTCCGTAAAGCTTCGTCGTGGCTTCAGATTCGGAGGTGAAATCGATGGCTTCCGGTACGGCCGTCTGCATCTTGAACGCCATTTCGTAGGCGCGAATGCGTGCACGCAGATCCTGATCGTCGGGGTATTCAACGGCCGAGAGTTCGTTCAGCCGATTGATCAATTGGAATTCGCGAAGTTGCTCTGTCGCGGTCTGATTTGCGACACGTCGACCAAACGGCAATGGCTCTTTCGGATCGAGCGTCAGCGGGATACCTGCATACTGCGAGCCCAAATAGTAAGAGTCGATCGATTGTCGTGTGTCGGATCGGGTGGGGCCCCCCAGAACGACGAATTTGGGCAGGTTGTCGTTCATCGAGCCCAAGCCATAATTGACCCACGAGCCGACACTGGGCTGCGGTTCGTCCAGCCGATGCCGGCCTGTGTGGATCTGATTCTCGGCCGCATGATCGTTGTCCGTCGTCCACATGTTGCGAATGAAGCAGAGGTCGTCCACACACTCCGCCAAGTGTGGCCACCAGTCGGTGACTTCGATGCCGCTTTCGCCATGTTTCTTCCAGCCGACCTGCATGGGGAAAATCGTGGGGTAGACGTCGCGGATGTTAATTTCTTCCGCAAGGACCGAGCGAAACCGTTTCTTCTGAAGCGGAGAATTGACCGGATTTTCGAACGGCGTCTTGTCGAAGGTCATTCCGGCATATTGATTCAGTGCGGGTTTGGGGTCGAACGTTTCGACGTGGCTATATCCGCCCGAAAGAAAGATCCAGATGACTGATTTCGTTCGTGGAACGAAGTGCGGTTGTCCCGTCGGTATCTCGTACGAAGTGTCTTCATGTGGAGCTGCAGAGGGGGCGTCAGCAGCGGCTGTGATGCCGTCGGCGGAGAGCATTGCCCCCAATGCGAGACCGGTGAAGCCCATTCCAAGATCGGCCAGAAATGTGCGCCGTGCGTGGCATTGGCATGGATCGTGAGTCAACGGTTTTCGCGGGGGCATCCGGCACCTCTTCAGCGGATCGAGACAAAGTCGTTGTGATTCAGTAAGGCCCGAATTAGGCTTTCTCGCTTGCGGGCCGGGTCATCGGCATCGGACGTGGATGTTGCCAAAAATTCGCTGCAAAGGCGCAACTCGGGATCGGTTGGTGGACGCGTCAAAATCTGTTCGTGGGCCGCGACGACAAACGCTTGGGGTGTCGTTTGCTGTTCGATGGAAATCGTCTGCCAGATCGATGCGGCCAGTGCTCCGCTGAGTTCGTGGATCAGTTCGTTATTTGTGAGTGCAAGCGCTTGTTGAGGGATGATACTGCGCGTGCGGCGATAGCAGTCCGCCGGTTCCGGGGCGTCGAACAACGCGCCGAACGCGCTTTTGCCATCAATTTCCGGCTGACAGCAATAGTAAACCGATCGGCGGAAGGTCGTCATGGCCTGAGCGTTCTCAAGTTCCTGACCGCCCATTTTGCAATCCAACCGATTCGCCACGGCGAGCAGACTGTCGCGAATCACCTCGGATTCCATGCGTCCTGGGGTCATCCTCCAGATCAAGTGATTTTCGGGATCGAGTTCCCGTCCGGAGTTATTCGTGGATTGGGACGACATTGCGTAGGTATGGCTGGTGACGATCATTCGATGCAGATGCTTCATACTCCAGTCCCGTTCCATGAGTTCGACCGAAAGCCAGTCGAGGAGTGCGGGATGAGTTGGGGAGGCTCCGTTGACACCGAAATCGTAGACCGTTGCCACGATGGGTGACTGAAAGTGTCGCA
Organism: Schlesneria paludicola DSM 18645; assembly: GCF_000255655.1. NCBI lineage: Bacteria > Pseudomonadati > Planctomycetota > Planctomycetia > Planctomycetales > Planctomycetaceae > Schlesneria > Schlesneria paludicola. Next base: position 2,162,353 of record NZ_JH636434.1, on the reverse strand, counting down.
GCCAAATGTGATTTGTGGCAACGCGTGCGGTGAGTGGGTTGTCGCATCGTGTAAGCCATTCGACTAGGGCCCGCCGTCGGCCGGTGCTGGATTCGGGGTAGGTGGGACTGAGCGGCGGATAGACTTGTTCCAAATTTGGGTCGGCAAGGGCCGCACGTGATTTCTCGAGCGATTCGTACGCGGCGGCAAACTCCTTTTGCGCGGTATCGATTTCCTTCCATCGATTGGCATCCTCTTTCGGTTTCAGTGTCGCCGTCGCGAGCAGTTGATCTTTGGCCAGGACTTCGGCTTCGGCTGCAAGTACGGCTGCTTCGTGCGCACGTCGACTGGCATCTTGTGTCAACTCGGGCAGGCTGACGCCGCTCAGTTCACCATACTTTGCCCGGTCGGCCTGGATTCTTGCCTGGACACTGGCAATCTCGGCGACCAGCGTCGCTTGTTTGGTCTCGATCTGCCGAAGCTTCATTTCATGAATGCTGACCGCCGCCCGTGCCGCATCCCGTTTTTCAACGAACGGCTTCAGTTCTGGAGCACCGGCGGTTGAAGAAACCTGAGAGATGGCTCCAGACTGGCTGAACGACGAACCGAGCCAGCCATCAATTCCCACAATGTCGCGTCCATCTCGATACCGTGGGGCTTCGAAATCAAAATAGGACAGCCGCGCGGTAGCGAGTTCCGACGCCGGTTCGGGCTGACGTGGAGCAATCAGTTCGATGTCATCGATCGCGACGACGCAACCAGTACGTGCATCGAACAGAATCTCTTTGGATGTCTCGCTGACGGGATTCCAGCCGTTCCTGGCGACGGGCTGATTGACAACGATCAGATTGTTGTCGACTGTTGATCGAATTGAGAGCTGGCAGACATCGTCTGTTGCCTGACAGACGAGGGTGATCTCGAAGCGTTTCACTGCGGCATTCGTGTCGTAACGGCCGACTTCGAATTCCTGAAACGTGCCGGGTTGATAGGACAGGATGCGACCGTGGTCGAACGCCACCAAACCTGCGGTCATCCCTTTGGAAATGTCTTTCGCAAGCTGAAAATTCAGATGAGCGTCGCTCACAATTTGCAGTTGAAAACGAATCGTGAGTCCGTCGTCGAACGCTTTGACGCCGGGAAACGAACGCTGCACGATGCGGCGGCCTGCGGTGGCATCCAGCCATAAAGATTGTCGCCCCGCGAGCGATAGCGGACGACCGGACGCTGTCGCTCGCTGCACCGCCTCAGTCAGTTCCGCCTCGGCTTCCGCAAGTTTGGCCTGAAGTTCAGGAAGGGCCGATCGAACGGACTCGCGGATGGCGGGAATCTGTGATTCGGTGGTGCTCAATGCGGATTGAAGATCGGCCAGAACCGTCGTCTGGATTCCGGGTCGAAGTCCGGGATACCAGGCGCGCGGTGGCAATTTCACGGAAGCGAAGTTCAGTCCGTCGGGTGCCAGAAATGTGGGAATGCCAGCTGCGATCGAGCCGCGTTCGGTCACGCGATTTCGCTCATCTCCGCCCGTGTAGAACCAGGTGGCGGCATCGGCCGTTTTGTCGAAGATTCGTACCGAACCCTGTCGCACAATTTTGCGTAAAATTCCATATTGATACTCGGCAAAGGGACCGGGGTCAGGTTCACCAGGGACGCGATCCTGACGAATGGAAATTGGCTCGAAAAACGCGCGAAGACGAAAGTAATCAAGCTGAGTGATCGGATCATACTTGTGGTCGTGACAGTGTGCGCAATTGAACGTGAGCCCCAGAAATGCCTTACCGGCGTGTTCGACGTTACTGCGCATCCAGTCGTTGGGATTGAGCGCGTACCAATTGCGGATAAGGTAACCCGTGGCATAACCCGCTTCATCGTCTTCTGGCGCGATTTCATCGCCCGCGAGCATCTCTGCAACCATCTGGCCGTAGCCCTTGTCGCTGTTCAGCGAGGAGACGATCCAATCGCGCCACCGCCAGATTTGTGGTGCACTGTTCCAGACATCTGGGACGTATCGTCGGCCAAACCAGTCGCTGTACCGCCAAACGTCCATCCAATGGCGACCCCAGCGTTCGCCGTACTGTGGTGATGCAAGCAGACGATCAACGGCCTTTTCAAGGGCGTCGGGGCTGTCGTCGGCCATGAATGACTGAAGTTCATCGCGCGCGGGAGGCAACCCGATCAAATCGAGCGATATGCGCCGAAACAGCAGATGTTTGGACGCCATCGGCTGTGGGTGAAGGTTTCGTGATTCGCGAACCTGAGCCACGAAAGCGTCGAGTGGTGAGAAGGGCCAGTCCTGATCTTCGACCGTCGGGACGTTGGGGCGCTGTGGCGGTTGAAAAGACCAGTGACGGCGAGGATCCGGCTGAGGCTCTTCGTTCTCGGGTGACGTGGCGCCGGCGCGAATCCATTCCGCGAGTGTCGCGATCTGTTGAGGAGTCAGCGATTCGCCTTCAGGCGGCATTCTTGTGGACGAATCGTTCGATGTCACACGCTCAAGAAGTCTGCCCGCGGCTTGGCCTGGAGTCACGACAGCCCCCGAATCGCCTCCCTGGCGAATTGCAGCGCCCGTATCCAGTCTGAGTCCGCCTTCTTGTTTCAGTGAACCATGGCAGGCGTAACAACGGGCCTTAAGGAACGGCTTGATGTCGCGGCTGTAGTCGGGTCGCTCTGGCGGTGACCCGGCGGCAGCAACCGTGGCCCACAGGATTCCAATCACCCAGATCAGGATCGACGGACATCGCGTTCGATTGCGCATAAGCGTTCTTCCCGTGGAATTTCGGCCACCTGTCTATCATGGCTGACCTGCCAAGCCGTTTCTACCCATCAAGAAACGAAGATGTGAGAAAATTCGGGATTCCAGCGATGGTGTTTCATGTTGAAGGCCCAAGGCGATCCTCCAGTACCGCACAAAGAAGTTTCGCTTTTAAGGCTGGTACGAGGCCTCTGTCCGCATTTTTCTGAAATCGCCGAGGCGTAAGTGCCATTTTGGCGGTGTCGACGCGCGTCGGTCACTGGCTTCAAAATCGCATACTGTCACTTTGGCAAAACGGCAGCCGGGCCTCTTCGTTTCGCAAGATGTCTTCTGGATTTCACTGCGAATGCTGCGCAGTGAAACAGAGGAATTGTCAGGCACTTAGAGCGAATCTGCAGATGGATTCCGGCAGTCGAAATCGGAAATGGTATGCGACTTGCCTATGAGGAATGCAGACCCGGCCGGGTTCTGTCACAACATGATTCACTGTTAAATCTCGGGATGAGATCCCGCATGATTGGAGGGATAGAATGTTTGTACGAACTCGCCGATTTAATCTGCCCACCACCGACGCCCTCACGACCGTCCAGCGCGAGATGGAAAACCTGTTTGGTCGAGTCCTGCATGATGCTACGGAGAACAGCTCGAATTACGGCTGGCGTGCTCCGATCGCCATGTGGGAGGATGCCGACAAGGTGTATTTGGAACTCGATGTTCCCGGTGTTGCAAAGGACACCGTTGACCTGACTGTTCACGATGGGGTCTTGCGAATCACAGGTGAGCGAAAGACGCCGGAAGGTGATCGAACCTACTGGGCGAACGAACGAAACTATGGCACGTTCGGGCGTACGGTCGCTCTGCCAAAGGATGTGGATGCTGACAATATCGATGCTCATCTGACAGACGGCGTGCTGCAGATCGTGTTGTCGAAGCGACCGGAAGCTCAGCCGAAAAAGATCGCGCTGAAAGACTAGGGGCCTGTCATCCCTCAATCTTCAGGTCAACTGATCACAGTGTTAATAAGATAAGTTCTGCCAACGCCAAACGAGCCGTGCAAATGATCGATTTGCACGGCTCGTGCCGTTAGGAGGCGACAAATGTCGCGGCGGACCTCAATCGAACAGATTTTTTTCCGCTTGGTTTCTTGATCGCGTCGCGGACACCGTCCTGGCGCGCCACATCGGCAGCAGGCGGTTTGAGGCGGCCGAAGGTTGTGGCGGCACCGGATCGAGTTGAATTTCGTTAGGGTCGGGGGCTGGGTCTTCGGTTCCCTGAAGCGGCGCATTGTCGAACTCAGGCATCGGTGCGTATTCCTGACTCCGATGCTGGACAGACCTGGACTGCTGGTACCTGACGGACGTGACGCAGCCGCCGATGAGAATCGGCACAGACAATGAAATCGTGAAAAATGCTCTCATGGATCGCGCGCCTTCGTCAATTTCCTTTGCGGTCTATCGGCGTGCAATCCCTTGCATCGACGTCAGGCACCTTTGCGGGCCGCTGGTGCCCCACAATGACTCCCTTGTTCGTTGGATCGACCCGATCTTGCGGCGGGGCGCAGTCGGTTTCCGCTCAAGCCGTTGGGGCAGCGGATTTTGGTTGCGTCATTCCGATCTCGCACGTGAATCTTACTACGTAGACTTGTCCGTTCATTTGGATCGGCCAAGCTTGCGAAAGTGCACCGCCGGTGCGGGTTGCAGCGATGTTTTGGTCTCGCGTTCAGGCAGAGTTGTGTAGGTTTTTTGGCCGGTTTTTGTGTGCCGCTCGCGATGCCAGTGCCCGATCCGCATCAATCCGTAGCATGACAATGAAGGTCGTCGATAGACCTTCCGATCACGTATTTTTTCTGAAACGCGATGGAGGTTCGATTCCCACCCCACAGTGTTCCTCATTCCTGGTTCGACTGGAACTGGCATCGCCAGTGGCACAAAAAACAAGGAAAAATTCGGTCACGATGTTGTCTCTTTCAAGACGAATCGGTCGCAATTTCGTCGCGTCAGTATTGATGCGATGGTCGGAGCGCCCTCGGTTCACGGACGCGATGGTCGCGCCGATCTCTTGACGAATGGCTCGAACACTGCGAAGACGGCGGCATGAAATGCCAATCGGGTTGGATCTGCTGTTCGGATCTGCGGCGATGCCGATTGCCCCCTGTAGGAGAACCCGTGCTGATGCCTGCAATCTTTGAATGGAAGCATGTCGTCGTCGAACGCGATCTGGACGATTTGGGGCACGCCAACAATATTTCGTATCTCCACTGGATGCAGTCCGCGGCGCTCGCACATTCTGCGGCGCAGGGCTGGCCCGTCGAAGCGTATCAATCGCTGGGGCATGGATGGGTCGTTCGTTCGCATCACATTGAATACCTGTCGTCGGCGCGATTGGGTGACGAAATCGTGATCCGAACATTCGTGGCGAATATGCGGAAGGTGACCTCGCTACGACGGTTTCAAATGATCCGGCTTTCGGATGCGGCGGTTGTGGCGCGAGCGGAAACGGATTGGGCGTTTATCGAATACGCAACCGGCACGCCGAAACGTATTCCCGCCGAAGTGATCAGTGCGTTCGAGATTGTGGCAGAGGCCGCATGAGGACTTTGGCCGGTCGCCGCTTGCGGCTCGGTTGTTTCAGTGACAGATTCTTGTGGTGAGCGATGGTGGACGAAAGACCCCGTGACGTGACGGATTGGATGCCGATTGAGCAACCGCTGCCCCTGTTGGCGGGGCTTGTTCATATCGTGCGCGTCTCACTCGATCTTTCGCCCGACCAGGTCGCTGCATTGAGCCGTGAACTGCTGTCCGATGACGAGCGTCAGAAGGCAGCGCGGTATCGTGTCGATGATCCGCGCCGGCAATTCGTCGCCTGCCGGAGTACTTTGCGACGACTCATCGGCGAAGCGTGTCAAATTCCGCCGCGGGATTTGCAATTCGAGTACGGCGCTCATGGCAAACCAGAACTTTCGCAGGTTGGGTGGCCGGAAAACGTTCCGAGAATCGAATTCAGTGTGTCGCATTCGGGGCAGCTTGGTCTCATCGCATTGACGATCGATTCGGCGGTCGGTGTGGATATTGAGCAACGCAATCCGCGCGTGAAAGCACTCAAGCTGGCGGATCGATTTTTTGCAGCGTCCGAATCCCAGGAACTGGTCAAGCTTCCTGCCGAGAGATTGCTGGATGGTTTCTACAAGGGATGGACTTGCAAAGAAGCCTATATCAAAGCGACTGGACAGGGATTGTCGCTCTCACTCAGCAGCTTTCGGGTGTCGATGGATCCGGATCATCCCGTTGCGCTGATTCATGTTGATGGTCAACCGGACGCGGCGCGGCACTGGACCGTTCAGTCGTTGGCGGTTGGGGATGGGCACTCAGCGAGCATCATGGTGCGTCAGCCGAATTGCCGGTTTCAATGCTGGGCTTGGTCCTCGGAGCAACGTCCTGAGTGACGAACTGTCATTGCGCCGACTGTGACTCCGAATCATCGTGATCGGTGTGCGACTTCGTTTCGGAAATTCACAAGGCGAATCGACTGTCGAGACGGCTGCAGCGAAAATAGGGAGGTCGCTTCGCGTCAATTTCATTCATGGGCTGGCGGTTCAGAATCTCGCCGATTGTGATCGCATGCCAGAAACGTTAGAACCTCGGTCGCGCTTTGGCGTCCTCGAAGGGTTGCGGAGATATCCGATGCCCGACCCATTCGCACCTGTTTTGTCGCTTGTTTAATGAGATCGGCGGACATGCTGATCTGATTTGTCTCATCCGCGTGATCGAAGGAGTTTCTTTGATGGATTTGCTGACAACGTTGTCGGGCTCATTGATGGAAGGCTTTTTCCCGGCGGGATGGGACCTGGCGAAGATTGACGCCTGTGTCGATTCTGATCCGACAACGATTACGGTCCGACAGAAGAGCTGGCACAAGAACTTTCAGCCGGTTCGGTGTGCCAGTCTTGCCGACTTCGACATGATGCTGGGCCATGAAATTGCGCTGACCATCAAGCAGGCGCGCGATGCCGGACAGCCGGCGGTGATGATTCTGCCCGTGGGGCCGATGGGGATGTACCGTTGGGCCGTTTACTTTCTGACGGAATGGAATGTTTCGTGTGATCACGTCCACGGTTTCAATATGGATGAGTGGTCAGACCGCGAAGGGAATACGCTGCCTTCAACGAACACGGGTTCGTTCCAATACGCGATGGAGCAAGCCTTTTATGGGCCCCTCGGTAAGCTGACTGTCCCCAAGAAGCAGCGAAATTTCGCGACGAAAAAAGTGTTGCCCACATTTGCGGAAAAGATTGGCGAACTGCGTTCCAAGGGCGGCAAGCTGACAACGATTTTCGGGATCGGCCGCGTCTGCCACATTGCATTCTGGGAACCGCATTTTGCGGGTGAGTATGCGTCGGTGAATGAATGGAAGCAGCAAACGCATCGTTTGGGAGCGCGGCTGCATCCATTGACCGTCGAGCAAAACGCATTGACCAGCTTCAAAAGTCGCACGACGCATGTGCCGGCATTTGCGAACACCATTGGGCCGGGCCTGTTCCTGGGCTGCGACAAGATCATCGGTGGCGCAGATGGCGTATTTGGGCGAGGCATGCAGTGGCAAGGTTTGTCACTGTGGATGACATTGCGACATGAGCCGACGCCGTGGATTCCGTCGACGTTCATGCCGGGCCAGCCCGGGCGACTATTCTTCCTGCAGGAACTGGCGGGTCCGTTGCAGGCCGAATGCAATTGAAGTTGCCTGCCGCGGGAATTTCGGGGACGAACGCTCGCCAAACGTGGAAATTCAGTGTCTCGCTGCGGTTCCTTGGTGGGGCGTTCGCGTCACGGTATGATTGGCGTCGGACTGATAGTTTCGGCAAGCGTCGACGTCGTCGTCGGAATTGACGTTTACCGGTATGGGATGGTTTGAAATGGCTGCGCCTCGCGTCTGTGTGCTTCGTGCTCCTGGTACGAATTGTGATTTGGAAACCGCGTTTGCCTTCAATTCGTGTGGGGGGGTCGCGGATGCGGTGCACCTTTACCGGTTGATCGAGCGTCCGGCGATGCTCGACGATTACCAGATTCTGTGCATCCCCGGTGGATTCAGCTACGGCGATGATATCGGGGCGGGAGTCGTGTTTTCGAGCCAGTTGCGCAGTCAATTGGGGGACGTCGTTCAGCAATTCTTGACCGCAGATAAGTTAGTACTGGGAATCTGCAATGGATTTCAGACGCTGCTGAAGGCTGGCGTTCTGCCCTACGGCGCCGACGGCTGGGGTAAGTCGGATCGCAGTGAAGCGGACGCGACGCTGACTTGGAACCACAACGGCAAATACACCGCTCGTTGGGTGCACCTCAAAGTGGCCGGATCAAATAACGTGTTCTTGCGCGACATCGACGAACTGGATCTGCCAATTGCACACGCCGAGGGGCGATTGGTCACTCGGTCGGAATCGATCGTCGACAAATGGCGATCACAAAGGCAGATTGCCTTGCAGTACGCACCGTGGGCACGCGGCAGCGATGGTGCCTCGCATCCACTGAACGATCGTTGGGATGCGAATCCCAATGGCGCGGTTGCGGATATTGCGGGACTGAGCGATCCGAGCGGTCGGGTGCTGGGGCTTATGCCTCATCCCGAGCGATTTCTGTTTGCAACTCAGCATCCACACTGGACACGTTTGAGACTGGAAGGCGCTGGCGCCGGATATAAGCTGTTCCAGAACGGCGTCAATTACTTCGAGTGATTCGATCTGACGCTACGGCCTCGGTCATTCGCTTGAACGTTTGCTCAATTGGGCCTGAAAACTCAACTGACGCTGCGGACAGCCGTGATCGTGAATTGCTTGAGGAGAATTGGCGCGCCGTCGGAGCACGATCGAGCTGTATGAATTGGAAGTGCCAATGAAGCCGCCCAATGTCATGTCGCGTGACATTGGGCGGCTTTCTGACTTGTGAGCAGTACGAATTCCAGGCGGTTACATTCCGAATCCACCACCGCCGATTCCGCCGCCCCCACCTATTCCTCCACCACCGCCACCGAATCCGCCACCACCCCCGCCCATTCCACCACCACCACCGAAGAAGTTCCCGTTCTGCTGGCCCGAGAACTGATAGGTGTGTTGATAGAACTCAGGCGCCGCCTCAAGCGACGACTTGCCGAGTCCATACGATGGCGAGACAAACACGCGGTTGTTCGCGTCGGGGTTTCCCTTGTCAGCCAGGATCATGGCGACGATCTCACGGCGATGTGCATCCAGTTCCGGATCGGAATTGTTGTAGGTTCGTTCAACCAAGACCGGAAAAGGGGTGCTTCGCATCCGTGCGGCGATCTCACTAATCTTGTCTTTGCCGTCGGGTGTGAGTTCGGCCGATTGGCCAACGAAATCCATTTGATACAGAATGAAGTCCGTGGCTTCGGCATTCGTCTGCATTTGATGGAAGTGAGCTCGTTGTACCGCACCTACGGGCAACTGGTCAGGAATTGCAAGTGACCGCGGAAAGCAGCGGGCGAGGAGTGAGCCGCAACCCATGCCACAGAATCGTGATCGTCCGCATCCCGTTGAACAACCCGAGATATTGCCGGTATTGCAACCGTCGTTACAGGCGGTTCCACAAGTGTTGTGGTTCGACAGCGCACCGACACATCCGAAGTTGGAGAGTGCGATCAGCAATACAGACGAGAGGGCGAAGCCTCGTGGTGTCATGCGAATCATCGTGGATCCCTGTCTTCGCCAGTTCGCGGCGAGGTAAAATCTCAGTCGTATCAATTGAACAGAGTCGAATTAGCGGTTCTGTTGCTGAATGGTCTTTTTGTTCTGACGGCTGTTGCGATTGTCTTGTTGCAATCCCTGTTGCCCGGCGTAGTTCGTTTGCTTGATATCCTGATTTCCCGTTGGAATCGTCTGGTTCGAAGCTTGTCGTGCGCCTCGTTGTCCCGATGATCGGCGAGCTCCTGATTGTGGTGCTGGTGGCACGGGAGGGACCGTTGTCTCGGGTTGATTTGGAGGGTAGTACTGTTGTCCACCAGCAGGGGCCTGGGCTGGTGTGGGGCCTGGATTCGTGGGAACCGGCGAGTACATCGAACCGGCTGGACCTGGGTTGAAGTGCTGGTAATCCACACTTGTCCCTTGCGTTCCGCTGCCAAAGGGAGCCGATTGATAGTAGTTCGAATCGGGCATTCCTTCCGTCATGTTGTACTTCCAGAATTCGTGATGCGACGGTTTGGGGACGTCAAATCCAGGTACAGGTGGAACTTCCTGAGCGTCCATTGGTCGCACGAGTTCAGGCGTAATCAGGATCAACAGCTCGTTTTCTTCCTGGGTCATCGTTTTGGCACTGAACAGCAGCGGACCGACGTGGGGGATGTCGCCCAAGACCGGGATTCGCTGAATTGTTGTGGCAGTTCGGTGCGACAACAGCCCGGCCAATGCCATCGTTTGTCCTTCACGCATTTCGACCGTTGTTTCGATCCGTCGTGTGGACATCCCGGGGATGCCCGCCACGGTGTTCTGGTTGGTGACGTTGCTGTACTCGGCAATGACCCCGATTCGGATATTGTCACGATCAATCAGCGTTGGCGTCGCGAGCAGCGAAGTTCCGAAACCGCGGAATGATGTCGTGGTTCCTTGAGCACCACCCACACCGACGATCGTCGGCACGGCGAATTCGCCCCCCGACAGGAATCGCACATTTCGACCACTCAGGACGGTCGCAGTCGGTTCGGCCAAAATCTTTGCGGTGCCGTTTGAGCAGAGCCAATCCAGGAAGACTCCGATTTCGCCTCGCTCAAACGTGCCACTAAAGGTATTGCCGGTTGCAGCGCCCACAGCGGTGCCAATTGAGTTGCGAGCATCGTTGAATAGAACATTGAGGTTCACGCCCGCATTGTCCGCGGCGGTCCGGCTGATTTCCGCGACGCGTACACGCATGGCGATCTGGAATTCTCCGGGGACCTGCAGTTCGTTGATGATGAACGATGCCGCCAGGTCATAGGCATTCATGCCGCCGATTCCCACTCCACCATAACCGCTGCCGGCATAGCCTCCCGTCATTCCGATGCCGTACGAACCGTTGGGGTTCAGTCCACCGCCGATGATGCCACCTTGTGGGCCAAACAGCGAACCTTCCTGATTGATGATTTCGCCACGGACGAGCATCAGAATGTGAGCGGCCTCGTTGGCATCGCGAGCCTGGCCGCGGACGATGATCTTCCGAGACATCGGAATCAGGTAGACCTTGCTGTTCGGGAACAGAATGGCCAGTCGTCGCTCCAGCTTGCCGTAGTCGAGCTTTCGCTGGTAGTCCAGGTTCGGATCGCGAATCGTCTTGATGGTGTAGATCAAAGGATCAGGCTGATCTTCGAACCACATCGTCAACGTCGTCGAACCGAGTCCCAGTCCAACCAATGCGAATTGTTTGGGCGAGTATTGAACGATATCCAGGATTGCCGGATCGGCGACGGCGATCTTGATGATATTTGAACGCGTGATGACCAACTGGCTGCGCTGTTGGATGATCTCAAGCTCTTCCTGAGCCTGTGGCATGTCCTCGATCAAGCGATGGATGGCCCGGGCGGATTGTGGAGTGTTCTGGACCTGCTGAATGAACTGCTGCGACCCCGCATTGGGCATCGGCTGGCCGGCGATAGGCTGTCCGGACGGCGCCTGCCCTGGCATCTGTTGGATGATGACCGGAGGCGCGTAAGTTGGCTGATTCTGTGCGACGACCGACGCAGGCGCCGCGAGGCAAAGGGCAGCGAACAGTCCTGACCACTTGCGCCTGTTGGGAACGTTGAGTCCCAGTGCGGTGCCAGACTGATGCGATTTCCTGAGGTGAGTCCACATCCGTGCGCGCTCCTGTCAGCTCTATGCTGCGGTGTTTCCAGTGTGATTCGTCCAACCGTGTGACTTCGTTGAGGATCAAGTCAACTTCGGTTTAACGCGGCACCCGATCCACGTCCCTGTGTGAACTGAGGTGCCTGGCCAATCTGCCCGTACCGCTGGAAAAAAGGTTCAACCTTCGCGAGAGGTATCGGAAAGGTCTGTCCAGTAGGTACATGACAAACGCGCCGCTTCTTTTGGCGTCGCATGGTTGTTTGAGGTCAGCCATGCTTGCGCGTCACACGTGGTGGACTTAATGCAGTGTCCGCGGTCTTTCCAATCGGAAAAGTCAGGTTGCGCCGTGTCCGGAGCAAGGCTGAAACTGCCGTAACATAGAGCTTGAGACGACTCATGCCCCCCGTGAACGAGGAATCTGGGCGATCTGGTGGAGTTGTGACATTCCACCAAAATCCAGTCGTGTCCTTAAGCGACGTCATTGAGCGAGTTTGGTCACGATTGCCAATCTTCCAACTCGATCTGCGACGCTCGCAGGTCGCACCACGAGATTCGCCGCAGACGCTGGGCGATCTGGGGGAAATATGCGTCCACGAGTCCAAGCTGGCTCGCCTCTTGGATCGAACGTTGCCTCGGTGTGGGGACTGATTTCACCAGGACCAGTTCGTCAGCGGGCCAGCACTCAGCGACCCAGGCGGCCAACGAATCGCTCGTGACGTTCCAATCGTGAGGGATGGTGCGGCCAGAACTCTCTTGCTCGCACGCGAACGCAGGCATTTCGACAAGAAGTGGTGATGGATCGCGGGACCAGCAGATTTCTGCCTGTTCGCGTGTTGCGACAGATTGCCACTTAAGCAGAGTACGAATGAGCTGCATATTGAGCTCAAGACTGGCGATGGCCAGCCAATGCGACTGTTCCTCGGAAAGTTGGTGGATGCGGCTCCAGTCACGGACGACATCGGCTGCCGCGCCGCCTCCGACGACGAAAAGGCAGCGTTCATTCTCGCGATATCGGACAAGCGTTCGAATCGTGTCGGCCAACGTGGGATGAGTCAGCACACTCCCTCCCAACTTGAACACCACTGTCATGATGAGGCGCCGGCGACGAGTGCGATTTGAAGATCCATCACATTCGTGTGGGTGGGACCTGTCTTGATCAGTCCTCCGACTTGATCAAAGAAGGTATACGAATCATTGATCGCAAGAAACTCAGCCGGACTCAGATCTTGCGCGATCGCCTGCTGTTGAGTGGTCGAATCAAAGCAGGCACCCGCCGCGTCTGTGGGGCCGTCTTCTCCGTCCGTTCCGCCTGACAGCACGATCATGTTCTGAATCGGCTTCGATTCTCGCATCCAACGACAACCCGCAGCCAGGGCAACCTCTTGATTTCGTCCCCCCCGACGTGGTTTGTCGGTGTGGGCGAGCTTCACCGTCGGTTCACCGCCTCCAATAAAGCACCGTGCTTGCGAAACAGGGTGTCGGGCGGCGGACAGGCAACGTTCGGCCAGTTCGACGCCGATTTCGCTGGCAACTCCCTGGCGGTTTGAGCCCAGGTTCTGCACGTCGAAACCCAGCGACTTCGCCTGTTCGATCGAAGCGAATAGGGCGGTCTCATTGTTACCGATGATGAGGTTTTTACAGGAAATCCGCGGTTGAATCGGTGCATTCGTGCCCTTGGCCTGCGCATCAAGCACGCGCCAGACCACGTTCGGGATCGCGCTTTCGGGGGCATCCCGTCCCACGATCGCGGTCAGAACCTGAAGTGCGTCGCGAGCCGTTCCGTGGTCGCACACTGTGGGCCCCGAAGCGATGATGTCGAGCGGGTCATGAACCACATCCGAGATCACGAGAGCCCGCATTCGCCCTGCGGGGGCCGCACGCAATAGGCCGCCACCTTTCACGCGCGACAGGCGTTTTCGTACGGTGTTCAATTGTTGAATGGTGGCGCCGGAACGCATGAGCGTTCGTGTGACGGCCAGCTTGTCGGCCAGAGTGATCCCTTGGATGGGGGCGGGCAACAAGGCGCTGCCGCCACCGGAAATCAGGACCAGGCAAAGGTCGTTGTCGGTCAGCGACTCGACAAGCTCGAGAATTCTTTCACAGCCATAAACACCCTCGGCCGTCGGCTCGTTGACGCCAGGAGGACGTGCTCCGTGCAGGTGGATGCGTGTCAGCGGACGAACGCAGTCGGATGGAACATTGATCCATCCGACGACTTTGGATTCAACGATATCGCTGCCCAGAGCCTGTTCGACTCCTGCGGCCATTCCCGCGCCCGCTTTTCCGGCACCGACGACAACGATCCGATTCATTCCGGCGAGCGAAATCGCTTCGCCGGAAATCTGGAGCCAGTCCTGGTCGCGACGGAGGGATTGGACGACAAGGCGTGCCGAATCAACGGCATCCACCCCGGCACGCCAAATGGTCTCTGCCTGTTGTCGCAGAGTCACCATGCCCTACCCTCGATATGACCTGAAAGCGAAATCCTGATCTTGCGACCAGCATAACGCCTTATGCGCCGGGCCGCAGCCGCATGTAGGTCGACAAAATTTCGTACAAGTCGGACGAGACTTGAATCTCGTCGTCGGCGAAGTCGGAAAGCCATGTCCGATTCCAACGAGTTGCATCCTGCAATGCTCGAGAGATATCGGCAAGCTTCACGGTGACGTTTTCGGCGACATCTTGTGCCGAATCTTCCTCGCCCGTAAATAATCGAAGACGATGTCGCATCATTTCATCCCTGGTGCGAAGCGACGAAGCTATTCAGTGACCGCGCATACTCCTCGCGGCCTCATCAGAGATCGGCACCCTCCGCCGACCCACTTGATGGAATGTGACGAAAAGACCATCAAAAGCAGAAGAATCTGAAAAATCGATTAAGACCGTCTCTGTGCGTTTGTACGCATGTTTTCGCAAATGTCTGATATGAATGACTTTTCGTCACAGGCCGTCAGGATGACTCGATCCATTCAATCGTTCGAAGCTTCGTTTGCCCAGAAGATAAGATTGACAATCTACAGATTGTAGGAATAATAGGCGGTCTCTCAGGTCGCCGCATCCGCACTTTCCCAACAGGTGAAGGTCGGAGATATTCATTCTGATTTTCGGTTTCAATCAGAATGGAGAATGCGAACGATGACCCAATCTGCATCCACAAGCGATGTTGTTTTGAAACTTCTCCTGCGTGCCGACGAATGCGCGGAACGGCACGAGTGGTCTATCGCAGATTCACTTTTTTGCGATGCGATTTCGTGCGACGCGACTCCACGCAGCCGGATCGCTTATGGGGTCTATCTGACGGAGCAAGAACGGTATTTTGAGGCCATCTCTACGTTCACTGTGGTGCTGGATGGCGTTGATCGAGCAGCGATTGCGATTGTCTGTCACAACCTTGCTGCGATTTATCGTGAGGTCGGAGATTCGGATCTTGCCCGCCGATTCCAATGGCGTGCCACCGTCATGCAAGAGGATCTCGGTTCTCCCGAGATCCTGGGAATGGCAAATGATGCGTTGATCAACGGACGTCATGACCTGGCCGAGACATTGATTGAGACGGCCATTCTGATGGACGATGATCCCGACGACGAACCGGATCCCGATCTGACCGCGACGGCCGCACTCGTTCACGCGTCGACGGATTCCCTCGAAGAGGGCCTATTGCTGCTTTTTCAGGCCTATTGTCGGCATCGACAGGTCGGAAACCTTCGTGCCATGGGGCTCGATCTGTTGAATATGGCGAGCGTATTCGGCACCCTGGACAGACCCCGAGCAGAACGAAAATGTCTGGTACGTGCAATTCGATGTTTTGGGCAGGCGTCGGCACCGTATTCTGGCAGCCGTGCCGTGCAGCAGCTTGAAAGACTCGATCGCGTTCAGGATGTCCGAATGTTTGACGTTCGTCGTAACTGAATCCACCTTTCCGAGGCGCGTCACGGAATGAATGTCTTGTCGTTTCAACTTTGGTTCTTTTGTGGGTTCGTGCTCGCGTTGGTGGGAGAGTCCCAGCCGAACATCTCGGCCGCAGAGTGGCAGGGATATCAGAAAAGCGAATTCCTCGTAGGACGTCGGCTTGCCTTCCTGATCGAACCGAAAGAGCCGGCGACGGGTAAGCCGTGGATCTGGCGTACAGAATTCTTCGGGCACGAGCCACAAACGGATCTCGAATTGTTGAAACGCGGCTTCCATGTCGCCTACATCGATCTGCAGAATCTGTATGGGGCGCCAGTGGCCATGGAGCCCATGGATGCGCTTTATGCTGAGGTGACGAAAACGTACGGGCTCGCGCCGCGTGTTGTGCTCGAGGGATTCAGTCGTGGGGGACTGTTTGCGCTGAATTGGGCTGCCAAGAATCCTGAGAAAATCGCCTGCATCTACAATGATGCACCGGTTTGCGACTTCAAGAGTTGGCCCGCGGGCAAGGGAACTGGCGTCGGCTCGCCAGCCGACTGGGAACGCCTCAAGGGAGTGTACGGTTTCAAAAACGACGCCGAGGCGGAAGCGTATCGACTGAATCCCGTCGACAATCTCGCACCCTTGGCCGCCGCGAAAATTCCTTTATTGCATGTTTGTGGCGAAACCGACGATGTCGTTCCTCTGGCCGAAAACTCGACACTCGTCGCGCAGCGATACAAAGAACTTGGGGGGGCAATCACGCTGATCGTGAAGCCGCATTGCAATCACCATCCCCATAGTCTGAAAGATCCAACTCGCATCGTCAATTTTGTGCTGTCGCATACGGGGTTTGTGGATCAAGTGAAGTCGGCACCAACTCCGTATGGTGCCGACTACTACAAATTGCGAGGCGGGCTCGAGAATGCGCGCCAGAAATTCCTGCGTGACAAGGTTGGACGCGTGGCGTTTCTGGGCGGTTCCATCACTGCAGCCCCGGGGTGGCGCGATCAGGTTTGCGCCGATTTGAAACGCCGATTTCCAGAGACACAATTCGACTTCATCAACGCGGGCATCTCATCGCTCGGTTCGACGCCTGGAGCCTTCCGTTTTCGCCGCGACGTTCTGGCGAACGGGCCGGTCGATCTGCTGTTCGAAGAAGCGGCCGTCAACGACGACACGAATGAGTTCTCTGACGTCGAGCAGGTGAGAGGAATGGAAGGGATTGTCCGACAGGCGAAAATCGCAAACCCCCACATGGATATTGTCTTGCTGCACTTCGTCGATCCCGGAAAGATTCAACAATACAACCAAGGCAAAACCCCCTCGGTCATTACGAATCACGAAAAAGTGGCGGAGCGGTATCTGCTTCCCTCGATCGATCTGGCGAAGGAAGTGACGGAACGAATTCATGCGGGCGAAATGACGTGGGAACGCGACTTTCGTGATCTGCATCCGTCGCCGTTCGGTCACGAACTTTATGCAAGATCCGTCGGAAGACTATTTGATGCGGCCTGGAATGCAGAAGCGGCAAAGTCTATTCAGCCACGACAACCCGAACTGTCGGCACCGCTTGACCCATTCAGCTACTTTCGTGGGCAACTCGTAAGTCCCCAAATCGCATTGGGGTCAGGGGATCTCAAGCTGAAGTCAGGTTGGTCGGTGATCGAAAACTGGCAACCCACGGACGGAGCTGGAACCCGAGAGGGGTTTGTGAAGGTTCCGACACTTGTGGCAGTCGAGCCAGGAGCCGACCTGACATTTGAGTTTACGGGAACGGCCGTGGGGGTGTTCGTGGCCTCAGGGCCCGACACCGGCAACCTGGATTATCGTATTGATCAAGGGGCGTGGCAGACGCAGGAGCTATTTACCAAGTGGAGCTCAGGCCTGCATTTGCCTTGGGCGAAGATGCTGGCTTCGGAGTTGTCCGAGGGTCGACATCGACTGGATCTCAAAAACAGTGCGACGATGGACCAGCGCAGTAAGGGCCATGCGATTCGAATCGTCTATCTGCTCGTGAATTAAGTCGGCAACTGTTTTCGCGAGCCGATTGACCCGGCCCCCTCAATTTGTGATGATCTATGGCCCGTTCGAACTCGTTTCTGACGTGGGACCGTAGTCGCCAGTTGAATTGAGGGGCACAGGCGTCTCTGTACGTTGAATGCACGCGTTTTCGAAGCTTCACGCAGCCGGTCCCCATTAATCCGACAAGTTGCTTAAAAATCGCCTCGTTTCGAGCGATTTCAGTGGCGCAGCCGCCTGTGATTGGGTGATATCTTTATTTCACCGCCGGTGTTTTTGAGTTCCAGTGTCCCTTCGATAAATGAATGGATCGCTGAATTCGTTGTGGTTGACACCATCAAGTTGGTGTCGGTTGATGAATTAGGTTTCTGTCGGTCCTGCCGACACCGCGTCAGAAAGTGAGCGTATTGATGGAGCATCTGGGGCGACATGTCATTATCGAATTGTGGGGTTGTAGCGATGTCATCAATGATGCTGCGCTCGTGGAAAATGCGATGCGTAACGCTGTCGATGCGGCCAATGCGACATTGCTGAATCTCTTCGTGCACGAATTCAGTCCGCAGGGGGTAACGGGAGTTGCCGTGCTGTCTGAATCACACCTTTCGATTCACACGTGGCCCGAGCATGGATATGTGGCGGCCGACGTTTTCACGTGCGGTTCTACGACGAAGCCCAGGGCCGCAGCCGAAGTCCTGCGAAAATCGTTTCAAGCGGAAACGGTCGACATCCGTGAGCTTGAACGTGGTGTGATGCCCCCGCAGACGCAGCCACAGGCCGCGCGCGAACTCGTCAATGTTCGATGATGGTGCGCCGTCATTAAACAGAATCGGTACGGACAACGCGGTCATGTATCCGCCTTTCGCCGGTCCACAGTGTGCCACTGGCTCTGCTTGCGTTCGTCCCAGAATCGAAATGGGAATCAATGCTGGTAGAGCCAGTGGCACACAAGTCCTTCTGCCGCGAACTCATGCGGAGAATCTTCTGCAGGTGGGACATCCGCACCTTCGCTGACGAGCGATGTTCCGACCGGGATGGAGCCGCGCGCGTACTGGCGCGAGCTGGATATCCGAAGTGATGGTGTGCCATCGAACTGAAGGTTTGTATCGCGACGGCATTCTCCGCACTTTTCGATGTGCAATTGAAGACATCAAAACTTGCTGACTTGCTTCCGCTACGGCTTTCTTCGAGAATCATTGTCCACTTTGCCGCTCCCACGAATCCAGCCGAACGCCCCCATTCATGTACGATGAACTTTGTCTTCTCAGCGGTCGCGCCAATCCGAAATTGGCTGCCGAGATTGCTGCATATCTCAGTATTGAGCTGGGGTCGATCAATATCGACAATTTCCCTGATGGAGAAATTGCAGTCCGCTTGGACACGAACGTCCGCGGTCGCGACGTGTTTCTCATTCAACCGACGGGGCCTTCGGTCAATGAGAATCTGATGGAACTGCTGGTCTTGATCGATACCTGCAAGCGCGCCAGCGCTGCGCGGATCACCGCCGTCATTCCGTACTACGGGTACGCACGACAAGACCGTAAAGATATGGGACGGGTTCCGATTACGGCGAAGCTGGTCGCCAATCTGATCACGAAGGCTGGTGCCGATCGTGTGCTGGCCATGGACCTGCATGCGGCGCAAATTCAGGGTTTCTTCGATTGTCCCGTCGATCATTTGTACGCTTCGCCAATTCTTGATGACTATTTCCGGTCATTGAATCTGCCCAAAGACAACCTGGTTATCGTGAGTCCAGATGAGGGCAGCATCAAGCGTTCTCTGCAGCACGTCTATCACTTGGGTGGCAGCTTCGCGATTGTCGACAAGCGCCGTGCCAGTGCCTTCGAGACGCGGCAAGAGAATCTGATCGGTGGTCCGATCGAGGGGAAAACGGCAATCATTTTCGACGACATGATCACTACGGCGGGATCAATGGTCGGGGCGGTACGAACGGTGGCGCAGTTTGGTGCCAGCAAGATTTATGTCGGTGCCACGCACGCAGTATTTTGTGGGCAAGCGGTCGAGCGGCTGCGCGAAGCACCGATCGTGGAAATCGTTGTCTCGAACAGTCTGGCACTGCGGCCCGAACAGACGCTGCCGAACCTGCGAGTGATTTCGTGTGCCCCATTGCTCGGTGAAGCGATTCGACGAATCCACCGGAACGAATCGGTCAGCTATCTCTTTGATTGACGACGGACCGATCACGAAGTTCGCGTCGAAAACGCGGCGTTGACCTTGTTCCGAATTTCTTCGGTTCCGAATCAGGATATACTCGCGTCCGACGTTGAGCCCACGAGATCGGAGGAGCCACTTGGAAGCCAGTCCTATTCGCTTGCTCAGAAATCTTGGGCGAACAAGCGAAATCGTGACCGTCTTGTTGAATCATGGATTCGGCGATCTCGTCGATCGCATTGGATTGCGCAACGTCTGGTATCACTGGTGTCGCCGATTCAGCCGTACGAAACCAGAACCACTACGACATCTGCGTCTTGTCGAACGAATTCGCATGACGCTCGAGAAGCTCGGGCCGACCTTCATCAAGTTCGGTCAAGTCATGAGCACCCGGCCGGATCTAGTGCCCGAAGAAATGCTGGTCGAACTCCAAAAACTGCAGGAAGGCGTTCCCCCATTTCCTTCTGAGGATGCCGTCGCGCAAATCGAAAGTGAACTGGGACGGTCAGTCGACGAATTGTTTGCAAGCTTCGATCGCAAACCACTCGCCGCAGGGTCGCTAGGACAAGTTCACCGGGCAGTACATTTCAATGGCACGCAGTTGGCCGTCAAGATTCGCCGCCCCACCGCCGTCCGTGATGTCGAACGCGACTTGTTGCTGATGCAGGAACTCGCCGTTCTGCTGGAACGGAATGTGGCTGAAGCCCAGATCTTCGATCCTGTGGGGTTGGTCAACCATTTTGCCCGCTCCATTCGCCGTGAGCTGAATTTCGCCCGCGAAGCACGGACGATGGACGAGTTTCGTCGTCTGTTCCGTGACGATCCGACACTTTACGTGCCCCAAGTCTTCTGGGATCTGACGACGGATGCCGTCTTGACGATGGAGTTTCTGGATGCGCTGAAACTGGACGAAATTGACCAGATTCCACCCGACATCACCGTCCCGTCGAAAATTGCCGCCAGTGGTGCCCGGATCTTCATGAAGCAGGTCTTTGAGTTTGGGGTCTTCCATGGCGATCCGCACCCCGGAAATTTGCGCGTGCGTCGTGATGGCACGATCTGTCTGCTCGACTATGGCATGATCGGTATTCTGGACGAGCGAACTCGTGAGCAACTTGTCGATCTGTTGCTGGCCATCAGCCGCAAGGATGTCGACAACGCAGTGAAGCAGGTGCTTCAAATCGGCGAATCCTATCGAGAAGTCGATCGACCATTGCTGCAGATCGATATGCGCGACTTCGTCGCCAACTACTATGGCATCGAACTTGAACGCCTGCATGTGGGACGGTTACTGTCCGACTTCGTGGCCATTCTTTCGAACCATGGGATTCGTTGCCCGGGCAGTTTGATGCTGCTGATTCGTTGTTTCGTCACCCTGGAAGGTGTCGGTCGAACTCTGGACCCAGAGTTCAATCTGGCTGCTCATTTGCAGCCGTTCGTTGAACGCCTGGTTAAGCAGCGTTATTCACCGCAGCGATTGGCCGAAAAGATTTGGACCGAGTCACGCTTCTTTCTCGAATACGCACATGACATCCCTGGACAAGTCAGCCGGACGCTTCGCAAGCTGAGCGAAGATGATCTGCGAATCCAGCTTGAGCATCGGAATCTCGATCACTTTATTCTTGAACTGGAACGCTCGAGCAATCGCCTGGTGGTGGGCATGGTTGTGGCTTCGCTAATCGTCGCGTCAGCCCTGATCATTTCCCGCGGGGCCGGTTCACTCTGGGTGACCGTACCGATCTATGTCTTGTCGAGTCTGCTTGCGCTCTGGCTCGTCTACGGAATCTTTCGTAGCGGGCGACTGTGATGCGGGCTTCGTATGGCGCGCTATCGACCAGAATGATTCGATTGACGACGTTTTGATGTCGGCAGGTGAGCGGGTATTGCCCGAATCGAGTGTCTTGTCATTCCGAAATCTTCGAGTTGGTGGGGGACTTTGCCGAACACTCGGGGCTTCCGGCGCTTTGCTTATTCAGTCCCGTCCACTCGATCGCTATTTCTCGTTCCGACAAGTCACGCGTCGCAGCAAAAGTTCGCACTTTCGGCGACGTTGGACCATCAACCTGCGGATTCGTCAAGGTTGAGTCGGCAGACGGCGCGGCCAAGACGGACATAGAGCGCACGATGCGCCAGCGCGGGATGCGACCAGCAATCGGAACCTTCGTCCGAGAGTCGTAAGCGTGACACCACCATCGGAGCGGCCTGGTGCGGGTCGATCAGTACAAGTTCCTCATGAAACGTCAAGGCGAGGATGCGATCTTTGCTGGCAATCAGACTGCCATAATTCCGAAAGGCGCGATCTTTTAATCGCCAGATCGAAGTCAATCCCTCGGTCAATGACAAGCAATGCAGGCCATTGTGAATGCCGATTAGCCGGTCGCCCGAAACAACGGGCGAATGAGAATCTGGCGACAGCGTCGCGTAGTGTGCGACTTGTTCGAAGCCCGGCTGGCCATCTTTTCGCGGACTGTATTCTCGGGCACCGTTGTTTTCGCTTGCGACGACAAAGCCCGATGAATGGATAATGGGAGACGGAACATTAAAGTCCCCACTTTCGTGTGGCACGATTGTCCAGAGTCTTTCCCCCGTCGACGCCTTCCAACCACCGATCGATTCCTTGTCGCAACCGATCAGTTGGCGATCTCCATTCTGGACCGTCGTGACGATCGACGCATGGCCAGGCGGCAGTCCTGGTGTTGTCCAGATGACGTCGCCCGTCATCGGGTTGAGCGCGACGATCGATGCCTGTGGCCCGCCTGGTTGGACAATCAATCGCCCTTCGACGATCAACGGTGAACCGGCGAGTCCCCACGTCAGCGGCGGCATTCCAAACTGCCGATTGAGGGATGTTTTCCAGACGATCTGACCGTCGCTCAGGCGAACGCAGTGAAGATGTCCGAATGCCCCGAGCAACCATGCATGATCATTCGCGATCAGCGGGGTCGCACGGGGTGAGTTGCCATAGTCGAGTCGACCGGGCGCTTGATACGTCAGTTTCCAGCGCATGCGACCCGAGGATGCGTCAAGGCAGGTCCAAAGGTCCTGCTGATCAAGTGGATCGCGACCACTGACAATCACGCTGTTGGATGCGACCGCCAAGCCTCCCAGGCCATCACTGGGAAGCGTCGCTGTCCATTCGAACTTCGGAGTGACCGGAAGTCGATTCGGAAGCCAATCCACAGTGCCGTCGCGAAAGGGGCCGCGAAATTGCGGCCACTCCTCCTTTCCGGACAGAACGGCCTGTCCGACCAGGGGGGAGTAATCAGGCTGTTCCACCGCTGATGTCGTTTGATCTTTGGGATCGGCATATCGAACGAATCCCTTTTCGGTTTCCAACGCGATCAGCAGCGAGGCTTCTTCGCCAACCTTGAGCAGCGCACTTGTGATCTCGGACTTCAGTTGATTGCTCAATGCCGTGTTCACAAAGGCGGTAATGAATGGAACGGGTGCCGACTCACCAATAACGCGGACGTCACCTTTCTTAATCGAGCCACAACCTTCTAAGAGCGGCTGCGCGTAACTGGAGACGACCGCGGCGGCGTTCACTGTCGCGGGCAGTTCGAGCAGTGCCTTCGCCGCGTCGCTACACGATGGCGATGTTTCCACCGGCGTCGGGATGGCGTGCCCTGATTTTTTCAGCAGGGCCATCGGTGCGGCGGACTTCTCGTCACAATCTGCCGGGCCAAACAGAATCCGATATCCCGCCAGATCCGCCATGGATTTGGCCTTGTCGGGGGTGCGGACAATGAACAGCCCTGTTTGAGTGGTTTTTCCGTCCTTGCCCGTCAACTGAGCAACGGGTTCCACCGTGAGCTTCGACTCTTTGGCATCGGCCAGCACGACGGAATGTTTGCCGATAATGAGGTCGGCGCGACCTTTCGTCTTTTCTTCCATCGCTGTGGCGAGTGATTCCGCCCAATACACTCGAACGGGGCGATTCAGTTTGTCCTGAAGGAACTCACCCAGTTTTTCATACTTGCGCTGGGCATAACCTTTCACGCAATCGCACGCGAGTGGTGCCGATAGCGGGTCCATGACCACCACGGTCAGAGGGGTTCGAGTCGCGTCATCGCACAACGCTGATGACGCAATCGCCATCATTGTTAAGGCGATCGTCAGACAGTGCTTCATGGGAGCTCCTTGAAAATGACCTGAAGGTATCGGGGGGCAAGATCCATCAATGTTGAAATCGGTCTTTACGTAACCGTTCGCAGGCCGGGAACTGGCTCATTTTCCCGCGGCAAAGAGGAGGGGGCTCTAATCGATGCACTGCGGATTGCTCGATGCACTGCGGATTGCAATCAACCGGGAAATTGTGCCTATTCCCCTCACTTCGGGTTGTGAACGGTTGTGGCCTTCACCTTCCGAACGTCAGTTATTTGGCGTTTCCGATTTGATCGATTCGTTTTCGGTCGACGACGTTGCGGCCGTCGATTTTCGCTGATAGTCGGCCGACGCCATCACGTTCTCGTCGTAGCGCAATTCAATTGTCACCGAATCGTCTGTGATGAATTTCACCCGCAAATTGAACGATTCGACGCCGTCGCTCACGATTCCGACGTCGAGCAGATTGTCGTTCTGTTGGATCGGTCTCCATTCCGGCGGTGAACCTGCGGTGAATCGTGACAGTTGACCGCCGGTTACGTGCAGGTTTCCGTCATCCTCAAAGCTCAGGACGTCGGCGGGGTGTTGTGACATTCCGTCCTGTGCGCCAAATAGTCCACCAACCAGTTCTGTCAGATTCTTGGCTTTCGGTTTCTTGGCATTCGGAATGACCCATGTCCCCGTCAGCTTCTTTCCCAATCCTTCACGAGCCGCCTTTTCAAGCAGTTCGTCTTCTGACGGGCCCGTGATTTCGTCGGTAGGCACCAGAACGCAGATTTGCCCCTTGTCTTGGTGCTGCATGTAATACCGATTTCTGGCCGGATCAAACTCAAGGGCGACATGTTTGCAGCCACCGCCGATCTTGGCTTTTCCGACATAGCCCAGGAATTTTCCATCGGCAGAGAATCGCTTGATGTCTCCGATACTCGATTCCGCCGTCAGGATGTCGCCATTCGAGCAGCAGCGCACATTCATGGGATTGCAGCAACTGCCGAAGCCATCGCTTGCTTTGCGGTCACGCTTCCCGAAGCTCTTTGTCATCTCGCCATCGCGGTCGTAAATCCCCACGCGAAATTTGCCATTCTCGGCGATCAGCAATTTGTCCGCAGAGGCCTGGATATCCAACTGGCCGCAGCATCCGCCCAGATCGGAAACGACTTTCTCGCCTTCGCCGAAATCATGGTTTGTGCGCCAGACTTCATATCCGTGGCCTTTCAGTTTCCGGACAGACACAAACACATCTTTGTCGGTTACGGCAACACCTGTGACCGTCAGTCGATCACGGATCGTGTCTTCTGGATCATCCGGCACCAACATTTGTTCGAATTGCTGAAGTTGAGACTTCACCTGTTTCGCCATATCTTTCTGAGCTTTCAGTTGCGCCTTGGCGGTGCTGGTGCGCTTTTCCTCGGGCGTTTCTTCCAGCTTGGCGATCATCGTTTCGATCGACTGAAGTTGATCTTCAAACTGTCGGCAATGCTCTTTCATTTCCGTCTTCGCTTCGCTGAGCGCCGCGACTTTGAATTTCTCATAGTCACCGACTTGGGGTGTGCGGCCCTTGTGTAGAACCTGGCCCGTGAGATCCAGGCGCGCCATCCAGCCTTCGCCCGCGACCACAAACTGTTTGCCGTCGGGGAGCATGTTGATTCCGGTCGGTTTGAAATCAACCGGGAATTCCGCAATCAGTTTCCCATCGGGGGAATACTGTTGGACGAATGCCCGCGTTTTGTGACGCGTGATATCGTACTGCGACGGATCATCGGCTTTCGGTTTGTAGTCAACCCACGGCCCACCCACGCATAGCAGCAGGTCACCAGTCGGGGTCAGGCAGAATGTGTTCAGCGCGATCTTCGCGTCGTCGTGTTTCGGTATAAGAACACGCGCTTGCTTGTGAGTCGACTTTGGTGGCGTGCTGCTTGCTGCGTTTTTCGATGGTTTGGAAGGCGGGGCATTGGGCTTTTCGGCATCCTCCGCGAATAACGGTGCCGCGCACAGGGTCCACAGACAGGTTGTTAGGACGAGATGCATTCTGGGCATAACGAAGCTCTCCGTAACTGAAGGGAAATGTCGGAGATATCTGTCGCGGCCAGCGACATGGCGGCGCCGTATCACAAAAAACCGAAGCAGATCGTGAAATCCTCGACCGTCGCAATTCGACTAAAGACAGAATACTCATACTATTCCGCTCTGGATAAAGTCAATGACCTGTCGCTGATTTCAACATTTCTTGCACCCGCCGTATCCGTGTTCGCATCGCAGAATCCGCGAGACACGGCCGGCCAATTTTATCGACCTTCCGAATCGACCTTCGTCAACGGGATCCCGGCCGGTGAGTTTGCAACCGCCATTTCGGAATGGACGCCTTGCGAAGGGCCCACCAGGAATTGGTGAGTCTAAACCGTGCAATGGATTGGAGTTTCAGGCCTCAAATCGCGCTGTCATTGCGATGCCGCAGCAGGCGAGATGCTGGCGTTCGGAAGTGCGGCTTGTAGCTCGAGAATCCCATTCTTCGTGATTTGGGTGCCGTCCAGTTGCAAATGAAGCACGAATTTCATGCGGTAGTCGGGGAGTTGCTTGAGATGCGAAACACACTCATCGGTCAGTTGCTGATTCGACCATAGCGACAAGTTACGAATGTTCTTCAACTTGCCAATGACAGCCAACCCCTCGTTGGAGATTTGCGTTTGGCCGAGGTTGAGATAGCTCAGACGTGAGCAACCTGATGCGGCAGCCAGCGTTCGGTCTCCGATATCGCAATTGTTCAGGTCAAGCCATTCCAGATTGGGCATCTTCTGAATCGAATCCGCAATACGGTCATCGATTTGAGCGCGATCCAGCGCCAGGACTCTCAAATGCCGCAGAGGTACGAGTGCGGCGACTCCCGCATTTGTGATCGAGGAGTTCCGTATGGAGGCCTCCTCCAGCCGAGGACATTTCTCGGCGAGCGCGTGCGTCAGATCGTCTCCAAATGTGGCGCCAGTGAAATCGACACTTCGCAATTCTGAAAACGGTCCGAGATCGAACGTGAGTTGCTCTGTTGTTGATATCGTCATTCGTCGCAGGTCGGGTATCCTCGCCAATGTCGCGAGCACGCCGCTGGTGAATTGGGAGGAACGGAGTCCGACTCCGCGAAGTCTCGGTAGACGAACCAAGTGGGTGAAACAGTCGTTCGTAATCGAAGGTCCAGCGATACTGATTGATTCCAGAGCAACGCAATTGGCGAGCTGCTTAACGCCGTCATCGGTATACGGGCCACTACCCAGCTCCAGACGACCGATCGGTAGGTTCGAAATCGCCTGCAACAACTCATCGTTGATCGAACGGCCCGACAACTCGAGTGTGGAGATGTGCTTCGTGGCACCGAGTCGTGCAACGGAGGCTGGGGTGAGATCGACGTTCTTCAGATGCAAGTCCAGTGACCTGTCACGTGAAATCGTTTCGATGTCGACGAGAATTTCGTCGCCCGAAATCGGGATTGTGCGACTCAGATCAACAATCACTTGAATCCAGTATCTGGGGTCGTTGCGGGAATTAAATTCCCGCACGAAGATCTCCTGCTTTCGGAGTCGATCAATCGCGGCAGCGATATCTCCGTCTCGAGTGTTCGCCTCATCCAGGGGGTGTTTGGATGCGGCGGCGCCCGATCGGAGACCGACGGATTGGATGTGATCGCTTCGTTTCAGCGACAACACTTGGATTTTCCGTCGACCTTCCGTGAATTTTAAACCAGTCTGTTCCGCGACGTGCTGCAGGACTTGCTCGGCGTTGGCAGAGAATTGCTTTGGTGGAATCGTGGTCCAGACAGTCGTCTCAGGATCGTCGTAGGAGATCAACCACTGCATATAGTCGTCGGGCTTCTGTGTCGAGTCATCAATGATACGTCGTCCAGTACGCAGGCTGATGGCCTTCCAAAATTCCTCGTACTTGCCCATGAAATGCGATGGATGAGCGGCTTGGGCTTTGCCATAAAGCAAGTAAGTCGAACGAGGTTTCATTTGAAATCGCATCGAAGGTCCCGCGGGGTTTGCTTTGAACGCACCTATGGCAACGTAAACCTCTCGTTCGACCTCCTCGAGTTGCAACGAGACATTCAGATTCAATTCGCGGTTCAGAATCCATTCGAGATCCGCGATCAGCCGTTCTTCAGGTGCATTCTCCCAGACGACGAAGTCACCCGGCACTTTCGTCAACCACAATGTGGCAGGGCCTTCAAGTTCAGACATGCTGCGGTGAGTGAGGAGTTCAATCAAACTATGCAGTTCCAAAGCGGGATCACCAAATGTCGTAGACTTGATCTCCACTTTTCGCAAATCGTCCTTCCAAATGATCGTTCCCGGACCGTCTGGCATGGCGGCGACCTGGGCGGGACCCGCCGCTGCTTCGTAACGCTGCTTTGCCTCCTTCATCCGAGGAATCGAAATGCGACGGATGACTCGTCCATCATCACGAAGTCGATAGAGTTCATCGAACGAATTTGCCGCTTGGGTGGCAGTCGGATCTTGAGCAGAATCGGTGTCTGTCGATTTTGTCTCGATTTTGGTCTGAGCTTGTGCCTGACCGGGATCTGTCGTGAGGAAGAGTGACAGAACCAGGATCGCAACCGTCATGGAAAGCATCCCAAGTCCCAGGCCACTCGATGGCAATCGATCGGGCGGCGCATCGCCGCGGACGAGACGCCGAATGCGTGCTAACAGTGAACCGCCAGTGGCGGCGGGTAACGCGTATGGAGCGGCCGCATGAAGCTGGGCAAGTGTTGCTAAAGCCCGGGCGATCACGATCTTTCCGCCACAAGCGGCGGCGGCCAGATCGTCACAGCAGTACTCGCGCTCCTGGCGAATGCGGCGGGAGAGCCACCAGACCGCCGGATGATAGAACAGCAGATTTTCGACGACGATCTGCGCGATGTTCACGAAGTAGTCGTGGCGACGGATATGAGCCAATTCGTGCCCCAGAATGGCGTGGATCTCTTCGTCAGACAGCTTCGTCATCAGGCGTACGGGCAGCAGAATCATGGGACGCAACCAGCCCACCACGACGGGAACTTGAATAAATACCGACTCGCAGACTTGAACGGTTTGTCGAACGGCCAGGGTGGCCGCAAGTGCCTGGCATGCAGACTGCAAACGTGTTCCCGTCGACGATAGGCCGTTCCTGCGAATGAATACGACAGCGCGCCAGCCAAGAATGAGGCGCAATGAGAAGGTGCAAACGCCAACCGCCCAGGCGACGACAAGCAATCGCAGATTTCGCCGTGTCCAGTCTTCGGTGGTCGTCCATACTGAAGACTTCGCCGGGAGGTGACTCTCGTCGATGACTTCTGAAATGATCGGCGTCGGCGCGGAGTTTTTCGGTGAAATCTCAAGCGGACGATTGATCGTCGACAGAATGACGTGCTCCGGTACAGGGTGATCGAGTCTCACCATTGTCGAGACCGGCGCTGGCGCCGCAGTGCAGAGAAACGTGATCACGGGAGACAGCATCATCAAACCGAAGAATCCCAAGAGTATCGAGTACCGTCCTGACGGTGTGGCGCGTCGCGTCAAGCCGAGTGTCAACCCGGCGATTGCCGCAATGAGTACGCCTTGCCAGCAGAAATGAATTAACACGGTTCCCAGTTTCAGGACGAGCTGGTGAGAAAGGCGATCGTCAAAAATCGACATCAGGCATCTCCGCGACAATGGGCGTATGGGCGGTTCTGCATCAATCTGTGATGCGCTTCGACGGAATGGTTCGCAATGCTGTTCGAGTGACGTGAGGTCGACGAAACTCGTTTGGGTGAGGTTCTCATCGATGGCCGCGTGAAACAGCTCGCTCAATGCGACAAGTCACCGAGTTTCTACTTTGACGGCGTTTTGCCATCGTCGAGTTGATCGAGCAATGTTCGAATCTCAGCCAGTTCGTGACGGGATGCTTGCTTGCTGTCGATTGCATGCTGAAGTAGAAGACTCGCAGACCCGCCAAAGACGCGCTGCAACAGATCTCCCGCCAATTGCTTCAGCGTCGATTTCTGAGTCTGTTTTGGCCAGAATATCTGCGGCCGCTGGTCGGCGTCGCACACGAGCTGCCCCTTGTCACGCATGATCTGCATGATCTTGAGGACACTCGTCTGTCCAATCTCTCGGGATTCTCGCAACTCCAGCCAGACGTCTCTGACGCTGCTGCGTCCGCGTTTCCAAAGAACCTTCAGGATCTCTAATTCCTGATCCGTCGGCCTGCCGGTCTGCGGTCGTGCCATGATGCTGGATCCCTCGAAGAGTATGGTCAGTCGCGGAACGCGTCCGTCCGTTCGCTGATTGATCCACGAATTCCTTCGTCATGATAGCGATGCTTCGCGGCAAGTCAACGAAGGAATTCGTCATTCAAGATGAATGCCGGGGTGCCTCACTTACTTGCTTCAGCCCACTGTTAAGAGGCTACGAAGAAGGATGAGCAGATGACGACCATGATGGCGGCGGTACCGCTGATTCGCAGGTTTTCACAGCAATCGGATGACAACGATTCGATG
Source organism: Schlesneria paludicola DSM 18645 (assembly GCF_000255655.1). NCBI lineage: Bacteria > Pseudomonadati > Planctomycetota > Planctomycetia > Planctomycetales > Planctomycetaceae > Schlesneria > Schlesneria paludicola. The sequence goes on along the minus strand of NZ_JH636434.1, from coordinate 2,132,122 downwards.
CCCGCACAAATGATGGTCGGGACAATTCCGCAGACAGTTGCCGTCGTGACGGTCACCACGGGGATCGCGTGGAGCCAACAGGCGACAGCTGCCGCGGGGCCGGCGCAGAGGATAAAGGCGGCGAAACCGACCCAGGATTTGCGGGGATTCCAGGGTAGCTTGCGTGCACCCCATAGCTGCCCAAATAGCGAGGCCGATCCGTCTCCGAATGCGAGGATGACCAGCGATACCGCTGCAAACTCGGGCTGACGAGGAAATGCGAGTAACATGCACAACGGAATAACCCCATAGGTCAAGGCGTTAATTGCTGAGTGCTGCTCGCCTTCGCGTTCAATGACGGAATACGCCCAGAATGCCAAAACGCTCAATCCGATTGTCGACACGGCAATGGCCAGTTGATAGATCCATAGATATTGCTGGACGTCAGACCGCGGCACACTTGCCAAAATGAATGGAAGGGTCCCGGGTAGCATATGCCATGCACGACGTCGAATTTCGTTTGCGGACAGTCGTGAACGTCTCGCCGAGGCACGAATACCCCGATGGGCGAATCCGATTTCAGACGATGCATGATTCCCGACGGATGACATGATGCACCTTGTCGTTGCGCACAGGTGATTTCGAATTGTTTAAGTTGCCCGAATTCGTCAGCCAAGGCACAAAGTCAGTTGGCCATTCTCCGTCCGATCAATTCACTGCGGCGAAATGGAATTCGCATGCATGGGTTCTAAGCGTCTTCGAAGTTGTGAATGGCCGTCCTTTCCTATCCCGAAATTGCTTCACCGGTACCCGGGATCTCCAAGATTTGTGCAAGCGATTTGGGATTGAGCGGTTTGACAAAATGGTACGAGAATCCTGCTTCAAGACTGCGTTGTTTATCGTCATCTTGCCCATATCCCGTCATGGCAATGAACACCGTGTGTTCGAATTCCGGTTGCAATCGAAGTGTCTTCGCCACGTCGTAACCGCAAATTCCGGGCAGACCGATGTCAAGCAAAATGACATCGGGTCCAAACCCTCCAGCGACGCGAATTCCTTCGGCACCCGAATAGGCGATTTGCACTTCGTGGCCCATCATTCGCAAAAGCATCGCCAGTGTGTCGGCACCGTCTTTGTTGTCTTCGATCACGAGAACTCTTCGTTTGGCCTCGCTGCGGAGTTCCCAATCCAGCGCGGCGTCGGATTCGCCGTTTTTTTGGCCGTCGCTGAGGATGGGCAGTCGAACAACGAACTCGCTGCCTTGGTCGAGCCCATTGCTAAAAGCTTCGACGCTTCCCCCGTGCATTTCCACGAGCCGACGGACAAGGGTCAAACCGATTCCTAAACCACCTTCCGAGCGAGCCATTGAGCGATCGCCTTGGATGAAGAGATCGAAGACACGCGGCAGAAAGTCGGCCGAGATTCCGATGCCCGTGTCGCGTACGCGAATTGCAACTTCAGTCGGATTGTGATCGGTCGTCAGAAAGATCTCACCACCCTCATTCATGTACTTTGCCGCGTTCGAAAGCAGGTTGCCCAAAATCTGTGTCAGCCGGGTTTGATCGGCGTCAACTCGAATTCCTTTTGGCGGCAACGAGACCGTAATCTGGTGTCGGCGATTGTCGATGAACGGCCGGCTTGCTTCGACGGCGCGGCTGATGATGGCGTTGAGCTCAATCGGTTGACGCTGCAATTTGACTTTTCCGAGCGTAATCCGTGAGACATCCAGCAAATCGTCGACAAGGCGGGAAAGGTGGTGGACTTGCCGATCGATGATTTCGTGGGCATAGCGGACATTTTCGTCAGCCAGTCCAAGATGTTTGAGGATCACGACGGCATTCTGGATGGGTGCCAGAGGATTTCGAAGTTCATGCGCCAGCATGGCAAGGAACTCGTCCTTGCGACGATTCGCTTCCTGAAGGTCTTGATGTTTCTTGTGGTCCGTCAAGTCGGTCACGACCATGCAGATCGCATCGGCAAAATCGAGTGGCAGTGGAGCCAGAGAAACTAATACAGGTCTTGTCCGTCCGTCGTGGAGTTGAAAATCCAGTTCGCCCTGACATTTCCCTGTTCGACCTTCGTGCAGCATTCGATCGAAAGCGGTTCGCTGCGATGGCGCGATGTGCAATGCAAGCGAATGCCCAATGACCTTTTCATGCGCGACCTCGAGCAACTCGATCAGAAAGCGGTTGCAGTACAGCACCGTTCCATCGCTGCTCAGGCTGGTCGCACCCTGCTGCATGGCTTCGATGAGTTCTCGGTACGGATAATCCGCGCCGTGCAGCGTATAGATGACTTTGTTTCCACTGTTTCCATCAACAATAAGTGCATCGACCTCACCACTGCGGATCGCACGCAAGGTTTCTTCCGCTTCTTCCAGCCGTCGATGCAGGTCTGCAAGGTCGTCGGCCCCGTTCGACATGGTCATGATTTAATGCTCCATGTGTTCGAATAGATTCAGGCCGCGAATGACGCGTTCCGTGTCTGAAAGATCTCCAACCAACCGGCGTAGCGGTAGTGGCAGCTTCTTAATCAAGGTTGGTGTGGCGATAATTTGTTCAACATTCGCCAGAGTGGGCTCCTGGAACAGGTCAATAACTTCCAGTTCATAGCGACCGGACAAGTATTCTTCGCAGACGGCCTTCAGTTTCGCGATCGCTTCGGTCGATCGCGGCGTCAGCCCCGAAACATAAAGCCTCAGAACGTATCGCGGCTTCCGCGGTTCCGAGAAGTCTGATCCATTGCTCGCCGGTCCGTCGATGGACTGCCTGGTCATATTGCTTCCTTCGCTTGTTGTGGGCAAAGCTGAAGCCCAACCAGGACACGCTCCGTCTTTGAAAGATCACCCACGATTTTACGGAGCGGCGGTGGCAGCATGCGAACCAGAGTCGGTACCGCGACAATCTGATCCCCCTGTGCAAGCTGCGGATTCGTGAGCAAGTCAATGACTTCGATCGAGTACTTGCCCTTCAGGTGCTCTTCACAGACCTTTTTCAAATTTGCGAATGCGACGAGCGACTTCGATGTTTGTCCTGCGACATACAACCGAAGTTTCCAAAAATCGTCGACGTCTTCGGTCTCATTTGTGTTCATAATCGTCCTCCCTCGAAGAGAAAATTTCGCACGCTTCCGCGAATGAAATTCATCACTTCGCTTTGCACTTCGCTGCCGGTGGCTCCAATTTGTCACCGATCGACAGTTCGATACCGTGATTTGTGATTTGAAAACGTCTCACTTGTTTTGAGTGCGCCATTCCTCGTGATTTCAGGACGAAGATCTGGGCTTCACGCTCGCCGGCCGACTCAACGTCACGCAGCAACAGCCAGGTGTCGATGATTGAAGAAACTCCCAGGTCTGTCTGAAATGGCGTCACGCCTCCATGTGTCAGGTTCGTGAACAGGCTGCTGATGCCTCGACTTTTCAGAAAATCGATCAGCCGCACGAGCATGCTTCCCGCCTCCGACATTGTGCCGGCGGACACGAAATTGCTGATGGGGTCGATGATGACCACCGTCGGCTGGAAACTCAGGATCTGCCTGTGGAGTTCGGCCAAGTGCATTTCCAGTCCCGAATTGGTCGGTCGAGTGGAGTGGATTCGCAATAAATCTCGCTCCATCCACTGACCGAGGTTCAGGCCGATCGAATGGAGATTGCGAATGAGTTGTTGTGGCGCTTCTTCAAAGGAAACAAACAGGCATTTTTCACCGCGGCCGCATGTTGCGACCGCAAACTGAGCGGCGATACTTGTTTTCCCGGTTCCGGCCGTCCCCGTGATCAAGACGCTACTGCCACGAAAGTACCCCTTGCCGTCCAGCATTTCGTCCAGCGCGCCGATCCCGCTGGAAATACGCTCATCATTTGCGGGATGGTTCATTTCCGCTGAAGTGATCGGAATGACGGAAATGCCATCCTCGTCAATCAGAAACGGGAACTCGTTGGTCCCGTGCGTTGAACCGCGATACTTGACGATTCGCAGGCGGCGTGTCGAGATCTGTTCCGTCACTCGATGATCAAGGAAAATGACGCAGTCAGAGACGTACTCCTCAAGTCCTTGTCGCGTCAATGCACCTTCGCCTCGCTCACCGGTGATGACCGCGGTGACACCTTTTTCTTTGAGCCAGCGGAATAGCCGACGCAATTCGGCGCGTAAGATCGAACTATTCGAAAGGCCAGCGAACAAGGCCTCGATCGTATCGAGTACCACACGCTTGGCTCCCAACGTTGCGATCGCGTGGTTCAGTCGGACAAACAGTCCTTCCAGGTCATAGTCGCCAGTCTCTTCAATTTCATGTGGTTCCACACGGACGAAGTCGATGATCAGTTTGTTCTGCTGAATCAATTCATCGAGGTCGAATCCCAACGAACGCATATTGGCGGAAAGCTCGCTCGATGTTTCTTCGAATGTCATCAAGACGCCTGGTTCGCCATATTCGATGATTCCTCGTAAAAGGAATTCCAAACCAAAAAGCGTCTTGCCTGACCCGGCAGATCCGCAAACGAGTGTCGGTCTACCTAATGGAAGTCCGCCTTGAGTCACTTCGTCCAGACCCTGAATCCCGGTGGGACACTTCGGAAGGGAATTCTTCAATGGATTTAAATGGCCTCTATTCGCCTGCATTGTCTTTCCTCATTTCACGTGCGGGCCCGATTCCATTTCTCGATGCCGCAGCGCGCACGCTCAGCGCTGCGACGTTCAACCGAATAGCCGTGTTGCCTTCCATCGAAGAAGTCGGGACCTCAAAGAGGCCGCTCATACCAGTGCGATCGAGTCAACAATATGAGTTGCAATCGCATTTCGATTCGATTGGGGCGGCAGCGAAAGAATGAGCGCCCGATCTCTGACGTCGTCACCAATTCAGTCCGTCCACTGGGATTGTCATCGGCTCGACTGTGGACGGATCAGTTTCTCTCAACATGAGTGAGTCGTCATTCGGGGCGAGAACGGAGTTAGGATTTTTGCTGATAACGATTCATTATCGCACACGCTGTATCAGCGCGATCCTCAGATTTCACCGTTACGATCGTTCGTGTTAGGTGGTCATCGTCTGTGTCTCGAAGCGACTTCTGATCTGATGCACCCAAGCCCATCATCGCCCCCAATAGTCCGGCGATTGCCGTCCCGATGGCCGCATTGCAAACGAGTGCGCCAAACGTTCCACCAATGAATGCGGTGCCAAATCCGGGCAAGAGGCCCAAAAGGATTCCGAGTCCCCAGATGGTCCCGACACCCAGTCCGACCAGTGCGCCAAATGTGGCTGTCGAGGCCGATGCGTCACTGAAGAATGCGGAAGTTGGATGTGATGCAACTTCGTCGACGATGCCAATGTGATCTTCTTCGAATCCCACTTCTTTGAGGTTTCGAATCGCATTTTCCGCTTCGTCGTGGCTGTTGAAAACTCCGATCACAGTGCTTCCATAATCCAGTGCGGCGGTCATGATTGAACTCCTGCTTGATATTTGTTCAGTCGTTGTGCGACACAGTTGTCTGCAGCTTGTCGTCAGGGGAGTTAAGCAACTGGTATTCCAAATCGATTTCGATCGGCGCGATGATTGTCAAATCTGCCAAGACATTGGTGACAAATACAAGTTAATAGCCTGTTTACGTGGGCTAAGAAAATGTTTTGTGACCTGCGGAACTCGGGTGGCTGGAATGAAGGCGAAATGTTGCCCGTTTAGCGATCTCCGCGGGCTTGTCGTCGACCAAATTGCACGAAAATCAGCACCTGTGCGGAATTGTGACGGCATGGTTGACGGGCGAGCGGGGATGGAACCTTACGATCGCGGCGTCGTGCTTCTCGCAGGACATATCAGCGAGGAGCTCAAGACGCCTGAGGCATCCCATGGTCGATGTGGCTGAATCGATTGAGGACTGAGCTTGCGAGTCCTACCCGATCTCCAGCTTGGACGGTGACGATGGCATGGCTGGCCGTCGATGGCGATGGATGCGTCACCAATGCGTCTCGCGGAATGAACATCCCAACGATTGCACCAATGGTTCCCCAGGTGGCTGCGCCGACTGCCATGCCGCACAGAATGACACTCGCGGGGCCCTCGAGGATCGCCGGACCGATGCCGGGAGCGATCTCGGCCAGCGTGGCAAGTCCCCAGAGTCCCCCGATGCCGATGCCGGCCGCGGTTCCGACGATCGCCATTTCTCCCATTTCTGAGGGGACCTGACGGACTTGAGGATCGAATCGCATTTCCAGGAACGCGATGTCGATTTGAGACTCACCGAACCCCGCCTGTTTCAGTTCGCGAACGGCGGCCACCGCGACGTCATCGTGATCGAAGACTTCAGTGACCGTCTGTGGTGCGTCAGTTTTGGTGGTCATGGTCAGTCTCCATCGGCGCTTGTTCGAGCATGTTGTGATGCTCGCAAACGACATGCCTCGCAGCGCTTCAAAAAAACGAACGGGCATGTGATCGATAATCACTCGCAGTGTCCGGCGAGCGTCCCATGTCACTCGTTCCTGCCATAATCGGCATGGGGGCCGTGCGAATTTCATTGCCGCGATTTCAGGAGAGCGTTTCAGCGGGTGAAAACGTCGTCTCGCGATTGTGTTACGGCGATTGGACTCAATCCGAAGGTTCGCAAGATCGTTCGTTTGTGGTGACGGCCCGTCTGCAACAACGGATCATCGCAGTCTCGTGGTACGTCAGGTGCATCAAATGTGGCTGGCCGATCACATCGAGATCGGCGCACCTCCATGGGGGATGCTTGGAACTAGGCTTTATTTGCGCGCTTTCTTCCACGTCTCGCTTTCCTTGGAATTTGAGCGCGTGGAGTTGTTTTTACGAATCAGCCGAAATTCAAGGAGTTCTGAAAATGGCAACCACCCGACAAACGCGTCCAAGCTGGTACACGAAAGACGATGATACTGCTTGGGAACGAGTCAAAGATGCGTTTAAGAGAGATTGGAAGCAAACGAAATATGACTTCGGTGCCGAGGCCCCGAACTTGAAGCAGAACGTGGGAGACACGTTGTCGCAGGCCGCGGGTTCGGAACCCATTCCTCCTGAAAATGTTCCTAACGCAAAACCAGCTGAACGTGATCGGGATACGAGCAGCGACGTCTATCGTGATGACGACGATCTGGCATATCGCTATGGCTATGCGGCATATCGACACTACGGAAGCACTTGCTGCGACTGGAATATGGAAACGGAAGACAAACTCCGAAAGGAGTGGGGTGACTCGACAGAATGGCCTGAACGCAAGAATGCCATCCGGCGTGGATGGTTCTTCGCGAAGAACAACCCTTCCAGTTCTCATTAGGAAAAGCAACATGTCCGCTTTTGTGTGGAAACATGGCGTCACCGCCGATGATGCGAGGCGCCTCATTCAAATGAAACTCGCGGGTGACGGCGTGGCGCAGCATGTCACTTGGAATGGCAATCGATTCACGGCCTCGGTTGGATGGGGCTTCATCCTGAAAGTGGTTGGAGAAATCACACAGGAGGTCGTTCGCCTGGATCAGATTTCAGGTCCCATGACACGGTCGATCATTACGAAGAGCCGCGATGAATTGGCGTCGCTCTTCCCCGATGGCTATGAATTAACGACGACGGAAGATGCCATCGCTCGTCGCTGATACAGACCGGTAGTCTGTTGACGTCACGTTGACTGGCTTAGGCCCGATTAAACCAATGCCATGACATCGTCAATGCCAAGGTGCCTGTCCCCTTACTTCAACACGTTGCCGCGACGCCGTTAGACGAAATGCATGAGCTAGGTGAGGAAAGAACTACATCCGGTTCTTTGCCCGTTCGCTAGCTTTCTGCAGGATGGCCCGTTCTCGGTCGGTAAGGCTTTCGGACCCCTGTTCGTGGATCTTTGCGAGGATGGCATCGACTTCTTCGTTCAGATTGACGGTCGGTTCGGGTTGAAAGACTTTAAGCCGTCGCCGCGCCGAGAGATTCCGTACCGAACGGCGGAGGCGTCGTGGATCAAAGGTTTCCATGAACGCGGTCAGATTCAGGTCAAATCGACGATAGGCGTATCCGAACGCGATACCCCAGAGCGACGTCAGGTAGGCGACGACAACCCAAGATTGGTTGCCTTGATACGCATTCACAATCGTGAAGACATCAAGTGCGACGGCGATCAGCAGCACGACACGAATTTGGACGGGAACGATCCAAAACACCAGAATCTCGCGTGTCGGATAATGCGTGGCGTAAAGGGTCAGCAAAGCCATTACGCAGGCGGATGATCCCAAAAGCGGATCGGGCAACCGCATGAAATAGCCAAAACCCACAAAGACCAGTCCACACAGAACCGCTGTGGTAAGATAAAACCAGAGAAGTTCACTTGAGCGGTACATTCCACGCTCGAGTATGGAACCCAAAAACCAAAGCACCAGCATGTTGAACAGGATGCTGAAGGCATTGTCACGGGGATGACAGAACACGTAAGTCACGAGTCGCCAGATTTGACCCGAGCGAACTTTGGCATCATCGAGTAGCAGCCAATCTTCGACGAACGAAGGTTGCATGCCATGGAACGTTTGTGAGACGAGTTGCACCGTCGCGGATTGTCCGGCGTCGACGCTGGGCCCTGAGCTTCGCACAGGGGCACGATGGGTCATGAAGACTTGCAGGAAGAATACGATTACGGTGACGACGATGAGCCATTTCGTGGTGGGGGTGTCATGCCCCCACGTCGGGCCTTGGTCGTCTCGGTCCTGCATGTAATCGCGGTAGCTAGAGCCCATCGTCCGTGTCGCCCTTTAATCGTCCTATTGATCGTGCGGCGAGGGGCCTTAGGCCCCTTGAAGTCATCGCGACGACTTCCGTGCTTCCGTCGGCGCGCCACCTGGCAGCTTTCGCGCCAGTGCCGCATTGTCCGACTTCAAGGTGTCGATTTCCTCTTGCTTTTTTCGAACCTTACGACGAAGTTCGTCGACATTCTCAAGCGTCCGATTTCGCTCTTCTTCTGTTCGCTCGATCGTCGGGACAAGACCGTCTCGGAACTCGGTACCGACCAGTGGCGACTTGGCCAATACATCACCACCCAGCAATTCGGCTTCGCGCTGTTTCAATCCCTCGTTGGCCTGTTCCAGCAAAACGTTTTGCCCTGCGAGTGTACGCCGTCGATCACCCAGTGTCTCTTCTTGTGCCAAAACGGCCAGTAGTTGGCCGTCAATGTTCTCGATATATCCCGAAGGAATGGCATTTCGCCATCGCCAACTTCCGGGTTTCCATTCTGCGACATCCTCGGGGGTGACGCGGAAATTGGGCTTCAGCGTTGCGTTTCCATCGGCGATTTCCATCGGTGAAAAACTGCCACGATAGATGGATGACCCGTCCGCACCAAGCTCAAAGCCATGAAGGGCCAGATCAGGCGTCAGACGTTCGCGGCTGCCAATATTGACCAGCAAAATTCCCTGATCGGGCACTTGGATATTAGTCTGGACATTGCTCCAAAAATCACCCCAAAGGTTTCGAGCCCGAAATACTTCACCTCTCAGGGCGTCGATTTTGAGTTCGAGTGCTTCGATCTTGGCGGCGTCCGCAGCCGTTTTCTTTCGGAGCGCGACCGACTTCGCCGTCCAGCTATTTCGGACCACGACCAGCTTCGAAGTCAGAACAGCCGCGCCAATCGCTGCAATGACGACGAGAAATGCGAACACCTTACCGAGATTATGCATGACACGATCCTTGTCGTGGGGCTGAACCGAGTTGCTCTGTTATCGACTCTACATCGACAAAGTCGACAGCAGATTCTCTCAAGTTATCGTGGAGTGCGCTCCGCGCGTGGATTCTTCCTTAAAATCAGTCTTCGAGCGCCCTCACACTTGTGGATTGTCCGGAGTGACGGCTGCCATTGGAGCCCGATCCAATCGTTACAGCCGGAACAATCGCCATTTCAGGAACATGTTCCCATTGAAGGACCTGTAGAATCATAGGACTGGCTTCTGAGGGTGGTCAAGGAGAAACTCCCCAGCGCCCCAGAGTCGACCGAGTTCGGAGCGACCGCGAACGACAGGATCAGTGGAACACGATTCGAGATGCATCCGTCGTGGCGGTCAGTTGAATCCCTTCGTTCGAGAAACTTCTGGCAAAAACGAACGTTTGTGATGTTTCCGAGGTAATCAAGGTGTTCAAAGCGGGTAGGGTGAATGACCCGAGTGATTGTCGTTTGGACGAACGATTTCAGATCACTGAACGCGGAAGGTCATTCTGCCTGTGACGTCGGTTGAGCGTACATTCGGCGAATTGCTGGGGTGTTGTTGGTGCGATAGACTGAATTGACAAGGCCTTGTTTTCTCGGCGGATGTGGTGAAGCGTTGATCGCGTTTGGCGACAACTGCGTTCGAAAACGATGCTTTTTTCGAGGTACGACAGCCAAAGCCGTGAAATGGCTTGGTCGCGAGGGACTGTTTCGTGAGTACGAATGCATCTCATGTCGACGTTTTTGAACGCAAAACAGACCCGCGGCGAATCAGGCAGACCTTGATTCTGGGGTGTCTGATCAGTTTTGGCTTGCATTTCGTCCTCTTGGCGGGACTCAGCCTGGTTCGCTTTGCCGAAAAGCTTGAAGTCTTCACGTCGATTTCAAGCCTGATTGACGAGGAAGCCGACGAAACGATCCAGCCAAAATTCGAGGCAACTCCGACAGAACAAGTCGGAAACGAGTCTGACAGCCGTTTTTCGGCGTCGCAGGAAGCGTCGTCCGTTCTGACTCGAGATCCTCAGAACCAACTTGAAAAGTCGATTGAAACCACTGTTGAAGTGGCCGTCCCTGTCACGGAAGAACTTCCCCAGCCATCGCGGTCGGATTTGCTGTCCCCGGTTGCCACATCGGGATCGACCGAGCACGCAGGGGGCGTCGAAGGAGCCATCGATCGACTGGCCTGGGAAATTGCCAACTCACTTCGTGAAAAAAAGACGCTGGTTGTGTGGTTGTTTGACGTATCCCCCTCATTGTCGGCTCGACGAGAACAGATCGCGACGCGTGTTGAGAATGTCTACAACCAGCTCAATCAATTGAACGTCAGTGCTGATAAAGCGTTGAAAAGTGCCGTCGCGGTTTATGGTCCGACCTGCACGATTGTGACCGACAAACCTCTCGACGATGCCGAAGAACTTGTGCAAGTCGTGCGGAAAATCAAATCGGAATCGTCGGGTGAAGAGAATACGTTTTCTGCCGTGCTGAAAGTCGCGAAGGCGTTTCTTCCGCAGCGCACCGAAGCGCGGCGGGATGTCATGATCATTGTCGTGACAGACGAGGAAGGTTCTGATCCCGACAATCTCGAACAAGCGATCACGTTTTGCAAAAAATATGGCATGCGCTGCTATTGCGTGGGGGATTCGGCTCCTTTTGGACGGAAGAATGTGGAAGTTCCCTTCCAGATGGAAGATGGTGAACGCGTGATCGGTGTCATGCAGAAGGGACCGGAATCACGCTATGCCGAGCTCTTGCGACTGGGCTATTGGGGAACGAACGGCCATGATTTTGAAGATATGTCGTCGGGTTTCGGACCGTACGGATTGACTCGACTCTGTACGGAAACAAATGGCCTGTATTTCGTCGCGGATGCGGGACGCGGGCGGCATTCCTTCGACCCGGCCGTCATGCGTAACTATGCGCCAGACTATCGCTCCATTGCCGTTCTCGATCGTGATATCCAGGCGAATCGTTCGAAGGCGGCACTTCTGGAGTGCTGTCTGGAAGTCGAACGCGAAGCACAGAATCGAAAGGTTCTCAGTATCTCAATGCCGCGGCTCGATTTCCGTGCCGACAACGACACGATCTTGCGGCAGGAATTGACCGAAGCACAAAAGCCGATCGCGGATCTGGATGCCAGTCTGGACTATTTGATGAAGCGGCTTGAGCAAGGCGAAAAGGATCGGTCGAAGATCAAGGAAGCCCGCTGGAAAGCAAGCTATGACTTGGCACTGGGCCGGACTCTCGCGCTGCGCGTCCGTGCGTTCGGCTACAATTCGATGCTTGCTGAGATGAAAGCCAATCCAAAGCGATTCGAGACATCGGGGAACAATCATTGGCGTCTGGTTCCCGCCGAAGAAGTGACTTCGGGCGGTGCCGTCAAAAAGCTTGCGCTGAAGGCGTCGGAGTATCTGGGACATGTGATGGCGGATCACCCCGGGACCCCGTGGGCACTTCTCGCCGAACGCGAGAAGGCGGTGCCGATGGGATGGCAGTGGCAAGAATCGCGCGTCGAACCCCCGCCGACCATGGCAGCGGGCCGTCAGAAATCAGGTCCCAAATTCATTGACGTCGAAGATCCAAAGACAAAAGTCAAAACAAAGAAACAGGTGCCCGACCAACCCCAGCGTCGCGACATCTGACGGTTGTGTGCTTGTGCGATCGCCAACCAGGCACGTCCTCTCCAGTGACTCTCGACAAGGATTGTCGACCCGGTAGTTGGTTCCAAGATGGCATCGGCTCCATTGAATTCGCGATCTTCCTGGCGAAGCCTGAAAGCACCTGTGCTCTCCGGGTTGGCGGCGTCTTTCGTGTTGCATGCCGCAATGCTGATTGCCCTTTCGTTAATCGTATTTGAATCGCATCTGGGGCCGTTGCATACGATCGTCGATTCGATCTTTTCGGAAGATCGCACGGTTGAAGAGTTTCATCACGAAGTGGAACCCTCAACGGAAACGTCAGAGACTGTCAATTATGTGGCGGGGGCGCTTGAGTCTGGTGGCGTTTCGATCGGCGGCTCAGAAGGCCCCGTCATCGCGCAAAAACAACTGGACGAAGCCCCAAGTCTGCAACAGCCAACCGTCCAATTGAACATCGGTGAATTCAACGTACCAGGCCTGCAGGTGATCTCAAAGGACCTGGGCGCCACACAAGTGACCGGAGATTCCGGCAGGGTTGTCGAGGGCTATGGCGCGGCGCTTGGACAAATGACGCTGGAACTGATCCGGATGATGCGCGAGCAAAAGGTGCTGGTCGTCTGGTTGTTCGACGAATCCGAGAGTATGCAGGATGATCAGCAAGAGATTCGAGAACGGTTCTACAAGATCTATGAAGAGGTCGGCCGAGCGCAGCAAGTCGATGCCAAGCTGAAGCCGTCAGAGGAAACTCTACTCTCGTCGGTCATGAGCTTTGGCAAAGATGTTCATGAACTGACTCCCAAACCCACCGCGAACACGGAAGAAATCAAATCGGCAATCGATGCGATTGAAATCGACAAATCTGGTATCGAAAACATGTGCGGATCAATTCAAGCCGCCCTGGTGAAGTACAAGGACTTTGCCCGTCGCCAGAAACGAAAACTGGTCTTCATCGTCGTCTCGGATGAATCGGGTGACGATGGAAACCAGGTGGAAGATGTCATTGATGCCTGCAAAAAAGCGAAGGCATCGGTGTATGTGCTGGGGCATTATTCGGTATTTGGGTATCCCATCGCACATGTGAGCTGGATCGATCCCAAATACCGCCTGAAACATTGGATACCCGTGAATCGCGGTCCTGAGACGCCGGAGCCCGAATGCCTGCAATTCGACGGGTTGCACGACCGTTGGGACGTTTTTTCCAGCGGATTCGGACCGTATGAACAGGTGCGCCTGGCAAAACAGACGGGAGGAATTTTTTTCATCCTTCCCGGTCACGAGGACAATCTGGCCGGCTATGGAAGTCACGAGGATCGCAAATACGATCTGTTGGGAATGAAAGAATATTTACCCGATCTGGATTCCCGTCAGGCATACATTAAGAATCGATCCGAGCATCGCTTTCGCGAAGCGCAATGGCAGGTCGTACAAGCTCTGAATCCCCACCGCGATTCCAAGCTGATGATGAAATCCCATTGGTACAGTGGTGATCCATCAACGTTCGAGAAAGAAGCCGTCCGAACGTTTGAACAGGCCGTACGAGCACTGATGATGTTGAACGATCAGGTCCGAATTCTGGATTCTGTCAAAAAGCTGCGAGACAAAGAGTCGTCGGCTCGATGGCGCGTCAATTTTGATTTGATGCACGCGCAATGTCTGGCATACCGGGTGCGTCTGTTCCAGTTGCTATTGTCGATTGATCAGCACCGAAAATCGCGTCCCACCCCGAAAGATCCGCGTAACAATTGCTGGTCGATTCAGTACGTGCACACCCTTTTGGAACCGGACAAAGAGCAAGTCAAAGAGACTCGGGTCGATCTCGAAGAACTAAAAAAACAAGATGCAGTGGCGCGCAACGAATTTGAATCGGTCGTCCGAAATCACCCCGGAACACCATGGGCTCGTCGTGCACAATGGGAGCTTGGCCAGGGCTTCGGAGTAAAATTTGTGGAGGATTTTCGAAGTCCGTACTATGATCACATCACCGCAGGCCAGCTTCCCAAGCAGTAGAGTTGGATCTCATCAAATCTGAAGTGCGTTCGCGGCCTCTCCCGAAGGGGCATCGGGTTAAGTCGAAATCGGTGGCATTCATTTCCTGGGCGTTGGCCGAGGCCCCGAGTCTCCTATGAGCACGAATCCCCTCGATCACCTCTCGTCATCGTCCGTCACTGCGATTCCGCAAATGCGTCGTGGTCGAACGTCGCTATTCGCTCGATGCCGACAGTCGATCTGGTCGCTCGCGCAATTGATCAATCGATGGACGCGGAAGTGGAATCGGAAGCGATTCCCCGTCGTGGCACTCGTCAGTGTTCTGTTGCACGTGTTGGTGCTTGGTATTTGCGGGCTGATTGTGATCCGGAACCCGCAACTCGTGGATGAGATCTTTACGACTCTGGTTGAACCAACAGAGGTCGGCGAACCGCTGGCTGAACATTCTCTGTTTCCGCTCACCGAACTGGATGTCGAAGTGCATCACGAGCTAATGACTGCCGACATGGCGGCGAATCAGACATTCGAAACTCTCGGACCGATGACGTTCAATGTCAGCGACGCGTTCCCTCAGGTAGCCGTCAATTCCACTGACGCACCCAAGCCAATCGAGATGAAAATCGGCGATGCGACGGCTGGTCGTATGTCCGCGGTGGCGAAGCGGACGATGCTCGAAAAGTTCGGCGGAAATTCTGCGAGCGAAGCCGCCGTGGCATTGGGTTTAAAATGGCTGGTGAATCATCAATTGAAGAACGGAAGCTGGAGTTTTGAGCATTCCGCGCATCCCAATTGCAAAGGACAATGCACTCAAGATGGATCGTTGCGTGCCTGTCCCACCGGAGCCACCGGGTTGGCTTTGCTGGCTTTTCTGGGAGCAGGGCACACCCAGCATTCAGGCGACTATCAGAAAGAGGTCCAGCGTGGGTTTGACTATCTGCTGAAAGTGGGCAAGCAGTCTTCGGGGACGTTTGATTTGCGCGGGAATGTTGTCTCGCGTGAAGGAATGTATGTGCAGGGACTGTGCACTATCGCCCTTTGTGAATCCGCGGCAATGTCTCATGATTCGCGAATTCGGAAGGCTGCGCAAGGGGCGATTGAGTTCATCGTCAAATCTCAAAACACGAACGATGGCGGCTGGCGATATTATCCTGGACAAGCGGGAGATACGTCGGTGGTCGGTTGGCAGGTCATGGCCCTGAAAAGCGGTCATGACGCGAAGCTGGATTTCTCGAAGAAAGTCTTTAATGGGTCCGAGAAGTTTCTCGATCTTGTGCAATCAAACCGCGGGGCTCAGTACGCGTACATGCCGGGAACCGGACCGCGAGATTCCATGACGGCGGTTGGTTTGCTTTGCCGAATGTATCTTGGCTGGGATCGCACCAATCCTCGCTTGGCGAATGGGGTCGCCTATCTGGATTCGCTGAAACCATCGTCACAGGACATGTATTTCAACTATTACGCCACGCAAGTGATGCATCACTGGGGCGGAGACGAATGGACACGCTGGAATGACGTCATGCGTGATCAATTGGTCACAACTCAGCATCATGTTCGAACAGGACACCGAGCCGGAAGCTGGGATGTCGCCGATACCCACGGTGCGGCGGGAGGTCGTCACTATATGACCTGCCTCGCAATCATGACGCTGGAGGTCTACTATCGCCACTTGCCGCTGTATAATCGCGATACCCTCAAAATTGAGTTTTGAACGAATCCGAGTGGCGAGAGCTTGATGCACGGTGAACGCAGGGACTCGTGTCTCCAACCGCGGACACAGTCGTCCGTGGCAAGAACGATTTCCGTTTCTGGCCGGCGGTTGGACCTTGAAATGACTGGTTGCAAGACTGGTCGTGTCGCCGTCCTCCTTGCGCTCATTTTTCTTTGCAATACGGGCCTGGCCGATGTGAAATTGCCGGGGCTGTTCAACGAACAAATGGTCTTGCAGTTTGGGCAGGAGCTGCCCTTTTGGGGGTGGGCTGAGCCCGGTGAAGATGTCACAGTGACGATTGTCGCCACCGACGCTGGCAAAGAAAAACCCGACACGGCCACAACTGTTGCCGCGGCGGACGGACGCTGGCTCGTTCGACTTCCCGCTCGAAAAAAAGTCGTCCCCGTGACCGTAACTGTCACCGGAAAGAACGCGTTTACGTTCGCGAATGTGCTGGTGGGAGATGTCTGGATCTGTTCTGGCCAGTCCAATATGGAATGGCCCGTCAGTGCGGCACAAAACCATCAAAGCGAAATTGCGGAAGCGAACTACCCGCAGATCCGCATTTTCAAAGTCGAACGCAATACTGCGCGTGCCCCGGCGACAGATGTTGAAGGGACTTGGATCGCGTGTTCACCGGAAACGGTCGGCGACACCAGTGCGGTGGCCTACTACTTTGGTCGTGAACTGCACCAAAAATTGAAGCGACCCGTCGGGCTGATCCAAGCCGCCTTTGGCGGGGCGAACTGTGAAGCCTGGACGAGTCAAGTGGCGCTCAAGTCCGATGAGGAATTCGATCAAATTCTGGTCCGCGGCGACCGTGCCAGTAGCGACCCGAATCAGGCCAACAATCCGAATCGGGCGTCCGTGCTTTACAACGGCATGATCGCTCCTCTGCAGCCCTACGCGATCAAAGGGACCATCTGGTATCAGGGAGAGACCAACGCCGCTCGAGCCTATCAGTATCGCAAACTGTTTCCGGCGATGATCAATGATTGGCGTCGCAACTGGGGACAAGGTGACTTTCCCTTTTTGTTCGTCCAACTCGCGAACTACGTTCCGGACAAAGCGAGCCCGGATCATCCGCCTGAACCCGAAGAAAGTACGTGGGCGGAACTTCGCGAGGCACAGGCCAAAGCTCTGGCACTTCCGAAAACCGGCATGGCCGTGACGATTGATATTGGTGAACCGCGAGATATCCATCCCAGAAACAAGCAGGAAGTTGGCCGCCGGCTTGCGCTCGTCGCGCTGCGCGGCGCGTACCGTCAGGATGTGATTGCAAGCGGTCCGATGCTCAAGGCGATGCGCATAGTTGATCGCGAAGCGCGAATTGAATTTCAAGCGGCCGCCGATGGACTCGTCAGTCGTGGTGAAACGCTCAAAGGATTCGCAATCGCAGGTGCGGACAAGAAATTTGTCTGGGCCACTGCCAGGATCGAAGGGGCTCAGGTTGTCGTATCAGCGCCGAGTGTTTCCGAACCCGTCGCGGTTCGGTATGCCTGGGGCGACAACCCGGAATGCAATCTCTTCAATTCGGCTGGCCTGCCCGCCGTCCCGTTTCGAACGGATAATTGGCCGGGCATCACCCAGCAGAATCGCTGAGCTTTGGGATCACGACGGCCTGTTGTGACGGTGTCGCGTGCCTCGTAAGTCCGAAAGCGTTTTTGGCCTCGATTCGACGATCGGTGCGCCCGGCAGTGTTGATCTCCACCACAACGATCCCGCGGTGCGAAGATCGTCGTGGTGGAGTTTGCAAAGCGGTCGTCATACGGATGAAAGGCCTGGGACGTCCCAACCTTTGCGATAAGGGCGACGAACCAGGTGATCTGCCGCAGGCTTGTTGCTGAATTTCAGTTGGGCGGCATTCCATTCGAGTGTTTCGTTCGGAAAGAACGTCGCAAGTCCCCCGAGAAGAACGCTCTCGGTGAGTGGCCCCGAGTATCCGAAGTGGGCCGATGTCGTGCCGTTGCCCTTTACGGCGTCGACAAACTGGTGCCAATGATTGACCGGATCAAGCGTCGGATAGACAAATCCGGCGAATTGGGCTTCGGGCAAGAGGACTGGCATACTGACATGCGGCAGCAGCAAAGCGCCCTTTTCACCCATGAACAGCGACCCTTGCGATGGCAGGGGGCGGTCTCCAAGCAGTGGCCTGGTGACTTCGTTTGAAGGACGTTCAACTCCATCGTACCAGGTGATGGGAATCGAGGGGCCGATGGTGTGTTTCGTCTCGGGGAAGGTCAGGTGAACGACAGCATCGTTGGCCCAGTTGAAGGCATTCGGAGCGGGCCCTGTCGAACGCAACGTGGTGGGAGCGGTCAGTTCCAATGCTTTAAACACCGGATCGAAGATGTGGCATCCCATGTCGCCGAAGGTGCCAGTCCCGAAATCCAGGCGTTTCCGCCAATTCCCCGGGTGGTAGTACCCATTACCCAGAAATGGACGCGCCTCACAAACACCCAGCCACTGATCCCAGTTGAGGTCCGCAGGGATTGGGTCGGTACGATCAGGTCGGGATTCTCCGTCGCCCCACCGCTTTTCACTCCACGAGTGAACGCTCTTCACTTTGCCGATCGTGCCGCCCTGGATCAACTGAACCGCCGAACGATATGTGACGTCGGAATGAATCTGGATTCCCATCTGGGTCACCAGTTTCTTTTGCGTCGCGAACTCGGCCAGCTTTCGCGATTCTGCGACATCGTGCGTCAGGGGCTTTTGGCCATAGACATGCAACCCGCGCTGCAGGGCCGACATGCCGATTGAAGCATGCATATGGTCAGGGGTAGAGACATTGACCGAGTCGAGATTCTTGGACTCTTCATCAAGCAGGCGTCGCCAATCCTGATAGACGCGCAATTCAGGGAAACGAGCTTTGAGAGCCTCGGCTCGCCCGATGTCGACATCCGCGACACACACCAGCTTCACATCAGGGTGCGTGATGATCTGACCGAAATCCGCGGCGGCCATGCCTCCGGCGCCGAAACTGGCGTGGCGGACGACATTATTCGGCGATGCGGCCCGCAGGTTTCGTATGAACGCGGGAGCGGCGAAGGCGCCGGCGATCGTCTGTTTGAGAAA
This sequence comes from Schlesneria paludicola DSM 18645, assembly GCF_000255655.1. Classification (NCBI taxonomy): domain Bacteria; kingdom Pseudomonadati; phylum Planctomycetota; class Planctomycetia; order Planctomycetales; family Planctomycetaceae; genus Schlesneria; species Schlesneria paludicola. The sequence goes on along the minus strand of NZ_JH636434.1, from coordinate 2,113,062 downwards.
ACTTCGGCGCGACGTGGAACGAGTGAGTGGCATCAGCGTTCTTCCTCGAACAAGCAGTGGCAATTCCGCGCGTCAGGTTGAACAGCGCGGCGGCAACCTCACCGACTTGGTCGTGATGCGTGCTGTCGTGACGAGAACTTCTCGAGCTTCCAATCAGGACGGATACGTCAAACGACATCGCGGCGAGCAGATTCGCGAGCCTGCGGGCGATCCTCGCGAATCTGTCAGGACAGAGTGGCCGTGCCACTACATGTACTCTGCCCTCGCGAAGATTGCCAACGTCGGCCTATTCGGCGGAATAGGCGATCGAACCATGCTGCAGACGCTTGGCGACAGCATTCTCGTTCAGCAGTCGCTTCAAATGGCGATGGCATGCCGTGCATCCACCACCCGCGCCACAAACTTGCGTAATGCCGCGAACGCTGACCAGATCGTTCTGCTCGATCGTCTCTTGCACTTCCGCGTGGGAAACGCCGAAGCAATGGCACAAAGGCCGCTCAGGACATTCAATTCGTCCACCGAGGCGAACAGCGGGCTGACTCAATTCCATGAGGATAATCCGATGGCGGGCAGCTGGCGGGAAACTGAGACTCAGTCTCATTATCGGGCGTGCACAGGATTCTACCGTCATTCAAACAGAAATCAATCCATTTTCCCGCAGAACTGTTGTGGCGGTTGTAGCGGAGTTTTCGACTGCAGCAGTCGGCGAAGACGTGGCGCAAAGAACGGGCGTACTTCGGGTTGTGCGGAAGCTGACTAAAGAGACGAAGCGGCGTCGATACCTCCTGCTATGGACGAATTTGAACTCGAACAACTGCGGCGGCAACCCAAGTGGGTATCCGTACTTGAAACTTACCAACAGCTTGCGCTGCAGGGGCGTGCACAATCCTCTGAATTTGATGGTTGGATTCCAAGAATTCAGCAAGTTACCCACGCCAACACGGACGAGCTGCCGGGGATCCACGGGAAATTGATCGCATACGGCTTCTTGAAGTTTGATTTGGCCGGCCGCGACGGAGGAATTCGCTATCAGCTGACTCCTTTGGGTAAAAAGGGAATCAACGGTGCGGAGGCATCGGAAGACGACGAGGATGCCGAGATGTCTGCTGAGTCTCACAATCTGCTGACGCTCAAATCAGCGTGATGGATTGTTGGATTCGTCTCGGGCCGTCTAGCGCGCGTGCGATCCGCGAAAACGCGTCACAATTGGGCTGGCGGTGCGACTTAGCCGTCGCCTTTTTGCCGACCGCGAAGCAACTCGCTGCAGCTTTTCAGCAGCTTTTGCTCCTGTTCAGAGAGCGACTTCAAACCTGTTTCGTGAACCTTCGCAAGCAGCGAATCGAGTTGCTGTTCGGCCTCCATGCGTCGAATGCGCTCCTGCTGCTCACGCCTGACGCGTCGTCGTTCACGCCACCGCTGAAGCAATCCTGGCGGTGCCTGGCGCGTTGCCGTTTGGTTCGAACTGTCGAGGCTTTCATAGCTTCCGGAAAAGTCGTATCCAAACCCGGAGTCGTCCAGCGATTCGCCCATTTCTTCCTGCATCAGTTGGACGACATTAATCAGCAGGATGAATGTCCCGACCAGGACAATTTGACTCATGTCGGCGGCGGCTCCGACGATCAGCAGGACGACCGAGACGGCCAAGCCCACATGCATGGCGGTGCGATGGACAAGTTCGGGGTGGATCTTCGTCGAAAGAATTGCTCGCAGAATTTGGCCGCCGTCCAGCGGCATGACAGGCAGTAGATTGACGAGCAGCAGAATCCAGTTGGCTGCAAATATGATGAGGCCCAGTTCACGCCATGCGGATTCCGCGTGGAATTGACTCACCTGCAGGACAAAGGGGTTCAGGACGCCCCAGAGCGTATCCTTCGCATACCAGCCGGGGAACGTCGCGATGCAGACCAACAGGTTGGCAAAAGGGCCGGCGGCGGCCGTCATGGCCAAACCGAACGCACCGCGTCCAGGTCGAGCAGTGGCAAGTCCCCCGAAGGGGCTCAGATGGATTTCGTCACAGTTCCCCCCAGTTGAGCGAGTGGCAAACACATGTGCGAATTCGTGCGCCAGGACCGAAAGGCAGAGCACGACCGTGAACGTCAGGCCCACTTCAAGACCGCACCGCGGAATGATGACGAACGGGACAAGTGCGAACCAGACACTGATGCGAACGTCGGTCGAGAATATTCGTCCCACGGAAATCGAGGGGAACATCCAGTTGAGCCGCTCGTTCATCGCATTTTCACCTCAGACCGACGCAACTGATCCGCCGATGCGTTCGTGTCTCGTTTTTAGATGATCAATCGAGAGCGCGATTTCGAGAAAAATCGTCACTTCTGACATCCTAGTCCGCGCGGCGCGCGTAGACAATCAAGGTTTTGGGTTCTAATGAAAGGGATGCAGACATTTTTCGAGTTCTGAAGAACACAACATGACCGACGCCGGCCATCCTGTCACATCCGCTTGTCGTGTTCGGGGCGCGGTAAGCGTGCCACCACCGTTCGAATTCGTCATGGCGTTCGTCGCAACAAAGCCGCAGGCCCCTGTTGCAATCGAACTTCACCGCAACGGCGAAATCAATCCGGTTTCAGGGCTGCTTGCCGTGGCGTACAGTTTCCTCGGGATTCGTCCAGAACGCGCGGCCAGATATCCTGCCTGGCACGCCAGCCGCATTGCTTCTGCCATTTGAGCTGGGTTTGTCGCCGACGCAATGGCCGTGTTCAGTAGAACGCCATCGCAGCCCAATTCCATGGCGAACGCGACATCGCTGGCCGTACCGACGCCGGCATCGACGATCACGGGATAATTCGGATCGCCTTCTTTCAGATATTCCAGGCAGATTCGAATGTTGCTGGGGTTGAGGATCCCCTGTCCGCTTCCGATCGGGCTGCCGGCTGGCATGACCGACGCGGCACCGGCATCTTTCAGGCGGCGTGCCGTAATGGGGTCATCGGTCGTGTAGCAGAGAACTTGGAATCCGTCAGCGACCAACTGTCGAGTGGCTTCCAGCGTCGCGACAGGATCGGGTAGCAGGGTTTTCTTATCACCCAGAACTTCCAGTTTAACCCAACTGGCTCCCGGGTTCTCGAGCCCTTCCAGAATTTCGCGTCCCAATCTGGCTGTACGGATGGCATCGTCCGCCGTGAAACAACCTGCCGTGTTCGGCAGGATTGTATAGCGTTTCAAGTCGATGAAATCGAGGATATTTCGTCCCGCGGCATCAACCAGCCGCTCGCGCCGAACGGCCACCGTGATGACGTCGGCACCGCTGATCGTCAAGCATTCTCGCATCAACTCAAAGGTGGCGTACTTCCCAGTACCGACGATCAGTCGTGACTGAAGCTCGTGCGTTCCCACTTGCAAGGGATTCATCTCCGGCGTCATGCTGGCTTAACCTCCGCCAACCAGGGTGACAATTTCTAATTCATCATTCGCCGAAAGCCGGGTGCGGCTGTGGTCGGCGCGTGAAACAACGTGCCGATTCAGTTCCACGGCAAGGAATTTCGGGTTCAGTTTGAGTTGTTCAAGTAAGTCGGCCACGGTGGCTTCAGGGGCAATATGCTGAAGTTTGCCGTTCACAAGAATGGGAACCATGATTGTTCGCAGAACACCTTCAAGAAAAAGAAACCCGGTACCTGAACGATACCGGGTTTGATCGTAAGTTCAAATCGATGCCATCGCGAATCGATGGTTGGGCCTGACCCACCAACGTTACCACGCTTCGGTGACGTTTTCGATGTTCTGGTTCGGGATGTACTGTCGCAGTGCTCCGTTGCGCGTCGAAATGGCTTTGAAGATGTTCTTGTCGATCTTCTTAGAGACCTGCTTTGTGGAGCCGTCCACCAAGGCGAAACAGGCCAGGTCACCCGTATGGCCACTGCCGAAGCTAAAGAACTGCGTGATCGAGGTCGAAGGAGGCGGGTTGCCGACATATTGAATGTTTTGCGGCGACTGATTGGTAATCGTCCAATAGGTATCCCACAAATCAGGGTGCGAGACGTCATCCCAGACGCGAACGCAACAACTAAACGCGTCTCCCCAGTACCCAAAGAGCGAATCGCCGACCATCAGCGTATTGGACGAGCCATCAGACACATCACCCATCCGTACCGCGCTTCCAGCATAAAGCATCCCATTCGGAAGGCGGGGGATGTTCGGATTGTTCGTGTTGGGATCGGGATTCGTGTTTGGATTGTTGTCATACGCACCCATATTGCCGCGATAGGTTGAGTACGCCCAGTTTTGCGACATTCCCGTCCCAGGTCGACTTGTCGGAAGTTGGGTCGCGCTCGGACAAATATAGGACTGTACGTTTGTGCGAATGTACTGTTCGTTTGGAGATGATGTCACGTTGTTGCCATTGGTCAGGCCGAATTTCGGTTGCGCGAAATCGAGACTGATTGTTCCTTCACCCATTTGCGACAGAATGAATGCGTGCCAGCCCCATTCGGCGGGCATCAGCCATTGAGTCACGTTCGTCATCGTTCTTTGATTGTTGACAATCGTGGAAGCGGTGAACGGTTCCGGCAATGTGGCCGACTGGCTGCCGCCATTGTTCGGCTGGATGTAGCCCGGGGGGAAAACTCTGAATGCGCTTTCGTAATTGTGCATTGCCAATACGATTTGCTTGAGGTTATTCAAGCATTGAGCTCGGCGGCCGGCCTCACGCGCTTGTTGAACGGCTGGCAGCAGCAGCGCGGCCAACATGGCGATGATGGCAATCACAACCAGCAGTTCGATCAATGTAAAACCCAAGCGAGTCGTGGCGGGTTTCGGAACGGATCGACGAATCATCACTGGCTCCTTCGAACTGAGTGGCCGTTTAGTGTCGTTGTCGAATTATAGCCCAACTCGCCGGCCTACGACGCGACGCTGGCGATTCATTCAAGACATTAACAGAAAAAACAGGGGTTTTCAAATCCCGTTTTCGGCAGCGACCCGAAAACAAGGGGGGATTGAAAATCCGACGGGCGGGGCGAGCCGGGCTGCACTCAGGGCGATTCGACGCGCAGGGGAAACGGATGTCGGTTATCGGGCCACAACGGAACTGATCCCGTCACTTCGATGCGCCAGATCACATCGAGCTCCCGCGACGTTTGTGACAGTCGCGCCGTGTCAGGAATCAAAAATTCGGTTGATTTCTCCCAGAATTCTTCGTGCGCGATGCGACCTGGGCGTTCGTCGAACAGCGATTCGCTGTGGATGAGAGACTCGGTTGTGGTGCAGTATTCTTCGGATTGATCATTGGACGCGGCCCGCGTTTTCCACTGGTGCCGCCGTTCGATGCAGACCAGTGCCGCCGTCAGCGAATCGAGTGTCACGGGGCCTTCTTGTCGTACGCAGATCCGCACGGTTTGACCCGGAATCAGCCGCTCGGCATCGACTTCGACAAGCGGCTCGCGGACACGAGCCCCCAGCCATTGATAGATGGCACTGAACGTCAACAGTACTCCCAAAGTGGCCACCATGCCGGCGATCAAGAAGAACAGCCATGAATTGCGGACATCCGACGGTCCATACATGGCAATCAGGGCAATTCCAACACCCAGCGGAATGAACAGCAGACCGAGAATCATCGCCAGTCCGATTCCGCTGCCCCAAGGGGTTTCGCGTCTCAAACGGATTGGAAGTCTTCGCAGGCTTCTGAGTTGGTTGATGGCAGAATCAGGGATACTGCTCGCGGCATTAGTCATGTTGCGTCAGTTCTCCACTTCAAATGAGTCGATTCTTTCTGTGTCCATTCATCGCGGTGTCAATTCATCGTTGGGCGTACGTCGCCGATTCGGCGTGTTCGGGGACGGTTTGGCGACGCGATGGTAGCGGAAGTTGCCAAACTGCCCACACCGCAGTTTCCAATTTCCCGGCGAAAATCTGCAAGTCCGCCGTCGGATTCTCGCGGAATGCTTATTAAGGGGCTCGCTGACATGTCGCGCTAGCAGACTGTTGAAGCCATGGGGACTGGCTCCGACCAGATTAAAAAACGCCATGACATCGTGAATGCCGAGGTGCCTGTCCCCCTTACTTCAACAGACTGCTAAGCGTCTCGAACGGATCATACGAACAGATTCGTCCTGTCCAGCCTTGGATCACCGCTGGCTGGACTTCGGTTCCGGCCGCAGGTCGGTGGCATCGCGTCGAGTCCACTTGGGGCGCACTTTGTACGCGGAACCGCTGGGGATTCGTTTTTCCGCAGGATGGCAAACCGGTATGCTCCCCGGAAACCTGTGACGTACACGCGTTCATGACACGGAGCCCTTCCGATTGCTTGGTAATCGAACGGTCGCATGTTGGTGGTGAAGTGTGCAGGATGGAGAATGGCATCGGTTCGTGACGAAGGCCACGGAGATACGACGATCAATGGAGTTGACTGCATGTTAGAGCGAATTGGCGCGATCTCGATCATTCTGGGAACGGTCCTGGGGGTATTCGGTTCGTGTTGGCTGGTCTTGAGATTCCTCAGATCCCGGTTTGGGACGCTGCCCTCGCGCAAGCTGCGATCCCCCATGTGGTTGCTGCTGGTGTCGGTGCTGATGACGAGTCTTCCGATCGGAATCAACGCTGTCATCACACGATTTCAAAGCCTTGGACCGCTCAGCACGATCGTCGATGGCGAGCGGCACCTGACGCTGACGGGTTGGGACCAGAAGGACTATTCGATCATCGCCGCACAAGGGGACACGATCGTGCTTCAAATGGCGAACGCGGACGTGACGGACGAAACGTTGCAGTATTTGTCGGGAATGACGCGATTGCGAGAACTCGATCTGAACAATTCTCAGGTGACCGATGCCGGTCTGGCTGTCATCGCGGCCTTGCCGGAGTTGAAAGATCTGAGACTGGCCCATACCAAGATCTCGGATCAGGGGTTTCGGCAGCACCTGGCCGGAAAAGACAGTTTGACCAACGTCGACCTGCGTGGAACGGATGTTGCCAGCAAGACCGTTCGTGAATGGAAGGCGGACAAGCCGGACCGTCGAGCGCTCAAATAGGGACAACCTCACGATTGAACGAGGTGCCCAACCGCGACAGCACAAGGGGCCGCGTGAAGCCGGAATGCACGTCGTGCGAGGGCACGATGTCAGTCGCGTCCAGCGAGACAACGCAAAACGCTCGCGGAGAAGGTTCGGGCGTTGCCCCCCCGGTGCGTCTGACCTAAACTTTTCTCATCGTTCAAGACGGCAACTCAAGTTGGATATCCGAGATGTTTCGCGTGACCCAGGAAATCGATTTTTGTTACGGCCATCGTTTGCTGAACTACGATGGAAAGTGCAAGCACCTGCATGGCCACAATGGTCGAGCGATTATTGTGCTGGAAGCGGAAAGTCTTGACCATCGGGGAATGCTGGTCGATTTCTCGGACATCAAAAAGCAAGTCGCGGGTTGGATCGACGCAAACCTTGATCATCGGATGATCTTGAGTGCGAATGACCCCGCGATTCCCTTCTTCCGCGAACAGGGCGAACCGCTGTTCGTTATCGAGCCGAATCCGACGGCGGAAAATATTGCCAAGTTGATTTACGACTTTGCAGCCTCAGCGAAACTACCCGTCGCCGAAGTGTCTCTCTGGGAAACCTTCAAGTCCCATGCAACCTATCGCAGGTAACGGACACCTTGTGCTGTTCAATTGCTGACGAAAACTTTGCCACGAAATCGCGCGACCCAATACGTTCGATCGTGCCCTGAATCGGTAGGCATTCCTGGTCGAATGTCTATCGATTCCGGCGAAGTATGCCGACATGCGACGCGAAGTCTCTGCTTCCCGTTGTTTCTCGCCACGTCATCCTCCAGATCACGTTGACACTCGATAAAACTCTGAATTAACGTCCTCCAGCCCGTTGACTGATCGCTCGATCAAGAGCATGGGTTTCTCGCGATATCTGCAGAAACGCCGCGCTTTTTAGGCTAACGGAGTCTGGGAGGATGGAAATGCATTTGGATCGCTCGCTGTATTCTCGGTTGATGAATCACATTCAGCTTGTGGTTGATGAAACGGTCGCAGAAGAGAGCCCGTTTCCCCACATCTTGATCAAGGAGGTCTTCCCTTCCGACGTTTACAGACGGCTTTTGCACGAATACCCGTCGTTGGCGTCATTCTCCAAGGCCAATCCCAAGCACCACACCAATGAGTACGGTGGAAGTACACGGCAGCGGATGACGCTGTCAGAAGCCGGATTCAGTACGATGTCGGATGATCAACATCGATTGTGGGCGACAGTTCGTGCGGCGATTAGCAGCCGTGAAGTTCGTGATTTGGTGTTTGCAAAGCTGTCAAAGGGGCTTTGCCGTCGATTTAAGGTGCCCGCAGCGGGCCTGCGTGAGATTCCTGCGTTTCCGCGCGGGCAGCTCTACAGTGAGGTGGATGGGTATCGAATCCTGCCTCACCCCGACACGCGTGAGAAAATTGTGACCATGCAATTTGCGTTTCCGGCAGACACCTCGTTACGTGACGTCGGAACCGAGTTTTATACACGCAGCTTGAATCCCGCCCACTACCTGCGTGAACCTCGCGGATTCTCGATCAGCAAATCGATGCCGTTTCTGCCCAATCATGCGTATGCGTTTTCCGTGCTCAACGATTTTGGAATGAAAAGCTGGCACGGTCGCAGCACGATTCCGCCCATGAATTGCGTGCGAAATTCCTTGCTCCACATTTGGTATACGGAAGCGGACGAAACCGATCGTGAATTGGTGGCCTATCAGGACTACCTCAGGGCACCGGCGTTCCAGCGACGGGCGGCCTGAATTCAGGCTCCGTGTCAACCGATGACGAAATTCCCCTGGGCGTCGGTCTGTTCGCTCTAGTTCGAACGGACCGACGACAGGAGTCTTGGTCTTGCCGCAAAGGCCGTTACGACCGTTCGAATCAAACCTTCTTGGAAGGTCGGGGAAATCGGTTCTGCCGACAGGGATGCCTGAACCGATGTTACCGAAGGTGGTAAATCGGATTTGTTTTGTTCAGTTTGTTTTGAGGTTTCGCCGTTTGCGAGGAGCGCAATTCGAGCCTAGGTTTCCATGTGGCGGCGCCTGAAATCAGCTTGCCGTCCGCCGTTACCGAATTTTCACGCTCCCGCCGATATTCACGACGTCCACCAACAGACACACCCTACGCCATTTCTTTTTTTGAAATGGTGATCAGTCACCGTCTGCTTCACGACTCTAGAGTTAGTCGAGAAAGACATCTCCCCATGCACGCGATGAAAAACCGCCGCCGTTCCGTCTTGATCGCCGAATCCAATCGCACTCTTGCACAATCATTGAGGCTGCAACTGGAAGAGATGGGGTTGCAAGTCTTCGTCGCACACGACGGGGAACAGGCGGCCATTCTCGCCGCGCGTCAGCGGTTTCAACTGATCATCGCCAGCCTTGAGCTGTCTGGCCGCGGTGGTTCTGAACTGTGCCGACACGTTCGGGAAGATCTGCGGTTGACAGAAGTGCCCATCGTTGTGACCGCCGCGGCGGAATCCGAATCGGACGCCCGCTCGCTCGTCTATCGCCACGGTGTCTGTCGTGTGATTACTCCGGCGACGAACACGGAAGCCATTGTCGACGCCGCTCAAGAATCCATCGAGTATCTTGTCGCTGCGATGTGATTCGCGGACACGCAGTGTTCGATTGCCGACTAAGCTGCCGTTCGTGCGATGATTCGTTCAATGGGGGCTGTTCTGCTGACACATTTCGCCGGATGACGTCCGACCTTTTGCGAAGTGCGTTACTGCGCCCATTCCCAATCTTCGGTTTCCTGTTCCGAGACCGCGTCTGACTCGGCAGCGGAGTCGTCAAACGAGAGTCGAGCGCGGCCCACCGGGGCTTCGGGAAGAACGTGATCTCGGTCGTCGTCATGGCCCGAAAATTCTGCGGGGGCATTGTGCATCGGCCCCTCGTCATAGGATTCAAGAGCCTCAAGCCCCTCAAGCCCCTCACGCCCCTCGGGCCGGACGGCCAGTCGCCGCTGGGGCAGATCTGCGTCGAGCTGAATCATCTCGCAACCGCGATGCTCTTGCATTTCGAAGACTTGGGATGGAATTGAGGTGGGATTGATGTCGACTTTCCCCAGATCCATCGTGACAGACAAGTCGTTTCCGGGCCAATTCAACTCGATCCGATGAGGCAGCACGATTCCTTTGTCGTAATGATGTGCACCCAGTTTTGCGATGGCGATGGGAGCTCCGTTGTAGTCATACAAACTATGTTCGGTGATGATCCCGCCCTTTTTCAAATTGACCAAGACAACTCGGCGAAGTGGTTTTCCGTGCGCCGAGTAAAATTGCTGAACGAGCCGAAGCTCTTCTTTTGTTGGCAGCATTTCCAATTGCACGCCGGATGTGGGAAGTGGTGAAACACCAAGGGCTTCCATCAACCAGCTAGGTTCAAAGGGGACACCGTATGATTGCCTAACGGCATCGATGTTCTCGTGTTTGCACGTCACAAAAGCGGGTTCGGGTTGCCGAGACCAAACCCAGAATCGTTGATCATTTGAACCCAGATCAAATTCGGTTCCCAATGGGGACGAGACGACCAGACGCACTCGATGCATCTTCTCAACCGCAAGTTGTCCCGACAGCGTCACGGGGACTCCCTTGGTTCGAATCTTGACGTTACTGGCGCGCCAGGATTGAAGTCGGTCGGTCGTTCGATTGAGGTGTGCGACAACCTCTTCCATTTGCGGATCACTACCGCAACTTAGACGAGGCGCTTTCGCCATCGGATCTCGCGTCCCCATGATCAGCATGCCACGGCGACCGGCGCAACCCGAAAGCGAGGTCACAAATGCGAATACGATGAACACATGCAGAACCGATTTGGCGGTGCTCCTGTTCGCCCTTCGAGTTGCAGCCGTCGCGGGGATCATGCTTGCCACTCCTGTGCGAGTTGTGCTTTCAGCTCGGATTGCAGCCGTTGGGTTTCCGTATCGTCGAGATGGTAGTTTCTGACTTCGAAGTTTCCTTCGCCGTGAACGCCGCTAAGCTCCAGAACTTCGTCGTCGGACTCGAAACGAACATTCTCCAACCTCAGTTTTCGCTGTTGCAGCAACACCAGGGCCAAGACGTAGCGGGTCCGTTCGTGAACCGGGCTCGCTTCTTCACTCAATTGTTCGAAATAACGCAGCGCAACTTCAGGATCGATTCGTTGTGTACTCGGGTCGATTGCAGCGGGGACTTCTGCAGTCCAGTGCGCGAGATGTCCCGCAGGCGGTCCGGTCCATGCGTCTGCCGAAAAGTCGAGTCGAACCAGATTTCCCTCTTTTTCCATCAGAACCGAGTGGCACGTCGATCCCGGTGCGAGCGGTTTTCCCGTCGCAGCGCAGGTTTTTCCAAGCGGTTTTACGTGATAATCCATACGGTTTACGAGCTGCTATGGAATGTGTCGCGAATCGGTAAGGGAAGGATTGTTCGAAGGGTGGCACGACAATTGTTTCAACCTGATCGCCACAAAAGACGATCGAGCTATCGTCTTGCGGCGGGGTTTTACTTGACCGGCGACTTTTGCCGCAAGACGAAACTTGAAGCAATCCTCCGACACCGGATTCCCCGGCACCGTCGGCTGCCTTTCATTCCAAGGCCTTCCGAAGGCGCGTGGCTGGTCATGATCCAATTCACTGACGAATCAGGGATTTCCCTACAACCGCACCGATCATCCATGGCGCAGTAGATTAGACGAAGTGAATGCCGTTCGTTGGTCGAAAATGAGACTGCCCCTTCCGCTCTTTCCTTCTGGACGTCGATTGAGGCGGTCACGGGAGCGAACCGTTTTGCATGCGATGACTTTCGGATTGCCAGCCGTGAATGAGATCAGCCGACCCGGATTTAGCCCCGTGGTTCAGAGGGAGCGCCACAGGCAATGAGCAAAAACTGGGCGAAACTCATTTGCGATGGATTAAGGTCGCGACCTCGCGTCAACTTGCCGGCGAGACTGAAACTGCCCGTCATTCCGCAAGCGGTCATTGCGTTCACGGAAGCGGCCGAGAACCCGGACGCGGGACCGCAGGAACTCGCGGCGGCTCTCGAGTCGGACGCGTCGCTGACGTCAGAACTGCTGCGGCAAATCAACTCGGTCGCCCTGGGGCTGAAACAGCGTGTGGGCTCGGTCGCGCAAGCGATCGCTTTGATGGGCCCCAGGCGAACCAAAACGCTGGTGCTGACAGCGGCCTTGCAGGCCGCCACGAAAGACACGACATCACGGCTGATCAATACGATTCAATTTCAGCGTGAGAATTATGTCCGTGCGCTGTTCGCGCGTGAGACTGCCCGCGCCATCGGGGCAGATCTCGAGATTGCATACATCTCGGGTTTGCTGCAGGATTTTTTGCTGCCGCTGCTAACAGAGGCGTTCTATTCCGACTATGTGCAGATTCTAGGGCAAGGGCTGGAACTGATCGAATGCGAACGCGATCGATTCGGCTGGGATCATGCCAGCGTTGCGGCAAGCCTGATGCGTGAGTGGGGCCTGCCCGATGATCTCGTTGCGAGCATTCTGTTTCATCACGACCCCGACCGATTGCTGATTTGTTCCGACCTTTCCACGACGTCTGTTGGGGCGGTTGTCGCAGCCAGTTGTCTGCCGGACAGTCTGAGCCAGTCGCCATCGGGGTTTGAAACGCTCCTGGTCCTGCAGGATGCGATTCCTGATTTTCGTGCGCTGGAAGTGGCCGTGGCCGTCGACGATGAATTGTCGCGGCAGGGCCAAGACTACAACCTGTTTGAACGGCTCAACCAGTTGGCCATGGAAACTCTGGAGCAGCGTCGATTCGACCGTGTGCATCGCCATCGCAAATTGGGGAACTACACCCTCGAAGATCAAATCGGCGATGGCGGAATGGGCGTTGTCTATCGCGCCAAGCACAATATGCTGAAGCGTCCCGCGGCAGTCAAAGTCTTACAGTCGACGAAGATCAGCCCCGATTCGCTTGCTCGTTTTGAAAGCGAAGTACAACTGACTTGCGGATTAACGAGCCCCAATACCGTGGCCGTGTATGATTACGGTGTGACGTCCGAAGGGTTGTTTTTCTATGTCATGGAATACCTGGATGGCATGACATTGGCCCAGCTTGTCCAGAAGCAGGGGCCACTTCCATCGGGCCGTGTCATTCACTTTCTTGTGCAAGCCTGCTTGTCACTCACCGAAGCACACGCCTCGGGCCTGATTCATCGTGATCTCAAGCCCGAAAACCTGATGATCTGTCGACGCGGCGGGGTCCCCGACACGCTGAAGGTGCTCGACTTTGGTCTGGCGCGGGTTGTTTCCAAGCAATTGGAGAAAAACCGGACCACGGGGACGCTGGCGGGAACCCCGCGTTATATGCCGCCGGAAGCGATCATCCCCGGAGAAATCCTCGATTCACGTAGTGATCTCTATTCGTTGGGGGCAGTTGGCTATTACCTGCTAACCGGACAGCCCGTCTTTCCGGGAAAGGACTTGGCAACATTGCTCAAGTGCCATGTTTCCGTCACACCCGAACGCCCCTCGGTACGCCTGGGACGACCCATTGATCGTGATGTGGAAGATGTCGTGATGCAGTGTCTCGAGAAATCGCGAGATCGCCGTCCCGCAAGCGCCCAGGACCTGTTGAATCGCTTGAATCGTTGCCGGTCATCGCAAGCGTGGACACTGTACGATGCGGTCGAATGGTGGGCACATATGGATGCGAAAGCCACCGCACAAAATTCGTCGCTCGAGCCGCTTCACGCGCAGAAGACGAATATCGGCATGGAAACTCCGATGCACTGAACACGTGCGTGCCACTCATTCCGACGACGCAATTCCTCGTTGTCAGGCTTCGGCTCGGAAACGCGTCATTCTCTTGGGAAGTGTGGCCGAAGGTCCCAGGCGACGTTCCTGCTCGGCAGCAAACGCGATCGCATGAGGCGTCACCAAGCGGGAGCTTGGTAACGAGGGGTAACACGAGGGAACGAGAAAAGTTCCCGCTTGGGAACATGGGAAAGAATGAGGAAAAGAACGAAAGAACGCGATTTCAAAATCCAGAGATTCGCCCCGTCCACGCATTCGCGGCACGTGAATCGGAATGCGCTTGCCGGTGACGGGAAATCGGCTGTGGTCCCGGACCCGCTCGTGACGATGGTCTCGGTGAATTTGCACTGTTGATATTGCCGCAGCGAGAACTCCATTCATCACAAGAATTTTATTTGAGTTCAACCGCGTACGGCGCAATATCATGAGCGATGATGGACGTCGCTGAATGTGGTCTGGCTGGCGAATCAGTTTCAAAAGAGGAGTCGAACCGTGGCAGAACGCGATTTTTCAAAATACCAGAAGAAAGTCATCCAGCGTTTTTATGATAATCGTCCGGCGGTTGATGAGCAGCGGCTCGCGGAACTGGCGACGGAGTTGTATCTGGCGAGCGATAAAAAGAAGCCCAAACTTTGGGAAACGGCACGCGACATCATGGAACGGCTGGGCACGCCAGCCTCGCGCATCGATCATGTCATGAAGACGGCCGATCCCGCGCTGGTTGCCGAGGTCGTCAAAGACGTTCAGGCCGGCCGAATTCGACCCAAGCCGGAACCCAAAAAGGATGTCCTTAAAGAGGTCCAAGAGTAGACGCTTTCGGGCATTGATTTCCGCCTGAATCGACAATCATGGCCGTGGGGCAGTCAATCTTTCCGCCCCCGTTCCGTTCACCTGGGCGACGCTAAATCAGAAGTCGACCTGAACGCGACTGACAAACAGATCCGCCGTGCTGGACCCCTTGGCGGAATTGTCCAGCATGGCGTGGATCCAGTTGAACTGCACTTTTGTGTGCATATTCAGATACCAGGTCAGGCCGAGTGTCAGGTCGTTCAGGACACCGTTACCTGCTTTACTGGTCCCTGTGAAGGTATTCGTGGCGCTGTCGTAGTAGTGCCCATCAAGCTTCGACGGATTGGTCAAATCCACGAACGACCAGCGGGCGGCAACGCCCCAGGCCCCCCAACCGCGAATTCCATCCGCTTTCAGTGGGATGAAGTCTGCGAACGGGACAGGATTTTTGAGTGATGCGAGTTTTTTGTCGTAGCCACGATGCTCGCCGGTCAGGCGGTACATGAATTCCCCATAACCGCCATGGTAAAAGACCGGGCCGACGACGCTTTGGACGACAGTCCCCATGTACTCGGCTTGCAGACTGAATGGGCCGTACTGGTAGACGGTTTCCAATCCGAACAGGTTGAAGTTGTTCGCCTGGTAACGTCCTGTGTCGACGAACAGGGGAGTCCCATTGACGGCGCTGCCGAAGCTGGACGTGAGCTCGGGGTAACCCAGTGGTCCAAACTCGGGTGTCGTTCTCGCCTGATAAAATGGTTTGGGGCTGCCGGCATTACCCGATAAGCCGCTGCCCGCGGCATCGTTGGCACCCAGTTGACTGTAGTCATACGAAAAGCCCACATGCCAGAGGTAGCGGTCGTCGGCGAACTCGTCCCAATACAAGAGGTGTGTCACGCGCGTGGAAAATGAATAACCACCGATGTCGCCAAAATCGGTTCCAAACCGCGAGTCGCCAAGCGGCGCGTTATTATATCCGCCCGTTCGAAACACGCTGTAGGCCCAGTGCGTCAGGTCGTCTTCGGTCGCATTCGAGGCCATGATCCCCACGCGCCGGAATGGGACGAACGCCAGGAATGGCAACGATCGCTCGAGGAATGCCAGATTGCGGAAACCGCTCATCGCATCCACGCTGAACGGTTGCAGGAACTGTCCAACGCGAACGTCGCCCAGAATGGGAATATTTCCTTGTTCAACGTAGTTATCGAAGAAACTAGGGCGGCCAGCGGTCGCGAAGTCGACTTCCAGTTGATAGCTGGTGAACTCCGCAACTTTCCCATTGACGGCGAACCGTGCTCGACGGAAGCCTGTTCCATCCTGGGCATCACCGACGGTCGCAATATTCTTCGGGCTCTGTGAATAGAATGCGGTATCAAGCTGCAGGAAGCCGGTAATCTTGTGCGTTGGAAACTGATTCGCCTTCTGCTGGTCAGATTCATCGCGTTTCTTCAGCTGCTTTTCGACATCCGTCAATCGCTTCGTCAACTCGGACACCAGACTTGAAACGGGCTTCTCGTTGGCGTTCAGGTGGTTCGCAAGCCGGACATCATCCAGCACGGGCGACTCGTCGTACATCGAATCGGCTTCATCCACCGGTTCTTCGTCTTGCTCTTCGTTCTGCTTTGGATTCAGGCGATTTGCAAAGTCTGTGGCGAGCGAATCGTCTTTCTCGACGAATTCGTCGTCGTGAAAAAGTTGTCGAAGGCGTAGCCGGCTCTCTTGGCCAGAGGCAAGGCTCGTCCCATCGACACTTGGCAGGAATACAAGGCTTGTCAGCACGATCGTCAGTTGCAGACTCGTCCTTAGTCCGTCGAGATACGTCGGCGCAGTGGCACGAATCGCACACTTGGCGGATGTACGGGCAATAGCAGGCTGCGGGCGTCTGATTGACGTACCGACAGTCGATTTGACGGCGGCGGACCGCCGACCCAGTTCGTGGCGCGTCACTGGTTCACATTTTCCTGATTGACGTTTGAAGTTGCGTCTCGCTCTGAGGTGGACCTCCGGGGGCGAGACCGTTATTGGCTGGCTGACTTTGATCCGTTGGGAGAACCCGCGATCGGAACACCCTCGGGAAGCGGGCGACCGGCCACGGAATATCCGTGCTCATGTGTAAATTTCTGCAGACTACGATAGAGCGGATAGCTATCGGGATAGACCCAGAATGTCAGCGTCGTATCGGGTGATGTTCCCAGGATGGATTGATAAAACTTCGAGCCGCGCCGCAGCGCGATCTCGGCCGTTTCACCTTTGTGACCCGGCTCTGGATGAATCTCCCAACTCGACAGGCTGATACGGTATCCACCATGCCCAGCGCGAGCGGCGTCGAGATCCGACATCGAATCGACGCGGACGTGATAACGCATGTTGAAGCCTTGTAACGGGCCAATCTCACCTTGATATTGCCGCGTTTTCACCAGGAATTCTTTACGCCGGTCAATCTGTTCCCGAAACCGATTGACCAGTTCCTCAATGGGTACCTCTGACACCCGATTTTTTTCTAGTCGATAGTGCTTTTCTTTCCCATTGACGAGACGGCTGACGGGAGTGATCTTGTGCTCGAGTGTTTCCACATTGGCAGGCGTCAATTCAAGTTCGCGAACCTGCTTGGCCAGCCGCGAAAGTGTTTCTCGCGCCAGTTCCAGATCCGCCTCGGCGACGGCGGCCTGTTTTTTCGTTTCGATGATCGTCGCGGACTTCTCCGCGATCATTTTCTTGATGCGTTCCTGTCGCTCCAGGAGCGCCTCGTGCTCTTCACGCGTGAGTTTCATTCGCTTGGTGAGCTTGGCTTCTTCACTGTGGATGGACGCGAGTTCCGATTCGAGATTCTGCGTCGCATCGACAAGCTCTCGCGGTGCTTCGAGCGGAGGAAGCGGCGGCGGTGTCGGTACCGGTTCTTCGATCTCCTCCTCGGGCTCAACCGGCAGTGACGCGACTTCCTGTGGAATTTCAATGGGACTGGTCGCCGGTGCGACGGGGACTGGGACGGTTTCGACCGCCGGATCGGATTCGGTTTCGACCGTGCTCGGTGGCAATGCCGGCATCTGACTGACGCGCAGTCCGGCGATCACAATGAGAATGATCAGAATGCCGACGATATTTGCGACAACGTCCAAGAAGGAATCGGAGCCGAACTGAAGTTCACCACGGGGACGACGACTCATCGGACACCTCCCGTCCCATGTTGGCTGGCGGTTTTGGGTACGGACTTGATGGATGCTGGCTTTTCGCGACCGAATTCAACGGTATTGTTTGTCTTGGCGAATTCGTGGGACGTGGACAACCCCGCACGCGTCATCAGGCCATTAATCTGTTCATACCGACCGTTTGCGTCGGGTTTGACAACAAATTTCAAACGAGGAGTCCAGAAGAACCCCTGTGGTGGCTTGCCCCATTCACGCGTGTAACGATCCACTGAGGTCACAAAGTTTTCGAAGATTTCCTGCTTTGTCTCGCCCTCTTCGACGCGGATCTCATATTTTTCGGCAATCGTGAAATGGTCTTCGAAGACTTCGACGGTCACGTCGCGCTCGAATCCAATACTCGCTCCCGGATCGCAATGTCCCCATCGTCGACCCGCAAGCATTTCCGGTTCGATTTGTTTGTCGTCGATCTCTTTTGATTTGCCACCAGACTTTCCATCACCCAACTGAAGACGTTGTTTTCCGCGTGCAGAACGAGGGGCCGAACTTCCGACACGTCGCGATGAGGAGTCCGGGGAATCGGTTGGAGTTGAGTCCGCGTCCATTCCGGACGTATCGGCCGAGTCATCGTTCTCGCCTTGATTGCTGTTCGCGTCGGCCCTCGATGGACCGGAACCATCCGAGAGCGATCTCGGCTGGCCCCGTTTGCTGTTGGGACGCTTACCGATCGGCATTCCCGGTTCATGTTCGACCATGCCGTCGGGATCAGACTCTCCGGATTCGTTGGACGGAGCGGATCCACTATGCGTCTTGAACCCACCTTTCCTGCCAGAAGACACGCCCCCTTTCGCCGACTTGCCTGTCGGTCGTCCTTCAGACGATTCGGGCGATTGATCGGGATCAGAAGGTTCGTCCGCTCCCGCGCCGCCAAAGTTCTGTGAACCGCCGCCTTGTGCGAGGCGATTCTGGACATCGTCCAGATTTCGTTCGAGTTCCTGGCCGCGTCGATGCTTGGGCCGCCCTTCAAAATTCTCGACACGTTCCCAACTGCGCGTGCCAACTTCCTTTTCGTCACCGGTCAGATCCGACATTGAGAAGCTGCCCCCGCTTTCGCCGTTTCCACGGCTGCCTGGCGCTTTTCCTGCAAGCTGACCTTGAGTCGATCCACCTGGATTGCCGCCGCCCGATCCCGGTTTGCCGTAGCGAGCCGTGCCGCCGTAGACGCTGCTTCCCGTGCCTTGATTGACGGCCGAGCGAGAAATGTTTTCACGCTCCATCAGCAATCGTTCAACCGCAGCCTGGCACGCCGCTTTCGCACCAGCATCGGCAGCGGGCATCTGCAGTGTCGTGTCGGCTTCGATCAATTCGTATCCACGTGCGGTATGGATCGGATCGAGCATCCGCTGGGCGACATAGTAGGCCACGGCACCGTCAGGACGGACCAGCAGCAACACATACGGTTCGGGGGCTGATTTGCGATCTCGTTGTTGCGAGTTCCATGCGGTCCAATAGTTGATCAGCGCGCCGGTTCCCGCCGCCAGCGGATTGGCGCGCGGAGTGAAACCATTCAGATCGGCCGCAGTGATGGTGATGTCTTCAGGCAGGAAACGAAGTCCTGTGGCGTTGCATTCGATAAAAATGGGACGCCGGGTCGTTCCGGTCTGCGGGTCAAATGGAATGACCTGGAACTTGTCATTCTCGCCACTGGCTTCTTCAGCTTGTGCGGCGCGCAGCCGCTTTTTCATCTCTGCGATCTGCTGTTCGATCAGAAGTCGATCTGCCGCTTCAGTCGAACTGAAGGACGATGCCGCAGCGGTGCCTGCCAGTTTCCCCAATTCAATCTCAAGCCGTTTGATCTCGGCTTTCAACGCTTCGGCTTCGATGACGGCGGCATCGACCGCAGTCTGTCGGTGGGCGAGTACGGTTCGATGCCGGTCGCGGTCTTTACTCAACTGATCCGCGCGAGAGGCCCATTCGGCTTTGAGCTGTTCGAGTTCACGCTGCCGATTTGCCAATGCCAATTCGTACGTGCGATCGGGTTCACGGAACGGCTTGGGCTCGCGCCGAGGTGGAGGCACAACGATTGCCGGTTCGGGCGGCTTTTCTTCGGCGGGGGGAAGGGGAATCGAAAGTTCGGGCAGACGCTGGGCGGCGACTCGGGCCAGTTCCTTTTGCTCGGCTTCATGCTTGGCGTAGGCGATCGTACGTTGGCGGACCTGGCGGGTCGTTACAAGCAACAAAAAAATCAGCGATCCCATCGTGCAGACGAGCACGGCGAGGAATGGGAAAAGCTGGACCGCAAGTGTTTCCTTCGATCGGCGGCTCATCGGCTTGTTTTCTTATCAGGATCGAACACCGTTCAACACCACACCGCGCGACGCGTGTCAGGCGGCTTTGGGTTTCACTCGTGTGGTCAACAAATTCACCGCGGCGTTCAGGTTGAGCATCGTTTGCTCAAGCGAATCGACCAGGCGAACAGACTCCAGGTTCTCTGCGAGTCGATTTTCGAGTCGAATGAGTTGGGATTCGTTCTCAGACAACTTCAAGAAGACCTCGCCTTGGCTGCGAAGTTCTTCAAATTGTCCATTCATCGTCCGTGTCGACGATTCAAGCTGATTCTGCCAGCCGCCAACTTCCGCCGTGATCGCCTGTGTCAACAACGCAAGTTGACGAGCATGTTCGTCACGTGTCTGAGTAATCTCCGCACGGAACTGCTGCCATGTGAGTGCGATCTGTTCAATGCCCTGTTGCTGTTGGTCGGCCAGTACTGAACGCGTTTCGGCAAGCTGGTCTCCGATGGAGGTCGAGGTCGACTGAAATGCCGAAATGAACTCGGAACGGACTTCAGCGAGCTGTCGCGAATGATCGATCAACGCATTCGTCAGCCCCGTCTGCAGTGCCTGGTCGAGGTATTCTTGCTGTTTGGACAACGTTCCCGTCCAGCGCTCCCGAAGACTTTCCAGGGATGTCTGCCACATGTCCATTTGCCAGTTGATCAGGCTTTCAGAACGTTGCAATAGCTGTTCGGCGGCTTGTTGCTCTGCCACGACAAGTGGCGAAGCGGGGGCGGCCTGTTGCGAATTCGGGAACTGGCTCAGCAGCCGCTTCATGCCGAAATCTTCGATGTCATCCAGCGTTCGCTGTTCGATTCGCTCGATGATGAAAGTGCCGAAGACGAGCAGCATCGACAAGGCCAGCGACAGCGCCGTCGTATCGAACGCAACTGCCAATCCTGCTGTGACTTCTGGCAACGAGGATTCGAGCTTGTCGGGTGTGATGTTCGCGATGGCCATCGTGATCCCGATCACGGTACCCAGAAAGCCCAGAATCGGGACGGCCCAGGTGATCGTGCGAATCAAGGCATAGCCGTCATGTTGACGCCCGCTATTCACTTCGGCCAGATACGTCAGATGTCCTTCCAGACCATCTGACGAGCGGCGGTTTCCGACGTATTCGCAGGCCTCGCGAACTCGTTTGACGAGCAGCGTGTCTTCATATCGCTTGGCGACAAGTTTGAAGTGCGTCTCGATCGCGTGCGCAACGGTAACTGCGTCGTCGGTTTGATTCGACGAAAGTCCTTCCAGCAAATCCGTTTGCAACGCACCACGCTCGGTCGGGATCCGACTCAGTTTTCCAATCAGGGTGCAAACACCAATGAAGAACAGGCCGGTGGTCGCATATTCGATCCAGTGAGCCGTAAAGTACCGCTGGGTATCCTCTGCCGGGATGTACGGCAAGCACGCATAGAAGATGAATGTGACACCGGTGCCCCAGAGCCAGGGAGAGCCGAAAATCGAATTGATCAGCAGTTCGATCGATTTGCCGCGCTGACGAGTGGGGGTCGACATGTCTGTACGTCCTATCAAAGCGTCACTGCGGTTTGCCCAAGCTCTCAAATATGCCTAAACTTGCGTTGACCGCATCGGCGTAGGGGTAAACTCAGCGCAGTTGTTGCCATCGGAAAAATCGGCAAAGTCGAAGCAGAGTATGAGTCAATTCCGTGGAGTGGCGGAATCTGTGAAGTTTCGCAACTCATTTTGATGCGGATTTGATTACGGGAGGGCAAGTCCCGTATTCTTAGAGTAGCGTGAACAGTTCTCGCGTTCGGCGAAACGTGCTGCAGATCGCCGTGGACAATCGTGGTCGGGGGACCGGGACTTTGAATCTTTCGCAATTTGAACTGACGACTGCGCAAGAAATACTCGGGTATTTGAACTTTTCCGGCGGCCGTCCCGATTCGACTTTCGAACGGCAACTGAACGAGTTTGTCGCGAGTGTGTCGTGGGCGAAGGTCCCGGACGTGCTGCGCCATGTATTGGCTGAACTCCATCAGACGACGCCCGCATTCAGCGATATCAATCAGGCGGAAGCGGTGTTGTCGCTCGTCTTTGACACTGCGTTGCCCGCGTATCGCGAACATCATCGAGATCTTCTCGCCCATCTGAGCGATGAAGAATTTCAGCAGCCATTCTTCCTGGCGAAACTGTTTGAGGCTGTTCTCGAACAGGGTGGGCCTTGGGAGGAACGTGATCGGATCGTTCGTCGCGCAATTCAGCGTCTGAATGATTTCGTCGGCTATCGTCCTATTGCCGTCCTCGAAAATGGTCGGAAAATGGACGTGTATCCGCACGA
Source organism: Schlesneria paludicola DSM 18645 (assembly GCF_000255655.1). Classification (NCBI taxonomy): domain Bacteria; kingdom Pseudomonadati; phylum Planctomycetota; class Planctomycetia; order Planctomycetales; family Planctomycetaceae; genus Schlesneria; species Schlesneria paludicola. The sequence continues at coordinate 2,090,755 of NZ_JH636434.1, read as the reverse complement.
GCGGGTCAGGCCCTGGCCGCTCTATATTCGGAACGCCGGGGTTGCCAACGGTCCTTACCAGACTCTGATCCAAAGTGCACTGGATCTGCTGGCCAAGGTTCCGGAAGAGATGCTCTCGGACGCCTATTTCGATTTCGATCAGCTTGATGAACTCGCGCTCGATCCGCGGGCGCATGACCATTCGCATCCGGTCAACAAGCGAACGAATTACCTGTTTGGGGAATGGGATCCACATCAAATCGACATCCGCGGTCGCTACAGGCGGTTCGTCATTCGTCGCGTGATCATCGATTCGCTGCTCGACTGGCAGAAGAAACAAAAGCGGGTTGCGGAAGAAGAAGTTCTCTTTGATATGGCGGCCGTCCTGTGCGGCACCATCTTGATGGCTTCGGCGATCAGCGGTGACGGTCCAGAGCGGCATGATTCCAATGTCACGTTGACGTCGCTGCTTCCACGAGTCGCCCGTCAAAGGGATCGTTTCTACGCCTGGCTACTGGATGGCGCGAAGGGAACGCGCGCGAAGCGTTTGCGCAAGCATGCGAAGGCCACGCGTCAGCCATTTGGTCACGTTCGACAGTCGCTGAACATGTATCTGGCGAACTACGGAACCCAGCAGGTTCAGCGTCGGCAATTGGCGCACCTGTTTGCACGTATGGGCTATGCCGAAGCCAGTCTTCGGCAGGCGGCAATTATCCCCTGTGCGTCCGCTCGCTTTGAATGTGAAGTGCTCTGTCGCGTCCATGGCGCCCGGCGGATCGTCGAGATGGGCAAGATCGTCGACGCCGCGAAATTGCTGGGTGAGGCGGAAGACTATCTGCATCGCGGGATCGAGTGCGGGGCGCTGGTCGATCCCTGGAATATTCTTGGTTTTCAAGGACTTTTCCCGTTGTTCTCGTCGCGCGAAGACAGCGTGCCTGATCAGCGGATCGAAATTCTGCTGCACATGATGGATGCGCTGCTGGATGCCTACACGCGAACGTGGGAAGAGGCGGCGGCACGTGGCGAAACCAAGTTGGCCGCGATGATTTCCGTCAGGTATGAAGCGTTGGCCGAGTTCTGGGACAAGTTCGGCTCGTCGACCGTGAATGATCTGCCGCGCGTCGCCGCCCGCGAAAGCCTGGATTCCGCCTCACATGTTGCGGAAGCTCTCTCGGAATGGCGAACGGCTGGCGAATCTGCTGGTGATATTCAGTTCTGGCGAGCGCACGTCGAACAGTTCGACACAGCGAAGGCGTACGCGCAAGTTGTTTCGGCCCTGCTGGAACGCCGGGACACGGTCGCGGCACTGGGACTGCTGATGCAGTGGCTCAGCCAACAGGAAGAGGTCGGTCTGGATGCGGGGCACATGTCATTCGAAGACCTGTTGCTCTGGTGGATGGGGATCGTCGTCGAGAAAGGGGCAACCGCCAAGGATGATCCCTGGCCGCTCATTCGTCGAATGTTTGACTACCTCGAAGCCAACGCGGGCGAATTGTGGTTGGCTCCCACCACGTCACTGTTGAAGGACATGCCCAAACCGAAATCATCCAGCGGCAAGGACGAAGCGGCTTCGAATCATGACGAGTCCGAATCTGACGACGAAAACGAGTTGTTCGGTGCCGCTTACGAAGGTGTTGTCTATCGCGACAGTGCGGACGACGGGCAGGAAGGTGAAACGATGGACGATCGACCATCGTTTCATCGTGAAACCGAGTTCGAATTGATCGAACGCGAATTGGAGCCGAGGCTCAAATTCTTGCGAACGATCGCGCAGCTCTGGCAGATGGGGGCGACGCTGGCGGTCGAACGCGAAATCGTCCCGGCCGATCCACAAGCAACCGCCGTGCGGGATCTGAAACAGGCCCAGGCCGAGTCGCTGCGGCATTGGCTGCGACATTCTATTGATCTTCAGACGGATCTCGGTGCGCTGATCGATCAGCTTTGGAGACAGGAGATCGGCCAGGCGTCTGCCGAGCATGACGTGAACGTCGAGTACGACACGCAACTTCAGACGAAGCTGTTTCTGATCCAAACGACAATTCAGACGGCGCTCAGTTGCCGTTCTGCACAATGGTGTCTTGCGTGCGCATTGTCGCCCGCCGATGACACGGTGAAGTCGACCGCTGACGACGTTCGAATTATCGATATCTATCGTGGTGTCATGCAGCGGAACACCGATGAAGTTCGGCGCGTGCTGCCTGGACTGCTCCGGTCGCTGCAGAGCAAGCCATTGCTGTACGTGCCGCTCGAACATGGAGGCGAACCCAAGCAGATTCTGACGGCCCGTTCGATGCAGATGGTGATCCGATTCCTGCTGGCGCACCTGCCGCAATTGGGCATGCTGCGCGAGACCTGGCACCTGCTCAGAACCGCGCGTCAAATGGAGCGTGCGTCACGACCAAAGGGAATGGCCGTGACCGAATTTGACCGGCTGTTCCGGATCGCATTGCGACACACGCTGGAATGTGTCGTGAAGGCGTCTGGGGAATGGAAAGGCGGTCGATTCAGCGACGAAGATTTGATTGACGTTGTCGGTACGATCGTCCAGAACTATCTCGAGCAATGGCTGGAACACAGCAATACGATGCGTCTGTCGACGGTCGAGGCTCTGAAAGTGGAACCGCTGTGGGAAGAGACGGCCGAGTTCGTCAAAACGTACGGCTCGTACATCCTGAATGCGCGATTGCTGACGTTGGGAAATGTCCGCGCGATCCTGCATAGCGGAGTCGAGCAGTTCCTCGATCATCTCGAAGAGAACGAAGATCCATTACATCCCATCAAGCTGCTCGACGACTTGCGCAGCGGCAAGATTGATCGTGACGATGCGGCCGAGCAACTGAATCTGATCTACCAGGTTGTCGTGGAAAAATTTGATCGGTTCCTGGAGTACAACACAACCACGACGCAATCGGATTACGGCGAGCATTTCTATTCACTGCTCGATTTTCTGCGACTGGAAACGACCTACGATCGCGACGCCTGGAACATGTTGCCTGTCTCGGTGGCGCACGAGGTCTTGGCGCGGATGGGTAAGCCCGAAGCGGCGACGATTTGGGAAGATGTCTTCTCGCTGAAAACGGAAGAGATTGCCGATGGGCATCTGCAGCAGTTGGAAACGCTGCAGAAGAAATACGGAATGCGGATGCCGTCAGTGGCGAATCATTTGGAAGAACGGTTCGTGAAACCGCTATCGGTTAACCACATGCTCGCCCGAATTCGCCCGGCCTGTGAAGATGCAGAGTCGGGGCGCGAAGAATCACCTGCGTTTCAATCGTTGCAGCGTGCCGTGGAAGACTATTTGAAAACCACGTCCGGGTCAGGGATTGATATTCCCGCTTGGTTGAAAACGCTGGAAGAGGAACTGAATCGTGTCCATGAATCGGGGGAAACTTCGACGCCCGATGCCGAGCCACAACTGCATTTGCCAACGCCCGCGTTGAGCTTGAAAGAGTTGCGACAACAGCTCAAGCAATGGAAGCAGCCTCCGTCCGATCGAAAGGGCAAGGCGTAATAGTTTCGTCGCCTGCCGGCACCGGACACGTTTAAGTATCAACAGGATCGCTGCTTTTGCGAAATTTGTATGTCAGGCGCAGCGGGGGCGTGGGATTGTCGCCGATGACGCCCCCGTTCAGAGTTCATCGTCTGCCGGGAATCGTCTGCCGCACACAGTGGTCAGATTCCCGTTGGCTCACTACGATTCAGGCATCGTGATTCCGCGGAACATCGTCCGCGACCTTGCATCCTCATGACCAGATATCGATCCATGACAGAAAAGACTCTCATTCGCGTTGGCCATAGTCCCGATCCTGATGACGCGTTCATGTTTCATGCGCTCGCCAACGACAAGATCGAAACTGGGCCATATCAGTTTACCCATCAGTTGCAAGACATTCAGACGCTGAATGACCGAGCATTTCGCGGCGAATTGGAACTGACGGCGGTCAGCTTGCATGGGTACGCCTATGTCACGGACAAATATGCGCTGTGCGCCTGCGGATGTAGCATGGGTGACAACTACGGTCCAATGATCGTGGCGCGTCAGCCCGGCAGTCTGAACGACTTCCGTGGCAAACGTATCGCGATTCCAGGCAAGCTCACCACTGCCTACTTGGCACTGAAGCTCGCTCTCGGCGACGATTTCACGCCCGTCTTCTATCCGTTTGACGAGATCCTTGCCGTGACGAAGGCAGGAAAAGTGGACGCTGGCCTGATTATCCACGAAGGTCAGTTGACCTATCAGAACGACGGGCTGCATCTGATTGTCGATCTGGGAAAATGGTGGATGAACGATACGGGCCTGCCGTTGCCGCTTGGTGGGAATGCCATTCGCCGCGATTTGGGTCAAAAGGCGATGGAAGAAGTGACGGCATTGCTGAAGCAAAGCATTCAATACGCACTCGATCATCGCGCTGAATCGCTCGCCTATGCACTGCAGTTTGGTCGCGATCTCGATCGCAGCCAGGCGGACAAGTTTGTGGGGATGTACGTCAACGACTGGACGCTCGATTTTGGTCAGCGCGGTCGTGACGCGGTTCGCTTGCTGCTCGATCGAGCCTATCAGGCGAAGATTATTCCGCATCCCGTTCAGCTCGAATTCATCGGTTGAGGCATCGGACAATGCCCGAGCTAACAGACGAAGAGTTGCTGGCGTATGTCGAAGAGCAGTTGGCCACCGAGCAATCGGTGGCGATCGAAATTGCTCTTCGGCAGGATCAGGCTCTCGCAGCTCGGTTGCGATCACTTCTGGCTTCGCAGGACCAGGGTGAATACAGCGTCGGCAATCTCTGGCGACGGGAGCGTCTCAGTTGCCCACCACGTGGCGTTTGGGCTGCGTATGTCGGTGGACGGCTGGGTGATGGCATATCTGAATATCTTCGGTTTCATCTGGAGGTCGTCGGCTGCCGTATTTGTTCCGCAAACCTGTCGGATTTGAAGCACACCGGTGGGCTGGATGGTGCCGAGACCCGTACGAAGAAGTTCTTTCAGTCTTCTGCAGGGCATTTGCCGCGTGACTGAATGATCTACGGCGGAATAATCCGGGTGCCGGCAAATCGATGTTGCCGCGGTCCAGTTGGGTTGTTTGCCAGCTCCAATTAAAACGACGTAAAGAAACCTGCGACGACAACAAAAAAACGACCTCCACCGCAAGGATGGAGGTCGTTTTGTATTCAAACACTGGTGGCTTCAAGCACCAGAGACCAGGTCAGCGCGACATGAAGGCGATGACACGGCCGATTTCGATCGGTGGAACCGTTGCGTCGCGTGGCGTAGGCAGTGCTTGCACGCGTGCTTCGAGATCCTTCGAGTCGAACGAGACCCAGTCGATCGACTGACGCGACGAGCTGTCGACGATCTCGCGGTAGAGTTTCTTGACATTGGGGCGATTGCGAAGGGTGATCACGTCGCCGGGGCCCACGAAGATCGAAGGCTTGTTGACGGTCTTACCATTCAACTGGAAGTGGCGATGCACAATCCCCTGGCGAGCTTGAAGCCGGGTGACGGTGAAGCCGGCACGACGGACAACATTGTCCAGGCGGCGTTCGCACATCACGAGGAGAATATCGCCGGTGTTACCCTTTTGGGCGCGTGCCTTGGCGAAATATCGTCGCAACTGCGCTTCACGCATGCCATAGTGGTACTTGATCTTCTGCTTGTCGGCCAGAGCCATACCGTAGGTTGAAAGCTTTCGGCGACGCTCAGCCATACCGGGCGGGCTCGGTCGCTTTTCCAATGCCCGCGCCGCCCCGGCGTTTTCAAACACCATCGCACCTAACCGGCGATTGACACGTCCTTTGGGACCCGAATACCGACCCATGCAAAAAACTCCCGCGCGACTGAACCGCGCCTGACTGACCGCACCTAAGCTGAACTTCCAATACGAAAATCGAAGGGCGAAATGATGGCAAGTTGCTTGGCTTCCGTCAACAGACATGAGGTCCTGTCGACACCAATTGCCAATTTCATTTTACCTGTGGTTGTTCGGGGCTCGGCACCCAGAACGACTGGAGCACCAACATGATGGCTCCAGTAACGAGATACACATCGGCGAAGTTGAAGGTGGCCCACTCAAACTTCCCGTCGAAGAATACAAAATCCAAGAAGTCTCGGACAGCATACACCGGCCCTTTTTCGTCTTTCCAGCCGTGCAATCCAAGTCGATCGTAAAGATTACCGAGAGTTCCGCCAAGAAGTAAGCCTGTGGCCACAGTTAACCACCAGGAAGCGATCGCTTGGCGTGTCCATAAAAAGTAGACGATCGCGCCAATTGCCAGAAGGCTTAAGCTGGCGAACAGCCAAGTCTGATTTTGGCCGATTCCCCAGAGGGCCCCGCGGTTGAATGTTGTGGCCAGGTCAAATTTGACGGCGATTCCAAGAAACGAACCTTTCCAGACCGGCTTGACCCCGTGAACACCCAGATCATGGAAGACGGACCACTTTGACCACAGGTCCCAGATGGAACCTGCAGCCATGAGTGTGGTGACAAGCAGATATCGTCCGAAAAGGTCGCCTTTTGTCAAAGAGATGGTAGGCGTACGACGCGCAGAACCAGATTCAGCAGCCAAGGGCTCGCCTATCGATTCAGCTCGCGCTTCCGTTCGCATTCCACGCAATTCCTTGCATAAGGGATTTCCCGCAGTCGCGTTTTCGGGATCATCGACTTGGCGGGAGCTCGTCCCGCTTCAGTGCATCCCGCACACACGCCGTAGGTCTCGTCCTTAATTCGCTCAAACGCCTCTTCGATCTCTTCGAGAACTCCTTGTTCGTTCTCGACGCGTCGAAGCGTAAATTCCTGTTCGTAAGTCTCGGTTCCCAACTCAGCAAGATGGGTGGGAGACTTCGATTCGGAACCGTTTTCGTTCCGATCCAAGGCGTCTGCGGTCAGGTGCAGCACGTCCCCTCGAAGGCGGGCTCGTAGCACTTGCAGCAGCTTCTTGAACTCATCCAGCTCAACCTTTTTTAGCATGAACAAGCACCTTACGGAAGAGTCCTCGTGGCGAGTCAATCTGTGCGGGCGACTTGGGATTGTACGTTTCTGTCGTACTGAATATCAAGTCGCCACTCTGTCGTTCGCCGTAAGTGCTGATTTTAATGGCAGTTGGAGAGCTTGAGTCGAATGTGCCGATTCTGCCGAAAAACGACGTATTCGCTGTAAGTGAAATATGTTGTGTGTGTTGTGTCGAATTTGACTCGTTCCAAGCGCCGCTCCAATTCCTGTGCCGAATTGAGCTTGCTGACACCTGCGTAATCCTGTTCCTGCTCGATGCTTCAGGCGCTCCGGACGACGATCCGATTCCCGGCCAGTTCCACGACTTCAATTTCGCTCTCGGCCGTGATAAAGGGGCCGTCGCTGATCACGTCGATCACTCGATTGTCGAATCGTGCTTTACCCGCCGGGCGAAGCATTGTCATGGCGATTCCCCGCTGTCCGATCGCGATCTCACCTGTCTGGGCTGATGATGACGAGGCCGTTGCCAGCCGTAGCCGCGGCTCGTCGACGCCCGAACCTGGCGGTGCCAGCACCATCGACTCCCATCCGGGAATTGCCGGCAGAATTCGAGCAATCAGCAGCATGATAATCGTCACAAGCCCCATTGAGAGAATGACTTGTCCTGTGTGCCAGGCGAGTTCCTCCATGTTGCTCATAAGGTCGAACGACCATGAGTGACATGCCATCACCAGTGACGCCAGAACAAGCAGAATCCCGGAAACTCCAAAGACACCAAAGCCTGGAACGACAAAGATCTCGAGCGCCAGGCATCCCACTCCCAGCAGGAACAACACGACTTCCAGCCAGCCTGCGGTACCTCCCATGAAGTTGCTCCAGAAGAACAACGAAAAGCAGAGGACCGACAGAATCCCGAGGATGCCCGTCATGAAATGCAGCTCGAGATAAATGAGCGCAATTCCCATCGTGATCATCAGGACGACCATTGGCTGCTGGTTCAGGACAAAAACGAGTCGATCGACCCACGTTTTTTCGACTGGAATGAGTCGGATACCGGCCGGGACTCCAATTCGTGCCTTCAAGTCGTCGAGATCGTTGACAGGCGATTCGGCAATCTTCAGTTCGTGGGCTCGCGATCCGGTCGCAGTAAACAAAAGCTCACCAGTCGTTTCCCGGAGCAGCGGGCCCTGAATCCATTCTCCATTGGCGGCATGAATTTCGGGTTCGCTCATGAACCAGACCCGGCCGTTATCGCGATGTGTGACCTGATAGACCTTCATCAAGCGGTCGGCCATCGCCTCGCAGATGGCGATCGGACGGTGCTTCTTTTCCGCCAATAGACGCAATTCGGCTTTGAGTTGACTCAGAATCTTTTCGGGGGCACGCTCAAACAGGCGTCCTGGTTGGATTTCAATAGGCCCCGCATCACCAATCTTGGCGTCGGGCAACATGAAGATCTCGTCGCAGCCGAGTGCCACGATCGCCGCACCGTTGATCGCTTCACGTTCGATATAAGCGATTGTTCGGATCTTGGATTCTTGAAGATCGGCGATGGCATTGGCGAGTTGCGTGCTTGAGGACAGCAGGCCACCAGGGGAATCAATTTGGAAGACGATCGCCTGTGATTCGTCGCGGACCGCACGCTCGATTTGTCTGAGCAGGAACCCTTCCTGCAGGTGGTCGATCACTCCTTCCATTTTGATCAGGCGCACTTTTTTATTTTCTTTTTCCGTCGCGATTTCACGCAGCGCCTCGCGTGGCAGGCCGTAATGAGTCGCCACGTCCAGACGCGTCTCGGCCGTTTGTGCGACGAGAATATCCAGAGATCGAGCGGTACTGCCGCGAAACAGGCCGACCATTCCTGCTTCTTTGACGACTTCGACATTGTCGATATTGATCGCGGTTGCGCGCAGCGTTTCGAATTCGTCCTTCGTCACGACGCGGGATTCGAGTTCTTCTTTGTTGTCTTCCGTGCGGCGCATCCGAATGCGAAGCAACTGCTGAGACTTGTCCATCATGCCGCGTACGATGGCGGAATTGATTTTCATGTTGTGTCGCTTTTGGGCGAGGGCGAGCACAGCCTGCTGCTCTTCGGGGTCGAGCGGTTTGCCGCGACCGATGTCACCGAGTTCGGCATCGGGGTGCATCACGATCTGCTTACAGGCCAGCGCCACAAGCACATTCGGACCTGTGACCGTGGCGGGAAGCCAGGCGACCGTCGTCAGGTTCGACACTTGTGCGGATGTCAGAAACCGTGCCAACCCCTGAGCATGATGGAACTGACTGGTTCCAGGCTCGATCTGCAGGACCAGAACTGCGGGGCGTCCTTCTTGCAGGGCCAGATGCTGCAGCTTGAGAGCAGTCGTCGAGATGCGATTAAACACGACATCATCGATTGGGCTCGTGACGGTGACGAATTGACCGGCGGGGATCTTGGCGGCAGGCGCTTCGTCTGCGGCGCTGACCGTCAGGGCTAAAAAACACAACGGAATGGCCGCAATCCAGCACCGGCCAATTTCGAAAGGGAAGCGATTTCTGTCAGAACCATGCATACTGAAATTACCTCATTCACATGCGCGAACCATCTCGAGTCCCATTGAGAATCCTCGAGTTGTCCCGGGATCGACGTGCAGAATTATAGCCGTGGTGCGCCCCGTGCGGGAGGAAATTGACTCGCGAACGTCGACGTGTGAGGCGAATTGCGGCATCGCTCGGGGTTGACTGCTCGTGGCCAGTTCCTGGTTCGCGCCATTGTCGGCATGGGATATCCCCTGTGGATTCGTTGTCGTCGAGCGTGATTTTCGGCACTTTGCCGCGACGATGTTTCACAAACGGCTCTGATGCATTGGCCAGCTTGCTTTCGCGTGATGCCTTCCGTTGCGTCGGTTTTCTCGTCAGATTGGAAAGAGTAAGCTTCTGATTCGTGGTTGTGATCGGGCCGGTTCTGTTGATGAAGGAATTGTCTGATGGTTTGCGTTTCTGCAATCCGTGTTGATTACGCCTTGGTAGTCAGCCTGCTATTTCTTGGTGCTACAGGCAATACGCCTGCGGCCGAAGTTCAACTGAACGGGCACACGTTCACATTGCCCGATGGCTTCGAGATCGAAGCGGTTGCCGCCGCGCCGCTGGTCAACCGGCCGATCACCGCCGATTTTGACGAACGGGGACGGCTGTATGTCGCCGATTCGTCGGGATCGAATGACAAGCCTGCCAAGCAACTGGAAGAACGTACTCATCGCATTGTCCGGTTGGAAGACACCGATGGCGACGGGCGGTTCGACAAATCGGTGGTGTTTGCCGACAAGATGATGTTTCCCGAAGGGACGCTGTGGTACGACGGCTCGCTCTATGTTTCCGCGCCACCCAGCATTTGGAAACTGACGGATACCGACGGTGACGGCGTGGCGGACCAGCGCGTGGAATGGTTCGAAGGAAAAACGCTGACCGGATGCGCCAACGACCTGCACGGTCCGTATCTCGGTCTGGACGGCTGGATCTATTGGTGTAAAGGGGCGTTTGCCGAGCAAACCTATTTGCAACTTCCGAAAGCGGTGCGGACAAGCTCTGATCCGAAAGACGCGACCGTGAAGCTCGAGCCGCGAACACTGGTCTCGAAAGCCGCCCACATTTTTCGCCGCAAAGCCGATGGCACAGGAATTGTCGAATCTGTCATGGCGGGCGGGATGGACAACCCGGTTGATGTGGCGTTCATGCCTACGGGCGAACGGATCTTTACCACGACGTTCCTGCAGCATCCCGGCGGCGGTTTGCGCGATGGTTTGATTCATGCGATTTATGGCGGCGTCTATGGGAAAAATCATGGTGTCATCAATTCTCATCCACGAACTGGCGAGCTGATGCCATCGCTCGTCCACATGGGACCGGCAGCACCCTGCGGATTGACGTGTTATGAATCGGCCGTATTCGGCAATGACTATCGAGACAACTTGTTTGCCTGTCAGTTCAACATGCACAAGGTCTCACGACATGTGCTCGAGCCGGAAGGCGCATCCTACAAGCCCACGACAACCGATTTTCTGGTTTCGTCGAATTTGGATTTCCATCCGACGGACATTCAAGAAGATGCCGACGGCAGCCTGGTGGTTTGTGACACGGGTGGCTGGTACACGATGTGTTGCCCGACATCGCAGTTGACCAAGCCCGATATCCTGGGCGCGATTTACCGCGTTCGTCGCATCGGCGCTGTGCGTGTCGCCGATGCGCGCGGTCAGAAGCTCGATTGGAAAGGGCCTTCAACGGCGGAACTGGTGTCGCGACTGGCCGACTCACGCCCGGCGGTTGTGACGAGTGCGATTCAGTTGCTGGCCAAGCAAGGCGTCGTCGCGATTCCGGAACTGACGAAGGCTGTCAAAGATTCGAAGAATCCTGACGTCCGCCGCAATGCCGTGTGGACGTTGACTCGCATCGAGCATCCCCAGGCCCGGACGCTGGTCCGAAATGCTATCAGTGACCCCCAATTGACGGTGAGGTTGGCCGCGTTGAATTCAGTCAGCTTGTGGCGAGATCAAGATGCCCTCTCATCGCTGACAACGTGCCTGGGTGACGACTCACTGCAGATCCGTCGGGTCGCCGCCGAGGCACTGGGACGGCTGGAAAGTGAACTTGCGATTCCTCGCTTACTGGAACTGGCCGCAAAACTTCCTTCTGATCGCATTCTGGAACACTCGGTAACCTATGCCCTGATCGAGATCGGCAAGTCGCTTGAGCTACCGACGGCACCCGCTCTGAATAAACCGGTTTCTCCTTCATTGCAGCGGGTTGTCGCGATTGCCAACGATCAAATGCCTGGAGGGAAGGTTGATCCACAGCAGGTCGTGCCCTGGCTGACGTCGAAAGAGCCGTTGCTGAAGGAGACGGCCCTTTGGCTAGTGGGGCGTCACGCCGATTGGGGTGACGCACTGGCAGGATACCTGCGATTCCGTTTGCAATCACCCGGCCTTTCCGAGGACGAGCAGCTAGAGCTGGTCCGCCAGTTGGCCCAGTTCGCGGGTGATGCGTCGATCCAACAACTGATCGCCAGCCATGTGGCGGCGTCGGTGCCGGGGGGGACCAAAGATTCGCGCCGCATCGTGCTGGAAGCAATGCGCACGTCGGCACTGAAAGAAATGCCGATTGGCTGGATCGAACCTCTGACGGGTGTATTGATCGAAAGCGATGCGGCATTGGTTCCGATTGCAATCGGAACTGTACGAGCCATTCCGATCAAGGGGGCCACTGATGACCTGAGAGTGGCGCTCCTAAAGATCGCCAGCAACCATGCGCTGTCGGAACCGGTTCGTGTCGAAGCGTTGGCCGCGATTCCCGATGGCGTTGCATTGCCGGCCGCGGAGCACTTCCAGTTGCTGGCGGATAGCTTGCGCGAAGAAGCGAGTGTCAGCACGCGATCGGCGGCCGTTGAAGCATTCGTGAAGTCGAAGCTGGATACGACACCGTTGGCGATGCTGGTGGATTCAATTCCGCTGGTGGGGCCGCTGGAATTGAATCGGTTGCTCAGTGCCTTCGAGCACTGTACGGACGAAGGGATCGGCATGAAGCTGATTGCCGCGTTGAAGCGTTCGCCCGTGCTCACCAGTCTGCGCGTCGATGCGGTGAAGCTGAAGCTGGCGAAGTTTCCGACGTCGGTTCAAGCCGCTGCGGAAGAACTTTATACCGCCATCAATGTTGAGGCTGGTCGTCAGCAGGAAAAGCTGAATGAAATGATGGCGTCGTTGTCAGAGGGCGATATTCGCCGTGGTCAACTGGTCTTCAACAGCCAGAAGGCCGCTTGCTCGGCTTGCCACGCGATGGGTTATATGGGCGGAAATATTGGCCCAGATTTGTCTCGAATCGGCAAGATCCGCACCGAGCGCGATCTGCTCGAAGCGGTTGTCTTCCCCAGTGTCAGTTTCGTGCGAAGTTATGAGCCGATCCTGGTACTGACGCAATCGGGAAAACAATTCAACGGACTGATCCGCAAAGAGTCGCCTGATGAAATTACGCTCGCGACGGGCGCGAAAGAAGAGGTTCGAATTCTGCGATCCGACATCGAAGAGATTCGGCCCAGCACAGTGTCGATCATGCCAGCCGGTTTGGACACGCAGTTGACGAAGCAACAGATCGCGGACCTGATCGCCTTTTTGAAGGCGAAGCAATAGGCGAGCTGTCGGCTGCGGCAGATACGGATTCGTATGCCTGGAATTGTCGGGAAGGAAGGTTCGATCTTCCGTGGCGATGCGGCGATGCCTACAAAAAACGGCTCGGCACGATGTCATCCGCCGTGGCCCGAAGTGGCTTTTTTTGAATTAAATTTTCAATGATCGAAAGCCAGCCAAAAATTTGATCGTCTTGATCGCTTTGCACGCCTTGTTCTCGATTGCCTTATTTGTCAACGACTTAAGTGTGCTCATTCATCTCGCTCGTTGATGAGCATGATGAGCAACATCTCATTCTTTGGAGTGGCCGATGTTTCGGGCGAACGGCATGACCGTGTCTCGGTGCTCGCTGTGCTCCGAGGCACACTTCTGTCGAAGTCACACTGGTCCGATCAGCGTTGAAGAACTCCATTGGTCATTCCTTTCAGGCGTTGGCGCGGATTGGGGTTTGTTCTCAACCATTCCCGGCACCCGTCTCGTGATTTGTACGAACGGCTGAGGTTCGAGAACGTACGCGGACGTTCAACCGGCATTGATCTTACGATCTGGGCCGAACTTGTCAGGACCAACTCGGTCCAATGTTCCAAACGTTTAGAAGACACGTTTGCCGGTGGGTATTGCATGGGACTGCGCCGAACAGCCTGATGAAGTAAGGGGGACAGGCACCTTGGCGTTTACAATATTATGGCGGTTTTTCATCTCACCGGAGCCAGTCCCCGTTACTTCAACAACCTGCTAAACGATTCCTGTCTTGCATTCAGCAGCCTTCATTTGCTGCAGAATCCGGCCCGTCCTCTGGTTCAGTAGGCTGTCATGCCAGTATCCGGTGGATATTGAACCATCGCGACGTCATGAAGTCTGTGAACAGAATCTTTGAAAAAGGGCCCGGTCAATTTCGCGATCGGCAGACATATGATGTTGATGACTCGCATTTTTTATGCTCATACGAAGCGCTCGATCGGACTGACTAACAATGGTCGTTGAGGCCTGATTCTCGTGACCGAGCCCCCCTTAATTTCGAACGCGAACGTTCGTCACGAAGAATTCGTGACGCTGTTGACGGCATCGCACGACAAACTGCTCGGATATCTGATGTCGTTGTTGGGGCGGTGGCACGACGCGCAAGATGTTTTGCAGTCTTCCAGTCTGTTGATGTGGAGGAAGTTCGAGACCTATGAGGCGGGCAGCAATTTCGTGGCGTGGGCCAGTACGATTTGCTTTTATGAGGCGAAGAACTTTCAACGTCTGGCGGGGCGGTCCCCGTTGATGTTCGATGATGACTTACTCGCGACGTTGGCATCGGAACGACTTGTCGACCTCGACATGCAGGGGCGACGGATCACGGCCCTCGAGCAGTGCCTCAACGAAGTCGGGCCTGCAGGACGAGAACTCTTGCGAATCGCCTATGCAGAACACGGTGGGATCGCCGATTTGGCGACACGACTTCAACGAGCTCCGCGCACGCTTTACAACAAGTTGACGATTCTTCGGCGCCGTTTGACCGAGTGCGTGCAACGTCGCCTTCAGGAAGGGGCCCTATGACTTCCGATCAACAAAGTCGGCTGTTGGAGATGTTTGCGGCCTGCTTATTGCCGACCGCTTCGAAGGCGGAGCACCAGGAGCTGCAAGACGTTCTGAGAGCGGATGCGGAAGCTCGAAGTTTGTGGTTCCTGCATCAGGACCTGGAGCTGGGGCTGAAATGCCTGACTCAGATTCCGATCGACTCAGGGGAACATGCGAGAGAGCGTGGTGGCACCCAAACAGACGTGGTGGGAGCCACTGGTGTTCCGCTGCCTGTCCGAGACAACAATTCGGCGCGACGTGCATCGGGATCGCGATCAATGATGGCGATGACAGCCGTGGTTGTCGCGAGTCTCTCTGCGATGGTAGCGATGGGCGTTCACCTATGGGACCGATCATCAGATTCTTCTCGCAATGTTGGAAGCACTTTTGCAACCAACCGAACGCGTGATCTTGTCGTGGAGTCGCCGACTGATGGCACCACGTTTACGCTGTCGGATCAGAAGGCGAAGTTGATCGCGCTTCATTTTTTGTTGAAGTCTGAATGTCCCTTTTGCCTCAAGTTGACACACGATTATGGTCAGCTTTCGAAGCTCAGTCCCGATGTGGTGCATCTGTTTCTCAAGCCCGACAGTCCCGATGAAATCAAAATCTGGGCCGCGAAGATTAGTCAAGAAGGCTTGGAGAATCCTCCCGTCATTTATCGCGACCCAGACGCTCGACTTGCCAAAGAATTTGGAATTCCCGATGGGTACGAGTTTCACGGACAGACTGTACATTACCCCGCACTCGTGCTACTCGATCGTTCTGGTCAGGAACTGTTTCGCTACGTGGGTAAAAACAATTCAGACCGGATGATGCCGGATGCATTTCACTCCGTCGTCGCGACGGTCACACAACATCAGTAGCCGCGAATCGCAATTCGAGCTTCACTCACGGAGTCACTCTTCACGGTTCAGGGCCCAAGGCCGCCCCGTGATCATCGGCAACGCCTCGGTTGGTTGCAAAAGCCCCGCGCATGGTCATGTACCGTCTGCGATGAAAATACGTCCGTCCCCAACATGTGAATGGTTTACGTTTGGTGAAATGCGAGGGGAACGCACGTTGGCTTTCCTAATGGCAAGGCAGTCCTGAATCTCAGACTGCATCTGCTGCCTTGCTCGAATCAATTGTGAGATCCTGTCCATGAATGCATTCAGTCGACTTGTGTCTGCCGGCGGATTACTGCTCGTCATTCAAGGACTCATCGCTGCTCAGGACGCGGAGAGTCCGTATGGGAATCTGGTTCCGCAGTACTTGCTTGGTCTCGTCCATGCGCCGGAAGTGCACAAAGAATTGAAGCTGACCGACCAGCAGGTTGATGATCTGGAAGCGTTGCTTCGCACCGTGGATGCAAGGTGGTTTCCGGCCCGCATCTTGCCGACCGACCAGCAAAGGGCGGTGATACGCGAATTGGAGTCACAAGTCTGGGCATGGTTCGACCGTGCCGCAACGGACGTTCAACGGCAACGGCTGAAGCAACTGGAGTGCTACGCTCAAGGCAGCAGGGTGCTGTTGCGAAGCGATATCGCAAAGCGCATTGATGTGCAATCGGCGCAGCAACAGAAGCTGGCCCTTTTGGCGCGCGCCACCGACGAATCGAATCTCGCTCTCACCAATACTCAGTTCGGCGATCCCAAGATCAAGGGATTGCAGGATCGAGCAAATAAAGCGACCCGGGCCGAGCGCGAAGGGATGGCCAAGATCATACGACCTGAACAATGGAAGACGTTGAAGTCATTACTCGGTGATCCGTTTGATCCAACCCGACTGACGCGTATCTATGCGATGGCTCCTGAATTTGTCCCCGTCGAAAATTGGATCAACTCTTCGCCAATGACAATGCGGGAACTACGAGGCAAGGTCGTTCTGGTCCACTTCTATGCATTTCAGTGTCACAACTGTCACGCCAACTTTGAAATCTACCGGCGATGGCACAAGGATTTGGTGGCCAAGGGGGTTGTCGTGGTCGGAATCCAAACGCCTGAAACGAGTCGCGAGCGCGATGCCGATGCGGTGAAGACCGCTGCCCGCGAACGCGATTTGACATTTCCCATCATGATTGACCTCGCCTCCGAAAACTGGAAGGCCTGGGGAAACACGATGTGGCCATGCGTGTACGTTGTGGACAAGCACGGGTACATCCGACTTTGGTGGCCCGGTGAATTGAATTGGAAAGGTGCGACGGGAGACAAAACCATCGAAAAAGCCGTCGACAAGCTGTTGGCGGAAGATTGATGTCCACTCATCGAGTTCACTCTGGTCGTCCCGGGATGCGCTGGACTTCGGGGCAATCGGGATTTGGAATCACGCATCGAGTTTCAAGCACTGCCTTTGGTACAGAAACGAAAATCACCATGTTGACAACAAACACTCAGCGTTCCGCAGTATTCCTTTTTGTCTCGTTGGTGGCCGTCGCCGTCCATGCTGAAGGGATAAAAGACGTGACGCTCGAATCACCGACGCACGGCACAACGTTGACGCTGTCAGAGCAGAAGGGCAAAGTGATCGTGCTTCACTTCTTGCTGAAGACGGAGTGCCCCTACTGCCTCAAATACACGCGCGAGTACGCGAAGTTGGCAGGCAGCAATCACGACGTTCTGCATCTGTTTCTCAAACCCGACAGTGTTGACGAGATCAAGGCATGGTCCCTCAAGCTGGGACCTCAAGATCTGAAGGATCTTCCGGTGATTTATCGCGATCCGGACGCCCGGTTAGCGACACAACTCGGCATACCGGATGGTTACAAGTTTCATGGCGAGACCGTCCATTTTCCGGCACTCGTGGTCCTCGATTCCGCTGGTCAGGAATTGTTTCGCTATGTGGGGAAGAACAATAGCGACCGCATGAAACCGGATGATTTCAGCGCGAAGTTGAAGTCCGCGATGAAGAATCAAGCGAAATAGGAGAGTTCCGCAGAAGAACACGGCATCGGGGCGGTTGTGTGTTCGTTATTGTCGTCGTCACGATGATTTCATCGTCGTTCATCAATCCGGAAAACTGTCCATCCCAGTGGCAGAGCAATCGCGAACCATCGATCTGAGCCACCAGAGTTTCGATCACGTCGCGAACGCCAATACGGTTGGACTCGAACGCTGCTGACAAATTAGGAGCCGGTTGAAGCAACGGGAACTGGCTCCGATTAGATAAAAAACACCATGGTGTCTTGAATGCCATGGTGCCTGTCCACCTTACTCCAACAGGCTGCTGGCATGCCTCAAAGAGTCAGTACTCAAAAAAGGCATCCCCGCAGTCTCAACGACTTGAATACGAATGTCTCCTTGATATCGTCGCCTGATTGTGCGTGGATTGAAATGTTGCACGCGCAATGAAAAAGGTGTTTTCAGGGAGATACGATGACTGTCAAACGCATGGACAACGTTGGGATTGTGGTCGAAGACATTGACGCTGCCATCGAGTTTTACACCGAACTTGGCCTTAAGCTCGAAGGACGCGCCCCAATCGAAGGAGATTGGGCAGATGGGGTCACTGGATTGCGCCGCATGCGCGTCGAAATTGCGATGATGCGTACGCCGGACGGGCACAGTCGGATCGAGTTGTCTCGATTCCTCGCGCCGCCCGTGGTCGCCGATCACCGAACCGCTCCAGTCAACGCTCTCGGTTACCTGCGCGTCATGTTCACCGTAGAGGACCTTG
Source organism: Schlesneria paludicola DSM 18645 (assembly GCF_000255655.1). Taxonomy (NCBI): domain Bacteria; kingdom Pseudomonadati; phylum Planctomycetota; class Planctomycetia; order Planctomycetales; family Planctomycetaceae; genus Schlesneria; species Schlesneria paludicola. The sequence continues at coordinate 2,072,461 of NZ_JH636434.1, read as the reverse complement.
ATGATATGCTCGTGCGGCTGGCCAAGCGAGGCGCGCGGGTCGTCGGCGAAGTGGTTCAGTACGAAGACATCTATCGGCTTTGCTACATTCGCGGTCCGGAAGGGATTCTGATTGGGCTCGCCCAAGAGTTGCGGCAGCAAACATCTCAGTAGGCGCATTCTCAAGTGACCGTTTGGCGACTGAGCAGCGGACCGTTCTTGAAAATATTCGGGTTCATGAAACTCAGGCAATCTCATGGTGCTGTTGCTGACACTTGGAGTGTTCTGTCTCTATGATGGGCCGAATGCCTGCGTCGGTCGACGTGCGAACGATGCCCATATTGAGTCCAACGGGAGCGTGAGGTCATGGATGAGGTCTCTCGTCGACCAGCCAATACTCGAAGATTTCTTCGCTCCTATTTGGGGTGGATCGTTTTGACGTTGATGCTCATCGCGGTGATCCAGAGTTATATCCTTTGGGCGTTTGTGAGTTCGTTTCAAGACGAGCGGCGGATTGCAGCGAAAATTGAATCGCTGGGTGGACGGGTGGAGTTTCGTTTCACCGGACCAATGTGGGTTCCCAAGTCGATCCGAAGTCACGGCGGTGTGACCAGTATCTCGTTGACAACGACGGATCGTCCACTGCCTGCTGAGTTGCTTTCCGAAATCGGGACTTTGAAGGAGCTCAAAACTCTCTGGCTGCTCGGGCCGCAAGTCACAGATGTGGCTGTCGAGAAACTGGTTGGAATGAAAAATCTCACGGGACTATATCTGGGCTACAGCCAACTCAGCGACCGTGGAATTGAGCACCTGAAAGGGCTATCCGGTCTTGAATGGATATTCCTCATCCAGACCCAGGTTGGCGACAAAACTTGCGACATTCTTCAAGGACTGCCGAACCTCAAGTCCATCGCACTCAACGACACCAATGTCACTGATGCAGGGGTCAAGAAATTGAAGGCGTTGGGCGACCTTCAGTATCTCGGTTTAGCTGGCACCGATGTTTCCGATGATGGCCTGAAGTATTTGATAGAGATGAAGGCTCTTAAGAGACTCGATATTGGCAACACGCTGATCAGCGACGAAGGTCAGGCTGCAATTCGGAAAGGAATGACGAGTTGCACCATCGATGCTGGTTCTGTCTCGAAGCGGAAGAGTGCAGGACAATGAGTCTCGACGGGATGATTCTTGAAGTTAAAAAAGGCACCGTAATGGAAGTCATTCGTTCCATTCAGAAAATTTTTCTGCGTGTTGGGCGATCTGCGATTACTTACTCCGTTTCCGTCCAAGGCGATCGTAAAGGTCTGGCACGCGATCAGGATCGATACGCCCAATTCAAACCGGTGTTCGTCAATGACCATGTTTGACGAAGAGCGCTGCGGTTAACCGGTGTAAGGCGAATGTGTTTGAGCTGTTTTCAGATTGGAATTGGTTGAAATGGATGTCCACTCGCTTTCGAGTTGAATCAGTGGGCCGAGAAATTCTCGGTAAGCCTCAGATCGATTGACTGACGTTTGATAGATGGGGGTTCGAACCTGCCAGCGACTGCCCGTTCGGACGGACGTGGGAGCCAGGTGATATTGCAAGCATGCCTCTTGAAACTCGACACCGATAAAGTTGCAGGCGTTTCTGATGCTGGCCTCTGGAGCGGATACGAGATCCTCGTAACAAAGATTCAGAATCGATCCAGTGGGGAGGACATCGTTCCAGTGGCGTATCATTCGCCAATAGAGGCGAAAGACAGACGCCAAATTTTCGAGGTCCATTGTGTAGTCAAGACCTCGAAAGTTCTGCTGAAAACAGGAAAGTCCGACATCGACCGGATTTCTCTGGCAGTTGATGAATTTCGTTTTGGGAAACAGGATTTTGATGATGCCAATCTCGAAGACGTCTTCGGGCAGTTTCGTGACCACACGATCACAATTCCCGGCAACATGCCGAATTCGAGCAAGGATCGATTTCCATGTTTGTTGAATCACTGGCGGCGTGAGCCGCTGACAACATTCTGGATAGCCCTTTCTTGTCTTGAGCATCCGGGGAAGCGTTCGAGTCAACCGCCAGAAATCGGTCCTTTCGCCCAGCGGTTGAATGTGCGAATGAGCACCAAGAATTTGCTCTGTCAACGTGGTACCAGATCTTGGCATTCCGACAATACAGATCAAGATGTCGTCCTGGCAGCCGTACTGCGAGAATTCGTCGATCAGTTTTCGGGTGAAGACATTGCACCGCGCATCGACGCCAGCGGCTTTCTCGTCGATGCTGGGGGCCGTCGTGGCCGCTGCCCGAAGCTGATTCGCGATCATCCAATGAGCCATCGCGGCTCCCGGATCGCCACAATGGCTATGAACAAGTCCCAATGCAAAATGAAGATTGGACTTGTGGTTGACGGGGATCGAACAATCGGTCGTCATTCGCCGGATCTTGCTGACGATCGGATCCGTCATTTCCAGGTTCTTGCGGGATTCAACCAGGCAAAAGTGGGCACCCGTGTCGTTTGGTTCAAGTTCAATGATTTGTTCGTACAGTTCCGCGGCCTCCCTTCTGCCAGCGTCTGAGAGTGTCGTTGCGGCGGCGGCAAGCATGCGCATCTTCGAGCTTCGATGCGATAGCCGCGCAGCCGCTGCTTGATAGTGCTTCACCGACTCATCAACGTCTCCTCGGAGGCGAAAGAGGTCTCCATAAGTCGCCCAGGTGAGCGGTGAATCGGGAGACAGCTCTTTCGCCAATGTCAGATAGCGCATGGCTTCGGCGAATTCTTCGAGCCCCAAGTGAAGCACTGCAATGCGGCCGTAATACTTTTCAATACCGGCCAATTCATCAATCTCATTGGGTTGGATCGCCTTTCTCGTCAACGCTTCGTCACCGATCCGCATGGCTGCGCGGGCTAACCAGATTCGTAAAAAGAGCATCTGAGGTGCAAATGCGACGAGCTTGCTGAGGATTGTGAGTGCCAAGTCATGCTGGCCGTTTCGATAGAGTTTCCACGAGATCCGTAGCGATGCGACAATCAGGCACCGTTTCCAACGTTCCGTTCGTACATGGCGAGATCTGTGCATCCGCTTGCTGTGTTCTGTGGCATGCGATCGCGACTCGTGGCAAGTTCGATGATTCAGCAATCTGTTGTCTTTGACCATATCGCTTCCTCAGATGATCGCCATAAGGGTTTGTGTTGGCGGCAACAATTGGGAATACGCGGCAAAGAACGCCTCGTTCGCTCAATCTGTGCGCTGTCACGAGACTCCCCATTCGCGACCCACCAGAGATTCGCGATGAGGCACCCGATTTTCAAACCTCAACTTGGGACGACCGTGGTTGAAGGACTCTGACGCAACCCCAACGCCTTCCGCGATTCTCCCGTCCAGCTCCCGCCACCCGACCCTCCACTATCCGTCGCGACGAGTCATTGGTGGTTTCGATCGTGAAGTTGAATCCACGTATTCGTATCAATGCTGTCGGCAAGCGCATGCACCGATCCGTCAAGGAATAGTGCGTTAACGAATCCGCCATGCATGCTTCTTGCGCTTGCAATCCAATTCACGGGAATGATGGAGTGATCACAGGGCATTCCGATCCGGTCAAGTTCTGTCTGAGAGAATTGCAATGTGAGGGCCGTACACGAATCGATTCCATCTCCCAACAATTTCGTGTTTGGACCTTTGCGGTTGATTAACGTCGCGCTGGCGCCTGCCATTCCGAGGCTCCACGTTCCACGTGGATCGATTGCACTGATGCCTGCACGTAATTCATCGATCGCAACAAATGTGGACAGACCCGATGTGAAGTCACGCAAACGGAATGAGTAGTTTACACCACCGCAACCGCTGCCGAAGACGGTGGCGCAGGTGTTGAGGAAGTCGTTTGAATCCGTTTGAAAGCCATTGACGCACCTTGGATTTGCAGCGAAACACTGATTGCCTCCAACGTTCATCCCGTAGTTTCCTCGAGCGTATGTGTGTCCGAGAACTCCGACGTTCAAAGCCCTTTCATAGGGGGTTGCGTTGAAGCTATCAGATGGGCATAGCATCGCTGACAGGCGCGTTGTGCGGGCGGACAAATTGGTGACATCGTCCATCGGCAGGTTCAAATCAAAAGAGTTGTACAAGTTGACTTGATCGATGTGAGGTAGAAGTGACACGGCCCAATTGGAGTAAATACGATCAGGTTCGGAATTGGGAGAGATCCCTTGTGCAACTCGATCGAATGCACCAACCGGAAACGATCCCGCACCATACGGTTCACCCCGTCCACTCCAAATCACGGCAGGAGGAAGTCGCGAGTGAACCTCATGGTAGTTATGAAGTGCCAGGCCAAGTTGCTTCAGATTATTTCGACACTGGAGACCCCTTGCCGCCTCCCGCGAACGCTGTATGGCGGGCAAGAAGAGTCCAACCAAAAGCGTGATCAATGAAACGGCGACCAAGAGTTCTACGATTGTGAACCCACGCCTTGAGTGTTGAGTCATGATGACGCCTTTTTGTGGCAATCCTGGGTGCAGCGAGCTACTGCACCATTCGTCGCTGCCAATATATGAACAATCGTGTCTACCAAGGATCAGTGTGAGGTGGCGACTCGCGATGAGCGAATGGATTCACAATGTGTGTTGCTTGAACGTATTTCAGTAACCGTTCACACGCCTGGGACTGGCCCATTTTTTCCCGCGGCAAAGGGCAGGCTGGCCCTATTTGATGCACAGTGGATTTCAATCGAGCCGGGGAAATGTGCCTGCCCCCCTCTCTTCGGGCTGTGAGCGGTTACCGTATTTCAAAACTGTTGAATTGAGTTATGACATCGCTATTGCCAATGACGAATTGGTTGGCCTAATTGCCTGTGTGTGTCAGTGTGGTCGCTTCGCAAGACGCCTTCGATGGGCCCAAGCCGAGCGACGATTTTGCCTCGCGGATCGATGATCGCGCTGCCGGTCCATGTGGAGCAGATGAGATTCCATGTCCTTGTTTCGACCGCTCGATACCGACATGCTTGAATCTGACATTCGATCAACTCAGGGTCAGCAGATGTGTCTCCGTCGTACAGGATATGCACGATCGCATCAAAATGGTTGCCGGTGCGATATTGGGGCAACCATGGAATCAGCGACTCGTAGCAGACACTCGCTGCAAATGTTCTGATTTCTCCTTCACGAGTCTCAAGCTGGAACGAGCGAAAACGCCGGCCTGGGCTGAAGGGCCTTTTCGGGGTGATCGGCTGAGGGAGGATTTGTAATCCCGATCGATTGTCAAGAAATGCAGGGACGGCCTCTTTGAATGGGACCAGAACCAGTTTTTCATGGGTTGAGATCCGCGATCGAGCGGAAACGAGACATGCGCAATTGAAGCGATGACGTTCTGCTACGTTCAGTCCGTATTTCGATGTCGTTGTTGGCTTTCGGACGGGCGCGCCGATCAGGCACGCGGCTCCGTAGCGGGGCTGAAAGTTGCGCCCAAATTCGAGAAGCGACAATTCATCCGCTCTCGCAGCAGCAATGCAGTTTTCAAGTGCGACGCCGTTTAATAAATCGTCGGAGTCAGGTGCCTCGAAAAGAGTTTCACTGATTGAGGCTTCTGGCCAAACCACCAAATCGACGGGGCCGTCGGAATCGATGCTTTGGACGGTAAGTTCATCAAGTGTGGGCCACAATTCATGACCGGAGTTGATTGGATTCAGTTTATGGGGTTGGACGAGCATCACCGAGAACGCCAAGGCGTCGTACTTCACGTGATTCTCGATCAGATTCCCAATCATGCACGAGCCCAGTGTCAGGCATACTCCCACGAAAGGCATCCGCCATTGAAGTACGAGTCTTTCAGATCGATCCAGAACCCAAAAACAGTTGATCAAAACGATTCCGGCGGTCACTCCAATCTGAGTGAGCGACGTGGCAAACTGGATCAAGGGGGTGTCCGCGGCTGCGATCGATAAGCTCAAAAGCGGCCAACCGATCCCATATCGCGCATAGAGGATCTCCCCGATTGCAAATGCGCCGGACGAAACTGCCGCACTGAGGGCGACCGGCAGCGATTCTGTCCAAAAGACCGCCAATGCGAGAATGACAAATTGGAAACCGACCTGGCTGCTTGCCACCAAATGGATGAGCTCGCCCCATACCGGGAACTGTGCTCGAACAAAATCGGTCGCGATCCATGCAATCGCGAATCCAATGAACAAGGCCTCAATGACGATCCTTTCGAGTCGAGGACGGCAAACTCGGCCCCGCCAGATCCATACGAGTGGCGAAAGACAAATCCAAAATGTCGGACATTGGTGCGGCGGAAGGGCGACGATCGTCAAGGCGATTGATGCAAAAGCCAGCATCCGGCGAGATGCGCCGTGAACGGCCATCGCAACCAGCAGAAGGCTCGCGCACGACATCGCACCGTAGACAACGAAGCACCAAAATAGAATCGATGCGGACACGATATTCGCACCCCACGTCGGATCGACCGAGTGATGCCTGAAGGGCTGTCTTGCATGCGTGAAGGTGTCGACAAGACGTTGCCGGATTCCTGGTATTGGCCTCATTCTGTCACCGTGTCGCCGCAGTCATTCCATGGCCGACATTGTGAGTTGGCCTGAACGTCCTGTCGCCGCGCCGTCTCTTTCGAAGGAACATCGCGAATGCAATCAGAACACCGGCAATCATCAGGCACCACACCCACACGCCAACGACCCGGTGTGTAAATCGCGGTTCAGGCAGTCCATAGTGGTGAAGGTAGAATGCCTCTTTGGCCTCGTCACCCGATAAATCGATTAGTGACTTGAAGCATAACACGGACGTTGGATCGTTTTTGGGAATCAATCGATGCTCAACCGAAGATGGCAATCCGATGACACCCCCGATGGTACCGATCTTGATGGTTGTATGATGTTTGTTATTGGTGGAAACTTGTGTTGCTTCGTACTCTGTCATAGCCCAGCCGTTCGCCGGATCGAGGATCATGTATGCGTCCGAGAACTTGTGCGCTGGGTCATTTTCGCCCGAGCTGCAATCGAATTCCACGCGAACGCAAGATGTTCCCTCGCGATCGACGTTGAAGACTTTATGAATGACAAAATCGGGCCTATGCACCAGTTCGTTGAGAGGCTCGGTGAGAAAGTACCAAGTGGCCATGGGGATGGCCCGGGCAATCGCTGCATTGAACTGCACGTTCTTTTTCGATTCCTCGGTCATCGCATCGATCGGCTCAAGATAGTCGATAACATAAGGGGCATCGCTTCTGGAACGTCCGATATGAAACGCATACGAGTCGTTCTGGGCCGCTATGTACTCGATATCATGGCGTCCTTTCTTTCCGATCTTTGTCCCTTTGTGCATCGTAAATTTGCCACGAACCGAGGTATGAACTTTTTCAATTCTGTGAAAGTCTTCTTTATTTCTGCGCAGGCTTTTGATTTCGGATTCTCTTGCGGCTGAAATCGATTCCCATGCCTTCTCCGTCACGCAGTTAGATTGGAACGTGAATGTCGCTTTCTCTAACTCCTTTGCTTTCTCTTCGATGGCGTTGAGAAAGCGGCGTCCGAGAGCTGGGTCATTCTCCTGTCCAAATACGGTCAATGTTCCTCCGAGTATGATCGACGATCCCGCGACAACCAGTTGCAACAGCAACTTTACATGTGCCATTTCGCACCTGCCCCTGTCAGAGAATTGATTGTCGATCTTGAACGTCACAACGACATCGATCTTATCGCTTGCGAATTGGCGTCGTGCCGGTGCAAGATCACGAATATATTGAGTTCCAGCAGACCAGTGCTGTTCGATAAATACTGTCAAAGATCATAAATGCGAAGCGCGGTCGAGCGAGTTCATTTGACGAAGGCCATGTCGTCTCAGTTTGCCAAGCGACCGCCACGACTGCGCTTCGCTTTTAATGCGACCGCTTAAACGTCAACGGTGATTTATCGGAAAAAATGGACTTCTTCAGCCCGACAGCAGGTTGAAAGCGAGTGTGATGCGGCCCCATTGCAGCATGGGCACCGTTTAACTGCATTTGCGGCCGAATGAATCGATCCATTCCGAGTGCGACTCAGATGCAGCCGCACAGCAACCCTGACGCAACCGAGACGCAAGACGTGCACGCGGTACACCCAAGAACTGTGGAACTGCAGTTTGCCCCGAGTGGACCTGGGCAGGCTGGAGGGAGCTTCGTTTTGCAGCCACCGGACTTACAACTCGTCCAGCATTTCGCAGCGGCAGATGCCTCGCCGACCCAGATCATCGTCAATGCCAAGATCCCTAATGACACCCCGCCAAATAAACCGAATGTCTCAATGATCTTCCAACGATTCGCCATAATCTGTCTCTCCAATCGAAACAACTGGCACAAAAGACGAAGCGACCGACGCTACGCCATTCAACGTCGTGAGTTAAATTTCAATTCACAGTCCCAACAATTGTCAGGAGTGCCGGGGGTTCACCTTCCACATCGGTGAACACGCGCACTTTTCGGTGAAATGTACCCGCTGCCCGTGGTTGCAGAACCACGTCCAACGTTCCCACCCCCCCGGGCTCGATGCTCTTAGGGAATTGATCAAGGGAAATACATGCGCAACTACTCTCGATACCAAGTAGAGTCACATTTGATGATGAGATATTCGTCACTCGGAATTTAGATGTACGAACTTTGCCAACGGTCAGCCCATCAAAGACCAGCTCACGTGGCTCAAAGACGACATGAAGGCCTTGAAGCCAGGGCCAGACAAGAGTTGGAGATCCCGTTCGAATCCAGGCAAAACCTACAACAAGCACAAATAACACAACAAGCGACAACAAAAGCAATCCAAAGTCACTCTTGGGGATTGAGAGGCGAAAGCCCTTGATGCGTTGTTCGAGATCACTCATCTGCAAGCCTCTGTGTGGAAGCCATTCAAAGCGACGTTCTGAGTCAAGATCGTGAAAGTTCACAAGACGATGGTGAGCAATCAGAAGTGGAAGTGGGCGAACTCCATCGCGCCGTTGCACGCATGGAACAGAATGGAGTTGGAATCGCCCGCTACCAATTTCGCTCATCAATTTCGAAAAACGTACCTCCGATCTGTCGTCGGCCCGTACCTGTTGCCGATGTGTCGCATTCGCTATTGGGTGCAGCCACAGCCAATCGTGTCATTGCTCGCCATCAACTGCCGCAAGTGCTGTTTGGGCGAAGTGTGTTCGTCGTGATTTAAGCTTGAACCAAGGGACTACTGACATACCGTGCAGTTGAATGATCGATATCTAAGGTTTGAAGCTTGAGGTCAACGATCTACGTGAAATCGAGGATCCGGTGCGATATTGCGTTGCGTGACGCGAGATTTGAGTGTATGTGCACTATGGTGGTTGATTATGCATCATATGGCGGGGTTCGTCAACTATCGGTTTGCGTAAAAACGATTGATTGTGGCGAAATGTGTACAATGTCGCGGCATGGTGTTTCGTTGAAGGGGTTCGTGTTCTCTACCGATTGTGCACCAGTTGCGCTGACTGATGACTCAATTATTGCTGAGCGAATCTGTTTGAGGCGGGTGGGCGAGCGGATCTGTCGGAGAACGTTCAAACCCGCTTCAGCTTGTTCGGGTGAAAGAATCTGAAGTTTGGGCAAGTCCAGTTCGACCCCTTCAATTGACGTGTATCCGTCTCCATGGAAGCGATAGTACCACTCCCCATTCCATTGCGACGCAAATGCAGAGATGTCCCTGCTACGCCAGCAGGGACGCAAAACGGCTCAGTCGTACATCGCCGGTCGCAACTCATTCCATTTGGTGTCGTTTATGAGCGGAATCATGCGTCACTCCACTCTGGGCAAGCCGATTGGGCAGAAGCCTTTTCTTGGGTGCTCCGTTCGCCGTCGAGATGGAATCACGAATTGAGCGGAGCGTCTGCTAACCCCAGATCTTCCACCAGCTTGAACCCGAGCCCGGCTTCTTGCCCGACGCGTGGCCGGTGACGCCGGTGACGCCGGTGACGCCCTCGTTGCTACCGGAGGTCAGGACGCGGCGTTCGGGCATCAGGACGCAACTGAGGTCGCCGCTGTCGCCCGCTGTCGTGTCGACCAGGATGCGGCGGGGGCGGATGACCACCTCGTCGACTTTCACATGGCCCGAGACGAGCGTGAAGGGGCAGTCGGAGGGCGGGGCCATGTTGACGAATGATTTCTTGTCCTCGCGATGGGTCTAAAACCCTCGCCTTCAGGCGAATCCTTTAGGTTTTACTCTCTTCGGTTAAAATGTGGGCATGGAGAACTATCGGATCAAGTGCCCGTAGTCGTTTCGACATCAAATACCACTTTGTGTGGGTGACAAAGTACCGCAAGGGAATCTTGGCCGGTCCGGTTGGGGTTCGCATTCGGGATCTCGTTCGCGAAATCTGTCGGACGCACGAGATTGAGATCCTGCAAGGAGCTGTCTCACGAGACCACGTGCACGTATTGCTGTCGTGCCCGCCGAACATCTCCCCCAGCAAAGTGATGCAATATCTCAAAGGGACAACCTCTCGAAAACTCATGATGGAGTTCCATCATCTGCAGAATCAATACTGGGGTCGTCACGTGTGGGCTCGAGGCTACTTCGTGGCTTCCAGCGGCACCGTAACAGATGGGGTGATCATGGAGTACATCCGGCAACAAGAAGGAACGGAACCGAAGGATGGTGGGGACGATTTCTTCGAACCTACCGGCTTACAGCCGGTAGTCTTCAGTTCACAAGCAAAAATATTTCGTCGCGTCGCCTGTCGGAGCAATGGAACATTCAGAATTGGGAGTGATCCAACCCGCTGTCAGTTACAGGGTTGCAATTGCTGTGGCGATCCGTGACCCTGGGTGGTATCACGCGGCCTCGAATGACCGTATGAGACATATGAGTTCAAACGGCTCGTGCTGAATCGGTCATGAAAAGTGGAGCCCCGCGCTGAGCTGCTCCATCTATGATCGACCACCTGAAGAGAGGTTTCTGATGCCAAGAATCTCCAAAAGTCGTTTGTAGAAAATGGATCTTGCAGGGGTATTGTGTACTGTTAGGCGGACGTCGTTGTAGAGTCTCTCCAGCATCTCCTGATCGGAATGATCGATCGCAATTTGTTCTAGTTCTTCCAGCGCAGACCGATCGCCCGCCCACGTGAGCCCTAAGAGGATATTGTTGTACTCAGTTTGAGATCGCGCGTTTGATTTCTGACGTTCAAGAAGTCCCTCACCGATTGAGCAGTGACGCATCACCAGTAACTGGGCCGCCCACACACGCACCCAATGCATTCTCGATGACTCTGCGATTCTTTTTAAGGAACGATGCGAACATCGAGTTCCTAGTTTTCGAACTGTCCATAGGACGTACGCGATCTCGGGCATCTTAAATTCGTCAATGTTCCTCGCAATCGCTCGTTCGGCAGACTTGCAGCCGATCCCGGCCATTGAAGCCCGCAGCAGGCCAGCTGCCATTGGGCTGCGACATGCGCGACGGCATTGACGCAGAAATCGAAGAAGGGTGCGCGGGCGTTGAAGTTTTTTTACAGGAGAGGCTTTTGCTTCTAACAACACCGTACACAACGCCGTTGCGATGTGGGCCGCTGCCCTGGGGTGGGGATGTCGGGCACAATAGGAAAGCGAGATTGTCATTTCACTCAGCGTCACCGACGACGAGATGTATTCAATGCTTAAATCGCGGATGACGTCCCATTCGGTCGCACAAAGAAATCGCCCAACGAACTCAATGCTGACAGGAGTGAGTCCCGACTTAAATTGTTGTTTCAACGTCATGCGTTGTGTCATTACGTATTGCGACCTCATTGACCTGGTAGCAACGTCTTTGGTACGCCGAGCTGGGACGAGAATTGTGGGATATTTTGCTCTTCACGGCGACTGAATGGGGACACAACAGTTTAGGCGTCTCATGGCAGGCCGTCGATGAAAATGCGGTGTTCCAACCTTGAACTGCGGTTGAGGCAAACTTCAGCATGGCACCGGCACCTTCACGGCGTCATTTTTTGAATCCGGGCGGAGTCCGTCCCCGCTATTTCAATAGACTGCCAACGGTTCCTACGCAAACGCTCAACTGGCGAAGTGCACGTGCGCGGTGTTTTTGGGGGCGAGGGGGATGTTCGGGAAGACTCCCCTTGCTTTGAGTCTCGGCTAAAAAGCGAGGAGTCGAGGTTGGATGAGGAGTTGTGATGAGGGGCGGAACACCCCAGATCTTCCTAGCCCCAGATCTTCCACCAGCTTGAGCCCTTGGCGGGTTTCTTACCTTGGGCGTCGCCGGTCACGCTTGTCGCGGCTTCGTTGGTGCCGGAGGTCAGGACGCGGCGTTCGGGCATCAGCACGCAGCTGAGGTCGCCGCTGTCCCCGCCTGTCGTGTCAACCAGGATGCGGCGGGGGCGGATCACCACGTCGTCGACTTTCACATGGCCCGAGACGAGTGTGAAGGGGCAATCGGAGGGCGGGTCCATGTTGACGAATGATTTCTCGGAGAGCCACTGGGGGCGATTCAGCGAGAAATCACGCTGCTGAAGAATGCGCAATTGGACGTTGAAGGGGATGTTGGGGTCAAGGCCGGCGTGGACGAACAACAGTTGGGGGTGTTCAACGCACCAGGGAAGATTGACGAGCAGTTCGCGATGTGCGGCGGGCACCATCGTGTTCAATTCCGCGAGATTGCCAATCGCGGCTCCGTACGAATCGAAAGTGGTTTCTGAATCGTAGTGTTCGACCCAGCGACTGCTCCACAGTGACCCTTCAGTCTCCGGAAACCAACCCAGCGCCGAGCACATGGCGAATTCGTGATTGCCCATGATGGCGGTCGTCTTCGGATGCTCTTTGAGCAGTTCCAGGAAGATGTCGATCCCCGTTTTGGGATCGGGGCCGCGATCCACGAAGTCACCGATGAAGATGATCCAGCGTTGCTGGTAGTCGGGCAGTTGGCGCAGGCGATTCAGCAAGACCTGCAGTTTGCTGACTTGACCATGAAGGTCGCCGATAACGGCAATGGGACCCTGGATCTTGGTTTTGAGGCTCGGCATCGTCATAAAATCAACCTGCAAAGAAAACTCGCTCGCATCGTCGAAAACGATGACTCCGGCGGCCAGTCTTTGCTGCGGCCGGAGCGTCATGGGATTCTCGACGGAGAGCCGCGTTAACGCAAGCGGTTTTCCACATCCGGATCGAGCGCGAGTGCCTGATCGAGATTGGACTGGGCCTGCTCCGTTTGTCCTTGTTTCTCAAGGACCCTGGAGCGTGCGTAATACGCCTCGGCGACGCTGCTGTCGATCCGTCGAGCCCGCGCGAAGTGCTCGATGGCGCGGTCGAAGTCTTTCGCTGCCAGATAAACATCACCCAAAACGGAATAAGCATCTTCGTTTGGTGCGATCGCGAGCGATGCTTCGGCGTCTGCTTTCGCGGCGTCCGTGGACTTACGTTGGATGTGAACACCGGCGCGTGTCGCCAATGCGTCCGCTGACTGGGGATTGAGCTCCAGAGCCCGATCCAGATCGGTCAGGGCTTTGTCGAGATCCTCGATCCGCAGGAAATGTTTCGCGCGCTGGGTCAGGTCGCTGGCCGGATTCGTCGAACCTCCGATTCGTGTCGTCAGGCGGTGATATTCGATGATCCAGGCCATTTTCTTTTCGTCGGCCTGCGATCGATCGAACGCCCCCTGTTTCTCGTAGACATCGCGACGATGCTCGTAATATTTGTAATTCAGCGGATCAATCAGCATGGCCTGGGTGAAATCGGCGACCGCATTCTCGTAGTCTCCGGCACGGGCTCGCAATAGGCCGCGATTGTTGTAGGCGTTGACGTAGTCGGGATTTAGTTGCAAGGCGATGTTAAAGTCTTCAATCGCCGCGCCAATTTGTCCCGCTTCGAATTCGGCGAAACCCCGATTGTTGTACGCATCGGTATAACGGGAATCGATTCCCAGCGCGTGATTGAACTGTTCGATCGCTTCGGGGAACTGTTGCTGGGCGATGTAGAGCAGTCCCCGATTGTTGAAGGCATTTTTGTACTTGGGGGATACTTCCAGCGCTTGATCGAAATCCTGCATCGCTTCGGTGAACTGTCCGAGCCCCATCCGGATAAACCCGCGATTGTTGAGCAGGTTGGCATCGCGTTCGTTCAAGGCAATCGCGTGATCGAGGTCTGCGACGGCTTCGCGGTGGTGTCCCAATCGTTGATGGGCCGTGGCGCGGAAGGCATAGAGTTCGCCGTCATTGGGTGACGCGGCAATCAATGTGTCCAGGGCATCGATCGCGATCGAGAATTCGCCGCGCTCAAATTGGGCCACGATATTCGCGGGGACCGTGCTGGCTTTGGAAGCCGGGGCCTCGGCCGTGCTGCTGGGGGCAGGAGCATTGCTGCAGCCCAGGAAACAACCCAAGAACAAAACGCATGCTAGTCGTCGCATGTTCGGCACCTCCCGCCCAAAGACCTGAATCCATTCGAACGGGTGGCTTTTAGAAGGACTTCAAAACTGGGTCAATCCCAAAATCGGTCGTAAAGTGCCTGTTTCATGGTGTTTGGGGCGAGCCTTCTGGTGCTGAAGATCAGATTTGGAAACAAGTTGGCGAACCCCGTGAACTCAATGGGCGTACCAGAGGCAAAGGCGACCCAGATCGCCCGTTTCAGCCAGGCTGCGGACTCGTCGGCGCGAAGCCAATTGGCCTAGAGCGGGTGAATATCCGTGATGGTGGTCGGCGATCGTGAGTGCGGTCGAAATATCTTCCACCGTCAACCGTTCGCGTCCAGCTCCCGCTGCCAACCAGCGTGCCAGCCACAGGGTAACCGGCAACATCAAGGCCAGGCTGTGAAAGCCTTCGACGAACGGAACGTCATAGTAAGCAGGTCCACAGAAGTGGAGACCTTGAATTTTGACCCGGAAGTATCGCGTCAGGATTTCGTCGCTGGCGGGATCGAGTGGTCCAAAAGTCTGTTTCAGCGCGGCGAACGGAACTGGCTTGAACGCGGATTGCAGGGGGGGGATTTCGCCCTGGCCGCGTGTGAATGCCATGATGGCTAGGAAGAGCCGCCATCGACCCATCCAGCCTGCGGACAAATCGGCCACGGTGTCTTTTCGGGCGTATTGCGCGACCAGCGTCCGGAAGTAAAGCTGCCCGAGCGCGGTCGGTTCATCAAGGTTTTCCGGGAACGCGGGCAGATCGATGCGTGCCGCTTCCATCAGGAGTACGATGAGTTCACGGATCTGCGTTCCGCGCAACGTTTCGAATGCCGACTGCCCCATAAGCGTCGTCCAGGTCACCGCGCGGCCAATCCGAACGGCAATCGGGCTGGTGGGGTCGGCGAGCGTGTGATCGAGCCCCTCGCAAAACGCGAGAAAATCAGGCCAATCGACGCGGTCTCGGCCGTTGAGAGTTGGCGGAGGCGTTTTTTCAGCACCGGGAGGGATCACCAACTCGCCCAGTCGACGCAGTTCGCCCGCTTGCTTGATGACCGGAGTGCCGCGATTGGCCACGACGGAGGGGCAGCTGTATCGCAGGCTGACCGCGAACGTTTTTCCGGCGGGGTGAAATGCATAGGGGTAAACGCGACAGGCCAGTGGTTTTGCGGCTTCACCAAATTTCGCATGGATGCGACACAGGCCGCGATCATCAAGGAACACGCAACCTCCGTCGGCTTGATGAGCCAGCCGGTATCGTTTGTTCCAGGGGGGGCCCGCGTGCCATTCGATGACTGGCAGCCGCACTCCGTCCGCAGCAGTCCATTTCTGATCGATGATCCGCTGTCGTTCGGCCTCGGTAATTTCAATTAAGTGCTGACGGCAGCAGCCTCCGCAGTTATGGCAACTCCAATTTTGCAGCACCGGCAATTCCAGGCGGGGATTCGCCATGAGTCGACTTTCGCACCAAGCGGATTCGGAGGGGACGGAGGACGGAGGGAGACGTCGTATTGGGGACGAGGATGAACTTTCGAAATTGCTATTTTCAGACTTTGCGGTTACTGCGATTCTAACAGGATTCTATTCAGTAAGTCGTATCCGATTACCTCGATTCTGTTTGATGAGCATCCCCACCATGACGGCAGGTTCGAAACGGTCGCGATCGTCTCATCGTCACCCTGGTGAACATGGCTTCGGTTCGAGGTCCCCTGTACCGTCAACGCCGTGGCTGGTCATGGCGACCGATCTGTGCCTGGCGACGACGTTGCTTGCGGTTTCGATCGGATTCGGCGGACGCATGGCTCACGGGCAACTGGCCCTGGTCATTGGTGCGTCTGTGACGGCGACCTGTTGGGCCTTGTACCAATTCATTTCGTCTTCGGCACGGTGGACATTCACGGGCAGTGAATGGTTGTGGCTGGCGGGGATTTTGCTGGGGCTGGTTCAGATCATTCCGATGCCCGAAGGTTGGATGATGTCGCTGGCGCCGCGGATCAAAGACGTGATCCCGCTGTGGTTTCAATCTGAGTTCACCGACTACCTGCATGTGAAATGGAATCAGTTGTCGTTGGCGCCGTGGGAGACCTCGTCGGGGTTGGCGACCTTCGTCTCGTATGCGCTACTGTTTTTTGTCATCGTGCAGCGGATGCGGACGGTCAAGGATGTCGAGCTTGGGCTCTGCGGTGTGGCACTTGCCAGCGCGGCCATGATGCTTTTCGCCCAATTGCAGTATTTGACGAGCAACAGCAAGTTCTTCTGGGTGTACGAGCATCCGTACATGACGACCGACACCTATCCTTTGGGCTGCTTCACCAATCGCAATCACTTGGCGCAATTTCTGGTTCTGGGAACCGCACCGGCGATCTGGTGGCTGGTGCGCCGGATGAATCAGCAAGAGCTTGACCGGGTGGAACGCCGGGGGATGCCTGCGACGATGCACGCGGTTGCTGTCGCGTTATTGCTGGCATGCCTGGGCGGAATCGTGTTGACGGTCTTGATGACGCTGTCGCGCGGTGGGTTGATGGCGATCTTTTTAAGTTCGTTTGTCGTGGCGATTTTGTTGTGCCGAATGGGACTGGCGTCGATGAAGGTCGGAACCGCGATGATCGTGGTTGGGGGGCTGGCCTGTATCTTTCTTTCGTATTCGAAGTACGAGACGATTTTCGCGAGTCGTTTGGAGCAAAATACAGGACGGCAAGAAATCTGGCAGGCCAACATCCAGGTCGCGAAAGATTTTCCGATCCTGGGAACTGGTGTGGGTACGCATGCGGATGCGTACCGGCTTCATATCGTCACAGCCGAGGATGATGGACTCGAATATTCCCACGCCGAATGCGGCTACCTGCAGATTGCGTCGGAGACCGGGTTGATCGGACTTTCGATCTGTTTATTGATGATCGTGACCAGTTTCTGGTGGTGCTTTGCGGCGCTCCGAAACAGTGATACCAACGCGTCGTCCTGCGCGGCCGCCATTCTGGCGAGTCTGGTCGCCAACGTCGCGCACGCGGCGGTGGACTTTTTCTGGTACGCGCCGTCGTGCGTGATTCTGTTGATCGTGCAATTGGCCTGTGCCGTTCGCCTGGCGCGATTGGCTCGTCAGGCGAACGGCTCTGCCGCCGAATCCTGGCCGCTGCCGCGTCTGGTGACCGCCCTGGGGACATGCGCCCTGATTCCGGTGTTCGTCTGGATGTTCGATCAGAAGTTGCCATCGGCTCTCGCCGAACCACACCGGATCGATTGCATCCTGATGGGGCGGAATGATGAAGAAGGATGGACGGATGAAGAGAAGCTCGAGAGCAGTCAGCGGCGGCTGAAGTCCGCGTTGCAGGCGGCAAAACTGGATCCACGCGATGCCAAGTTGCAGGAAGTGGCGGCGCTGGTGACGTTGCAGCACTTCGAGCAGAAGCAGATGTGTTCGGACAATTCGATGTCGGCCAGCATGCTGCGCGACACGATCAAAGCGTCGAACTTTGAATCGGCGAAAGCGGCGAACGACTGGCTGTCGCGGGCGATCGGTCCGAATGTGAAGCTGCTGCGAATGGCCAGCAATTTTGTGAAAAAGTCGTTGAAGAACGGCCCCATGCGGGCGAAGTCGTACGTGATGCTGACGGAGCTGAATTTTCTGGACCGATTGGAAAACGCCGAATTCACGCAACTGTGTCTGGATCAATCGCTGACCTTGCGACCGCGTGATGCAGAAACCATGTATCTGGTTGGCAAAGCGAAGATGCAGGAAGGCGAAGTCGAACAGGCGATGAAGTACTGGACGCGCGCCTTCGAACGCAGTCGTTCTGTTCAGGAACGAATCGTCGAAGTGCTGGCCAGTGAAGTGTCGCCTGAA
Source organism: Schlesneria paludicola DSM 18645 (assembly GCF_000255655.1). Lineage (NCBI taxonomy): Bacteria > Pseudomonadati > Planctomycetota > Planctomycetia > Planctomycetales > Planctomycetaceae > Schlesneria > Schlesneria paludicola. The sequence goes on along the minus strand of NZ_JH636434.1, from coordinate 2,054,302 downwards.
TACTTTGACGAGGAGTTCCACCCCGATTGGAAAGGGTACGAATTCATCTGTAAGGCCTTTTTCAAAAACGGCCGCGAGCCAGAATCGCGACAGGCACAGCGGTTGATGATCCACAAAGGAATTGCGAAGGCGAAAACGGAGACCTCTGACGAGGAATTCGAAACCATGTTGTACTCGATCGGGAACACTTGTCGGGAGATGGGAGACTTTGCAATCGCGGCCGATGTGCTGACCGTTGCGGCGCAACGCGTGCCGCATAGCTATACGATCCGGTATCGCCTGGGGTTGGATTTATACCAGTCGGGTCAGGTGCCCGAAGCCGCCGACCATCTGCAATGGTGTGCCGCGCGCGAACCTGGAAATCAGGCTTTGCAGAAGCTCGCCATGCAATGCGTTGCCGATCGAATCAAACGCAACGGGGCCGCCGGGCGGAACGATCGACAGATCGAGCAAACGGGTCTGCAGCACGAGTCATTGCGGTAGGTGCAGGACGTCCGGGCGTTCCGATATGTGGGTCTGACGATGCGCTTGCGGGATTTCGACGTCGGCCCGAAAACCGAAGGGGCAATCTGAATTGGGCGCTTTCGCGTTGACTTGGCGGATCAATGTGGGACAATCCATAAAGCCCGCCGAATATGTCCCGCCCAGCCCAGGTGCTGCATGAATCCCGCCCGATCGTCCATCGCTGAGAACGCGGTTCCGTTGGTGATTCCGCGTCGAACGTTATTGCAGGCCAGCCTGTTTAGTCCGGCGACCTGGTCGATTGCGTCGGCGTTGCGTGCGAACGAATCACGGGCGCCGGAGCGAACGGTCATTCCCGGCGGGTTTGGTCAGGCGAAGCGTTGTCTGTTGTTCTTCATGTGGGGCGGGCCCAGTCAGATCGACACGTTCGATCCGAAGCCCAATGCTCCCGATTCGATCCGTGGGCCCTTTCAATCGATTTCGACAAATGTTTCGGGGATCAATTTTTCCGAGAACTTTCAGTTGCTCGCTCAGCGAGCGGACAAGTTGGCGGTGCTGCGATCATTGGGGCATGACGACCCTGCGCACCTGTCGAGCGGACATACCGTTCTGACGGGGCATTTGCCGCCGTCTAACAAGAGCGACGCCGCACCGCCGAGCAACCGCGACACGCCGCACATTGGCAGCGTCATGTCGCGGTTGAAACCGTCGCAAGGAGTGCTACCGTCGTTCGTGACGATGCCGTGGCTGGCCTATCATCCTGCGGCACCAGGCGGACAGGCACCGGGCCAGCATGGTGGGTGGTTGGGACATCAATATGACCCCCTGCTCGCGGCAGGCGATCCCAATACGCCCGGCTGGAAAGTTCCGTCGCTGTCCTTGATTGAGGGAACGTCACCCGACCGATTGATGCGACGTCAGGATTTGCTGGCCTCGATTGATACTCAACGTCGGCTGGCCGACAGCGCCACACAGTCGGGGATCATGTCGGCGCGACAGCAGCAGGCGTTTGGTTTGCTGACGTCATCGCATGTCCGTCAGGCGTTTGACCTGGACCAGGAAACACCCGAAACGCGAGATCGTTATGGTCGAAATATCCACGGACAGTGTGCTTTGCTGGCTCGTCGCTTGCTGGATCACGGCGTTCCATTCGTCTCGGTGAACTGGCACAACGACGGACAGAACTTCTGGGACACGCACGGGGACAACTTTAACCGCCTGAAGAACCACCTGATTCCTCCAGCCGATCGTGCGTTGAGCGCAGTGCTGGACGATTTGACGCAGGCCGGTCAGCTTGAGGACACGCTGATTGTCTGGGTGGGCGAGTTTGGCCGGGCGCCGATGATTAATGCGTCGGCTGGCCGCGAGCACCATCCCTTCTGCTACAGCGCCCTGATGGCCGGTGGCGGCATCAAGGGAGGGCAGGTTTATGGATCGAGCGACAGTCGTGCCGCGTATCCGGCCGAGAATCCGATCACGCCGCACGATCTGGTGGCGACGATGTACCACGCGCTGGGAGTCGGTCCGGATGCGGTGCTGCATGACATCCAGAATCGGCCTCATCAACTGGTCGCGGGGCAGCCGATTCGCAGTCTGTTTGGGTGACGATCTGCTGCGGGCAACCTGACTTGCGAGGTCGGTGGGAAACTGGCGATTGCGTTGCGTCAACCGCGAGAATGCCATGTCAATTTCGTCGTTGAGACCCCTGAACGGGGAATTCATGCGACCAACCGTGGCGGTTCCTGGGACGGTCGCTTGCAGGACAGTGGATCGTTTCTCAAGATAACGAATCTTCAAGGTCGCGTTTCCCACCCAATGCAAGGATCAGGCAGCATGCAACCCGTTCACTTTCATGGATTCACGAAAGGGCTTCTCCTTTGCGGTTGGTTGACGATCGTCGGATGCGAGGGAAGCGTCGGAAAACCGTTATCACCTGCCGACCGCGCGGCCAAATCGACAAACGAAACTCAATCCACGGAAGAGACTATGCTGACTGTGCAAAGTGAACCTTTTGGTCAAACCGAAGATGGCCAGCCGATCACCGGCTTCAGCCTGCGAAATCATCATGGGATGAAAGTTGGTTTGATCAACCGAGGCGGCATCATCACGTCGGTGGAAGTGCCTGATCGGAAGGGCGAATTTGCCAACGTCACATTGCACTTTTCCGATCCCGCCGAATATCTCGTCAATGGCCCTTACTTTGGTGGGGTTTGCGGGCGTTATGCCAATCGGATTGCTCACGGCAAGTTTTCGCTCGATGGAACCGAGTATCAACTCGCGACGAACGGCGATCATCATTTGCACGGCGGCAAAGAGCACTTCATGCGGAAGTTGTGGAAGGCGGAAACGTTTCAGACCGACAAAGTCGTCGGGGTCAAAATGATCTACACCAGTCCCGACATGGAAGAAAACTATCCGGGAACATTGAAGTCGGTCGTGACGTATACCCTGAATGACGACAACGAACTGACGATTGATTACGAGGCGACGACCGACAAGCCGACGATTCTGAATCTGACGAATCATGCCTATTGGAACTTGTCAGGCGCCGACGGCAGCCTCGTCTTGGATCACGATCTCACGCTGTTCTGCGACAAGTATTTGATCGTCGACGAGGGGTCCATTCCCACGGGTGAACAGGCACCAGTTGCGGGCACGTGTATGGATTTCTTGAAGCCTCAGAAGATCGGAGCCCGAATCGATCAAACGGTGAACGGTGCCGGTGGGTATGATCATTGTTACGTTGTGAATGGAAAGCCCGGCGAACTGCGTCCAACGGCGAAGATTGTCGATCCGAAATCGGGTCGCGTGATGGAGATTTCGACCACCGAGCCCGGCGTGCAGTTTTACACGGGCAATCATCTGAAGGGCACACCCGAGACCGGCAACGCTCCGAAACACGGTGCCTTCTGTCTCGAGACACAGCACTTCCCAGACAGCCCGAACCATCCTGATTTCCCTACGACGCGGCTGAACCCCGGCGAAAAGTACACCCAGAAGACGGTCCACAAGTTTTCCGTGGCCAAGTGACGTCTACGGCAAGCATGCCAGCGCTGACTGCCGACTCGGCACCGAAATCCTCGACGAGGCGAGCTCCAAATGCGTAGTCCAAAGGAGAGCCATAAGATCGTGGTTGCGGGTGTCGAGTATCGCTGGCGGGCGACGGGTAACGATGGCTGGATCTCGGTCGGGATCTGGCCATCGAACAAGCTCGGTCCCATTATCGAGGGAATCTTCCGCTATCACGAAACGTGGATCGATATCGGTGGCGGCCATTGCCGTTCATCGGGCGATCAAATCATCGTGACGAATCGCATCGTGCGAAGGATCATCGAACACGCCATAACGACTTGTAGCTACAATCCTTTAGTTGCAGGAAAACAGCTTCATTTGGGGCCGCTTGAAGACGTGGTCAAATGGAGCGACGCCGTCCGTACATGTCGAACGACGTGATTCCGTGCTGGGATCGACAGAAATCAATTTGGTGACGTGACGTTAAGAGTCACGGTTTGGGAACAGGTTAGGAAATCATGTTTTACATCGATCCGCATATCCACATGGTGTCTCGGACGACGGATGACTATGAGGCGATGGCGGCGGCGGGGGTGCGGGCGATTATTGAACCTGCATTCTGGCAGGGACAACCGCGGACGGAAGTCGGGGCGTACAAGGATTATTTCTCGAGCCTGGTGGGGTTTGAGCGGTTCCGTGCGGCTCAGTTTGGGATTCGGCACTATTGCACGATCGGACTGAATTCCAAGGAAGCCAACAACGAACCCTTGGCCGAGCAGGTGATGGATCTGTTGCCGCTGTTCGCGACGAAGGAAGGTGTCGTGGCGATCGGCGAGATTGGCTATGACGATCAGACGGCGACCGAAGAAAAGTTCTTCCGACTGCAGCTCGAGCTGGCGAAAGAAGTTGATCTGCCCGTGCTGATTCATACGCCTCATCGCAACAAGAAGCAGGGGACGTATCGCAGCATGGATGTGATCGAAGAGCACGGGATCGCTCCGCACATGGTGGTGATCGATCACAATAATGAAGAGACCTATCGCGAAGTCCTGGACCGCGGTTACTGGTGTGGATTCACGATCTATCCCGGAACCAAAATGGGCAACGAGCGGATGGTCGATATACTCAGAGTGGCTGGTGCCGAACGGGTGATCGTCGACAGTTCAGCGGATTGGGGAAAGTCCGATCCGTTGGCAGTTCCGAAAACGGCGAAGCTGGCACAGGAACGCGGTATCCCGCTCGAGCAAGTGGAACTCGCCTGCTACAAGAATGCGCTGACGGCGTATGCTCAGAGCGGCCAATTCGACGAAGCCGACTGGCTGAATCCTCAACCCGTCGATCAGCGGACGCTGTTTCAAGGCAACAGCGTGTTGCGCGGGGGGCAGACGCCACGCATTGACGACAGCGAATCGGCGAACATTATTCGTTAGCAGTGGTATTGCGAGGTGATCGCGCGTCCTTTCAGGTGATGGACGGTGTTCCCGACGTTGTGAAACCGCCGATGTAGAACGTGCTGGTTCACAACGGACATTGCGCAAGCGTTGGTCGTTCCCCTTCGAAGCGAGAGGGGGATGAGGCGCTTCGAAGCCGAAGCTTCGCGGCTGACCACTTTTCACGCTCTGGTGGCACAAGAGTCATCGAAAAAATCTGTGTCGTGAGGCGGTTGCGGGCTGAGTGCGCCGTCGTCTGCTTGGCTCGGGTGTTCCCAGATCGGGGCACGCCAATAGATCTTGCATTTTCGCTGAAGAGTCGTGCATTCTGCAGGTAACGTACGTGCTGTCAGTTTTTGCGTGTGCCATAACTCGCATGTTCATCGTGAGTTGCGAATCGGTTTGAAATTCTAGAGAGGTTCGGCACGTTATTCCCTTTTCCGAAGGGACGTACCCCGGACAAGACCGGCCGACATGCAACGTCATGTGCGGCAGCGGTTGGTGTTTGGCGCAGTTCTACCGCCAGCCTCTTCTCTTCGAGAATTCAAATTGGCTACTCAATTCAAGAGCCGCACTGCGCTCGTCGTGATCGTGTTTCTGACATGGCTGAGTGCCGGTCATCTTTCGGTTTCAGCCGACGAGCGACCTGAGTCATCGGTGCCACTGACGATGCGTGTGACGGGCGTGTGGAAGGTGGTTGAATCTCCGAATTTTTGTTGTCGGGGTCAGTTGGCGGATGGCGATATGCGGCGGCTCGCCGAATGCTGCGAAGCATGGCGAAGCCGGCTGCGAACGTTGTGGATTACAGGCGTGCGATCGGATGTCTGGGCACCGAAATGCGATGTCTATGTGCACCCAACGCAAGTCGACTACAACCTTGCTTTGAATCGGCCGGGTGATGTTTCGGTCGGTTCGACGATGATGAATTTCGATCAAGGGCGGGTGGTGTTTCGTCGGATCGACGTGCGTGCCGATGCGAATGACTGGTCGAACGCAGCGTTGCCTCATGAATTGACGCATGTGGTCCTGGGTGAACGTTTTGGAGGACGATCGATCCCACGGTGGGCCGACGAAGGGATTGCGATGCTGAGCGAATCTGTTGAAAAGCATCGGGTGCGACTGACAAACTTGCAGCAATTGATCTCGCGCCGCCAAACGCTGTCACTGTATGAACTCGTCTCGCTACAGCGAATTCCTGGACCGCAACAGCGCGATGCGTTTTACGGTCAGAGCGTCGGTCTGGCTTCATGGATGATTCATCGTTCGACGCCTGCGCGTTTCGCAGATTTTGTCGACGAATGCCAAAGCCTGGGAATGGAGAAGGCACTCCGGCAGCACTACCAGATCGACGGTCTGGCAGGATTGCAGCGGGACTGGGACAACTGGATGCGGACCCCAGACGCGATTGAGTTCGTCAGCCTGCAGCTACACGTGGGGGTGACACCCATTCTGGCCGCGAATGACAAGCGTCCATGATGGAGCGTGGAATCGCGGGCGAATGCTGCCTCGATTCACGATTTTCTGCTTTTTCTGATCTGCTCCAACATCTCAATTTCAATTGAGTTATGACGTCAGCTCTCTGTCATTTTCGCAAGAGTGGCGATCCTGCTGGTCGAACCGGTGGGCATTTCGCTTACCATTCTGATGTCAAATCGTGACGACCGAAATAAATCGCGTTTTGGCCGCCCTCGATGCAAATTAGTTGGGATCATGGTTCGAGCACTCCTGGTGGAATGTGTCGCCGTGATCCGTTTTCGAAAGGCAGAGAGTCATGTCGAAGTGTGTTGTGCTTGGACTACTGGCGATTGGCGGAGTGTTGATCGCGACGGGGAATGCCGAGGCGCGATGGCGTCGCTCGTGCTGTGGTGCGGCTTCGGCGTGTGCTGCCCCGGCGTGTGCCGCATCTGACTGTGGCGTTTCAGCGTGCGGTACTTCGGCCTGTGGATCAACGGGTTGTGGACCAACGGGCTGTGGTGCGTCAGCGTGTGGGGCATCGGGTTGCTCGGCCTGCGCATCTGATGCGGCTCCCACGGTCGCGTCGAATGGAAATGCCGGTATTGCGGTGGCACAGAATTCAAATGGTTCGTCGTATCAAAGCTTCTCGTACGAACCAGGAACAGCTCCCGCCGCAGCGGCCACGGCGCCGGTGTACAGCGCACCTGCTTCCGCTTATCAAAGGACCACGCAAAGGTCGGCGGGCTATTCGGAGTACAATTCTGTGTTGCGCGGTGATCGCAAAATCCGCGGCCTGGGGAATTGAGGTTCAAATCACCTGATTCAGGCTTTCGGACCAAGCCCGCGAACTCGTGGGCTTGGTCCGATGTTGTTTCTTGGACGACGCTCAGTCGATCTGGCCTTGATCGCCAATGAAATTCTTCAAGTAGACGCAGCTTTGTTTCAGTGAGGCCTTGCGGAGTTCGATCGAACCTTCATAGGCGCGATCTTCGACTTCGACACAGACGGGGCCACGGTATCCGACATCGCTGAGCGTGCTGAAGAACTGGCCCCAGTTGACGTCGCCGAGCCCGGGCAGCTTGGGTGTGTGATACTCATTGGGATGGGCCATGATGCCGACTTCGTCGAGCTTGTGTTGGTCGATGCGGACATCTTTGGCATGAATGTGGACCAGCCGGTCGGCGAATTCGCGGATCGGTTTCAGATAGTCCATGTGCTGCCAGATCATGTGGGAAGGGTCGTAGTTCAAGCCAAAATGGGAGCTTGGAATCTCGTCGAACATCCGTCGCCAGATGGCAGGGGTTGTTGCGAGGTTCTTCCCGCCCGGCCATTCATCTTTCGAGAAGAGCATGGGACAGTTCTCGATTCCAATGCGGACGCCGTGATCCTCGGCAAATTTGACGAGTGGCTTCCAGGTGGCAGTAAATCGCGGCCAATTGTCGGCGACGGACTTGGTCCAGTCTCGACCGACGAATGTGTTCATGCGCGTCAGCCCCAGCAGCGATGAGGCTTTGATAACTTTCTGAATATGTTCGACATACTGCTTTGCGTCGGCCAGTTCGGGAGTGAGCGGGTTCGGGTAGTAGCCCAATGCGCTGATCGAGACTTGCGCCTCGGCCATGAGTCCATTCACTTCGGACGCTTGCTCGCGCGTGAAGTCGACGACGTTGATATGTGTGACACCGGCATAGCGACGTTCGGCTTTGCTGGGTGGCCAGCACATGACTTCGATACAGGAATACCCTGCCGATCGAGCGGTCGTGGCCACTTCTTTCAAAGTCAGTTCTGGCAGGATCGCGGTGACAAAACCGAGTTGCATAGTCTGGTTCCGGCGTAAGTGTTGAAACAACGAATGAGGAAAAAACAGTGCGTCTGATGGATTGACGCGGATGATTGACGGAGTTGTTGAAATAAAGGGGGATCGGCAACTCGATCTTCCGCAGGCTGCTAGGGACTGGTCGATTTCGGGATTCGATTCAAGGTATAAAAAGCCTCGGCATGCAGCAGCGGCTGGCCGCTTGCGGAGCGAACGCCGCTAGAGACGAGTTCGTGAATGTTACCGGCTTTGAGTTCACTGACGATCAGTCTGACTCGCAGGTTGTCTGACGATACTGTGGCGTTGGTGATGGTTGGATGTGTCTGATCGACTTCAGGGCTGCCGTAGGTTGATTGATAGATGTATCCGTAGGTTTCCAGATGATAGCTGGTGACGTCAGCGGCGGTTTTGGGGTCGACGGGCTGTGTGAACGTCAGTTCGAATCCGTCGGGGCGTGCGTGCATTTCCTGAATTTCGAATGGGACGCGCCCCGTCCAGACCAGACGATCAAGGGAGCCGGGTTTCGTTCCGCGTGAACCCCAGCCGCGGTTGGTTCCACCGACAAACATCGATCCGTCATCCGTCATCAGGATTCCCAGCGTGCCCGATCCAAATCCTTCGCGAAAGCGGAAGCACGCCCCCTGATAGTGGCCATCGACTTTTTCCAGGAAGCACCGCATCACGGTGCTGTCGCTCTGGTCGCCGACAAACAATTGATTCTTGAATGGTCCGAACTTGCCGTTCGAAATATCACACTCGACGCCGCTCGCCGATTTGCCCATTTTTCCATAGGGAAACAGGATGGCCGAAGGCTCGTACTCGGGAATCTTGGCGGCCTCGGTCATGAAGCGGCTGCCGCTCTCGGGATCTTTGGGACGGGGGCCCATTGCGGCCTGAACTTCGGGAAGGTCATACCAGCGATTCCCGCTGGGGTTTCCCGCGAACTTGCCGGGCGCGAGGTATTTCAGGCCACAGGTTCCGTTCCAGGGGCCCTGGTTGTCGGTGTAGAACATCTCGCCTTCGGCATTCATGCCGATTCCACCAGGGGAACGAATTCCGCTGCAGGTCGGGATCGACTTGCCTTCGGGGGTGATCCGTAGGCACCAGCCGCGGTACTTGCAGTCGCTCGTGAAGGACCCGGTCAAACAGAGCACGACCCAGATGTTTCCCTGGCGATCGAATCGCGAGCCGAAGGCATATTCGTGGTAGTCGCCGGTGACCTGCCAATCGTCATTGACGGTTTCGTACTGGTCGGCTTTGCCGTCACCGTTGGTGTCGCGGAGGCGTGACACTTCGCATCGCTGTGTGACATACAGCCAGCCATCGCGGTACGCGATTCCCAAGGCTTCGTGTAGACCGTGGGCAAATCGAGTCATTTTCGGAGTTGTCGCCGGGTCATCGTTCGGATTCTCAACGATCCAGACTTCGCCCCGCCGGGTGCAGATCGCCAGCTTGCCGTCGGGCAAACGGTCGATTCCCCCCGCTTCCAGCATGATCTCTTTAGGGATGTTGAAAGGGATCATCCGGTAGAAATCATTCTCGACCGGTGCCTGTTCTGCGGCGTTCGTGACGATCGATCCGAGCGTCACGATCCCCGCCAAGACGAGAACTGCAGCGCGACGTGTCGGGCTACGCGGAACCGAACGATTTCGCTGGAAGATCTCTGCAATCAACCCGTGGCCCATGTTGTGGGATACCTTCTCTCGGTTTACTTATTGAGCGCTTCGTCCAGATTCATGATTTCATTCGCGAGCATCGTCCAGGCGGCAAGATCGGCGGGCGCGATTGAAGGATCCGCTTTGGATTCCCCTTCGCCAATCAGCTTTGCTGCGTCGTCGATATGCGACTGATAGAAGGCTTTCAAGTCGGCCAGCGACTGCTGAACGACGCTGAGTTCGCTCTTGCGGAACGGGCGAGACAGGACGTGATTGGCGAGAATGTTGAGTCGAGACGGCTCGTCGGAAGCCTGCGCCTTCAATGTGCGCTCGGCGAGATTTCGAGCGGCCTCAACGAACTGCGTGTCATTGAGCGTGACGAGCGCCTGCAGTGGGGTGTTGGTGCGTTCGCGACGCACCGTGCAGGTTTCTCGTGCTGTGGCGTTGAAGATTTCCATCGACGCCGGTGGTGCGGAGCGTTTCCAGAACGTGTACAGGCTTCGTCGATAAAGGTTCTCACCGTGATCGCGGACGTAGTCGTGCGTGTTGCTTTCCTTCATGGCAACGGCTTCCCAAACGCCATCAGGCTGGTACGGCTTGACGCTGGGGCCACCGATTTTCTTGACCAGCAGGCCACTGATCGCCAGTGCCGAGTCACGCAGCATTTCGGCGTCCATGCGGAATCGCGGTCCGCGTGACAGCAGTCGATTTTGCGGATCTTTTTCGAGCTTCAGTGCGGTCGTCACAGCGGCCTGTCGATAGGTGTTCGAAGTGACGAGCAAGCGGAAAAAGCGTTTGATGTCCCAAGGTGTGGTCGCCGCCGTGGCGCTGGACGAAGCGGGCCATTGCAAATCTGGTGTCCCTTCGCGGAACTCGATCGCGAGCCAGTCGAGCAACTCTTGGTTGGCGGGCAGTTCACCCGCAATCCCGAAATCCCCCGATGTTCGTACGATGCCGGTGCCGAACAGTTCCTGCCAGAACCGATTCACGGTGACGCGCGCCATGAGTGGATGTGCGGGATCGAGCAGCCATTGGGCAAGTCCAAGGCGATTGCGAGCGGCGTTTTCGGGGAACGGCGGCAGTACGGCGGGGGTCGCGGGCCTCACCTGTTCGCCACGTTTGTCATATTCGCCACGGGCCAGGATGTAGGCGACCGCCTCTTCATTCTTCTCGTTCATCACCAGCGCGACTGTGCCGCGGGCCTTGATCGCGTTCTGTTCGGATTCGAGCGCGGCCAACTGAGCGGTTCGCTGTTGGAATGGCTGGTCGATCGTACCAAGCCACCACGGATAGACTTCTGATTTCTCGGCCTCGGTGCGATCGCCGGGGGACTTGGCGAAAATTCCGGTGAATCGCGTGACTTTGGCCAGAGACTCGACTTCGGTCGGAGAAAGTGCGTAACGGTACAGACGCAGATCTTGGATCCCCGTGGCCGAAACGGGATCGCTGGCTGATCGCTCGCCGATGCGGAAGGGAACCGGTGTGCGGATCGAACCCTGCAGCCTGTCGACTTCGATGTTCGTTCCCTGGAGGACGCCATTGTAGTAAATCTTGACGCCTGCACCTTTGGACGAGCCGTCATATGTCACGGCGACGTGGGTCCACTCGTTCGCCTTCATCTGTTTCTGGGTGACGACTTTCAGGGCGTCATTCGGCCAACTGCTGACAATGTGGGTTCCAATCCGGCGTGATTGAAGCCACATGTCCCAACCGCGGTACTCAGATGGCTTGTCCATGCGGGCGACAATCGCCCCGGTTGAGTCGTTCGGTTGCGGCTTGACCCAGGCGATGTACGAGAATGGTTGATCTTTCTCGAAGTCTCCGGCGTCAGAAATGTTGGCCGCGGCGTGGTCAAGTTCGAGTGCTTTGGACGAAACGCCATCGATCCATTTCTGGTTCTCTTTCAAGGGAAGGTCTCGCGACATTCCATCGACGAGGACTGTCGTGATCTGGCCCTGCCCTTCGCTCAAGGGAGCGTGAAGAGCGAGATTTTTCGAGGGGATTGCTGGCAGCAATGATTCGGGTGTTGCCGTCGAGAGCCACGATTCAAACGCGGGCTTCGCTTCACCGCGTCGAGATTCGATGGCCTGTCGGGCGGCGGAGATTTCAGCCACGAGCGCGGCAAACCGAGGACGCTCGTCATCTTTCGCCACGACGATGACGGGCGGCGTATCTTTGATGTTGCCGTCCATCGCATTCTGGGTGGTGTTGTTGAAGAATGCGGCCAATTCGTAGAACTCGCGCTGTGACAGCGGATCGAATTTGTGATTGTGACAGACGGCACAGCCCGCGGTCAGTCCCATCCAGACCTGAGCGACGGTGTCGGTGCGATCCCGCGCGTAAAGCACGTAGTATTCTTCGGGAATCGTCCCGCCTTCGTTCGTCGTGATATTGCAGCGGTTGAAGCCCGATGCAATTTGTTGATCGAGCGTTCGATTGGGCAATAGATCACCGGCAAGCTGGTCAATCGTGAATTGGTCAAACGGCTGATTCCGGTTAAAGGCATTGATGACGTTCTCACGATACGACCACATTTCGCGGAAATTGTCGAAGTGAATTCCATGCGTGTCGGCGTAGCGGGCGGCGTCGAGCCAATAGCGTCCTCGATGTTCACCCCATTGAGGCGATTCGAGCAGCGAGTCAACCAGCGTTTCATACGCATTGGGCGATGTGTCAGCCAGAAAGCGTTCGACCACTTCGAGGCTTGGCGGCAGCCCTGTGAGATCAAGGCTCAGCCTGCGTGCGAGAGTGCGGCGATCGGCCTCAGGTGCGGGCGTCAAACCCCTGGCTTCCAGTTGGGCCAGAACGAACGCATCGATGGGATTCCGAACCCAGGCCTGATCCTTGACGGCAGGTTGTTTCGGACGGACCGGCGGCAGGAACGACCAGTGCGGCTGATATTCGGCGCCTTGGACCACCCAGCGTTTCAGTGTCTCGATCTGCTCGGCCGAGAGCGGTTTCTTGGAGGCCGTCGGTGGCATGATCTCGTCGGCATCATGTGATTCAATTCGGCGGATCAGTTCGCTTTCGGCAAGCTGGCCTGGGACGATCGCGTTTTTGCTGATCGCGGCGTCGCGCTGATCGAGTCGCAGATCTCCCTTTCGTGAGGCGCTGTCCGGGCCGTGGCAGGCGAAACAGTGTTCGGTCAGGATCGGGCGCACGTCACGATTGAATTCCAACGGTGCGTCGGCTGCGGACAACGACGTGACGACCAGGAAGAAGGCTCCGGTGATAGAAACCGTCAAATGGACGGAATGAAACGGCAAAATTCTCATCAGTGGTCACTCACAAAAAAGCAGCTTCACGAATCGGGTGGATTTCGGTTCGCAGTCTCCCCATTCTACACACTTTCGCGTGAATTCCGAAGCGGATCAGGGCCGGGTCGCAACGATTTCGTCTACCGAGGATGGCATCGCTTCCGCCACGATTGTCGAGGTCTTTGTTGATCAGTTTGGAATCGACGCTCGAGGGCGGTGCCGCGCGATGACGGTGGCGGCATCAGATTGTCGCTGACACCGCGCGGTACTCAAAAGATCCGGCGGCCGAGGTGAGCGTGGGGCGGCTCGAAACGTCGAACGCTTGATTCGTCATGCGCCTGCGCCGATCTGGTGATTCACCGTCGGCAGAGCGTGCGATCTTGGCCCATCACACGTGAGAGATGTGATATTGGCGAGTGGTCAGGCTGTTCCTTATTCGGGGAGATGCGACGTCAATGGTCTGGCTTATCGCGACTTCCTGGGTGCCGACTTGAGTTCAATCGTACCGACGTCGAGATTTTCGCCCGTCTTGACCGTGATGATTTTGGCAGGCGGTTTGGGAGGGATGTACTTTCCGCCGAATCGGTCTTCGCCGCTCTCGCGACGCTTCACCTGTTCCTCTGGCGGAAAGTATTGGCAGTACAGCTTGTACTCGCCGGCAGGAACTCCATCGCCTCTGGCATAGGTCTTCAGAGCAAAGGCACCATCGTTGTTTGTCATGACCGTGAACGACTTGATGTAGGCCTCGCGCTTTTCGGCGATGTCTCCGACAGGAACGTATTTGAGAATGACACCGCCGGTGGGGTTACCATCGACCATGATGGCTCCCGTCACCTTGGTGAGCGGGACCTTGTCTTTGATTCTCGACGGGTCACCTTGTGAACAGCCGATCAGAGGGCAGGACAGCGAAAGGGCGACAGCGAGCATGCGGCGGAGGTGCATGAAGGCGATTCCAGAAAACGTGTCGCAATCGAATTTTGAGAGGCAGTCACAGTCGAGCGTTCCGCTTGTGACACGACGAGAGCCGCACAGGCCAGCGCCACGTGTCGTGAATTTCGTCGAATCGAGGCCTCTTGGAAGGGTCTCGTCATCGTGGTCACTTAGAATTCACCGACAATGTCACCGCCAGAGCGGGTCAGCAATGCGGCCATGATATAGTCACTGATCGACTCGTTGAGTGCGCGCACGGAACCATCGCCCATGAGTTGTTGATCGATCCCGGGATGGAACGAGTACAGTCCTCGGTAGGCGATGTTAGTGCAGTTGATCACGCACGAGTTCTTGTCGCCGTTGGCATCGCGGACGTCGTTGTTTCCATCGCGATTTCCCCCATCGAACCATTGTTGATTCTGCGGATCGGCCCAGCCGGCTCCGCCGTAGTTCAACTGTGCGTTGTACAATCCTTTCGGGCCGGCGAACGCGGGGCTGGGGTCGATTGCAGGGGTGATCATCTTTCCCTTTTCCCAGACCTGGTTCCGCGCTGCGTTCTCGGAAACCATGATGGTATTCGATAGCCCGTCAGCGACTTTCGCGATTGTCGGTGTACCGTCGTAGTCGCCCTGTTGGGCTGCCGCGGTCGAGTTCACTACCGCAATTTTCTGCTTGTTTCCGCACCAAAACATGGACTGGCTTCGCGGATCGCCTCGAGGCACTGTGCCGTCACCGATGTTGCTCAGGAGTGGATAGTTCACCATGACTGTCACCACGTAGTCGCTACGCCCCCACATGGCAGTGATGTCGGTCGCAGGAATATTGGAACCGATAACAACTCCACCGGTTGAGGTGCTCCAGGTCATCGGAAATACCGACGGGGACGGCGCCGAAGGGCAAAGGTGTGTCGCCAACGGAGTTGCGATCAACGCCTGATTTCGGGCACCTGACCAGATCGGTACGCTTGGATCGAAACCATTGTAGATTGTCGCTTGATCGATGTATGGCAGAATGGCTTGTCCCCAGCCCTGGGCGAAGGTGGTCATTGTATTGGAGTTGTCCACATACCAAAGTCCCGCGATGGGGAATTGATTGAAGACATTCTCATAGTTAAAGAGTGCCAAACCAATCTGTTTCAGATTGTTTTTGCATTGCGTACGTCTCGCCGCTTCGCGCGCCTGTTGAACCGCGGGAAGCAGTAGCGCGATCAAAACGGCGATGATTGCGATCACCACCAGCAGTTCGATCAGTGTGAATGCGGTCCGCCTGAGAAAACGATTCTTTAAAGCCGATGATGCCATGTGCCACAACCCTTCGACAGAGAAAGAAAACGTTCAGACCAAAATGGATGCCAACCCCAATGGAAAGGAGACGGCGACTGACAACAATCCACCAACCTGCAGGACGTCGATCTGGCGCGGGGCAGGCAGTCTACGTGTGCTGGATACCGTGTTTCATTCGCAACTTGTGAGTCAGAGTTCTGCGTCGTGGCTACAGATTTGAACGGCAGTAATGTGCTCAAGGCATCGACGAGAAATGCCAAGTCAGAAGTGCTTCGAACTTCCTTCCTATTCTCGTGAAGGCTGTGATTCCTGACAGAAAAAAAATCGAAAGTCCGAGATTTCGGAATTTCACTTTGTCGCAGGTCCACCTCGGGTGAGAATGCCTCGCGATGTGACTAGCGCTTGCTGCAATGAAAACGCGACGGCCCCCAATCCTGGAATGGGTTACCACGGCGAATTGGCGGAAAATGTCGGGATCGACTGTCAGATTTGTGACCGTTCTTTGAAATAGTCATGGGCATGTTCGAATTCCTCGGTCGAGGGGCGAGCGATGGCGCTGAATCGAGAGCAGTTTCTCAACGTCTTGCTGTCATATGAGTCTGATCTCCGGGCGTTTATTGGTTCGGTTGTGCTCGATCGGCATATGCGTCAGGACATCTTTCAGGATGTCGCCATGACGTTGTGGCAGAAGTTTGAGGAATATGATTCGTCGCGTCCGTTCGGTGCGTGGGCACGGGCGATTGCGGCCCACAAGATTCTGCAGCATCGACATCAGAATAAGCGGTTTCCGATCGCCTTTACATCGGACGCCATCCCGGCGATTCTCGCCGCGTATGACCGAACGGAAGTTCAGACGGTGGAACAACATGTTGCCTTGGATGAGTGTGTCCGCTGCTTGCCCGAGCATGCCCGGCTGCTGCTGCAACTTCGGTATGAACGGGACCTGAAAGCGGACGAAATTGCATCCATGACAGGGAAGTCGGTCGATGCCGTGTACCAAACTCTCTGCCGCATTCGCACGAGATTGGCCGATTGCATGAAGCGTCGATTGGCACAAGAGTGCCGAACTTCGCTGGGAGCGACAAATGGATAACGCGCTGCGTGCCCATGAGTTGATTGCTCGATTTCTTGAGGGGCTCGCGTCGGCCGAGGATTCGGCTGAGCTTGAACGTCTGATCCTTGAAGATGTGTCGGTGGCAAATGATTTTGCCAAGGCAACACGGTTTGATTCGATGCTGCTGGAACTGTTCGGCAATGATCGGACCGCCCGCGAAACCCGTGAGGTTCTCGAAGGCGCGAATGAGATCATCGTGGGGGCGATCAGCGACATGGAGATCTCTTCGCCGCCTGCTGGAAGAAGGCCGTCACAAACCGCCGTCTTGAATGTGCACAAGAGGCCCTCTGACCGGACGAAGGTGGTGGGTGTGGTGATGATCGGCCTGTTCTTGTCGGCGATGATCGGATTGGCGATCAACTCCCCTCGTGAGCGAAACAGGCCAGACGCGATCGTCGACGCCGTGAAGTCGAACGACGACCAATCGCTGATCTCGGTCGCGGATGCGCAGTCGAACGGAGTGCCGGTGGCGGTCATCACTCAGATGGTGGGAGCAAGATTTTCGCGTGTGGGATTTTCGCCTGCCGTGGGTGATCAATTCCGGACGGGCGGGTATCGGTTGACGAGCGGAATTGTCGAGTTAACGTTTGCGCACAGCCCAGAAGTCATTCTCGAAGCGCCCTGTGAATTTGATCTCAAGGGACGCGAGTTGCTATTGCTGCATCGTGGCAAGATGTCGGCAAAAGTTCCGAAGGGGGCAGGTGAATTTACCGTCGAGACGCCCAGCGCGACGGTGGTCGATCAGGGGACCGAGTTCGCCGTGCAGGTTGATGAGAAAGACGATAGCGAAGTGCATGTCTTTGATGGGATGGTGTCCGTGTTGCCGCGATCGGGCACTTTGCTGAATCCTGCCATATTGCGAGGGCGAAGCGCGTCGGCGATCGGCAAGAAGTCGCCGACGCCATGCGGAATCGATGTCGATGGTGATCGGTTTTTGCGGACACTCAGTGAGCCCGAGTCGCGCTATGCGCAATTGGTACTGGAGTGGCATCCCGTTCTCTACTATCGGATGCTGGCCGCGGGGAGTGGCATACACGATTCGGGGCCACTCGCCATTGAAGCGTCGATTGTTCGGGGCGGATCGGAGGGAACCCCCTGGACGGTTGGTCGGATTGGTTCGGCCCTTCAATTTGGCGGCCCCTCCGTCAAAGATTACGCCGTGGTGTCAGACTATCCGAAGACGGCAGACGACACTTTGACCGTGACCGCGTGGGTGTTTGCGAAAAGTCGTCCTCGATCGGCGACGATTGCGAAAAACTGGTCCGGAGAGGATCACGGTCAGTTCCATTTTGGGCTGCACCATGACTATGGACAGTTGGAAATTCTCATCACCGAACACGATGGCCATGTCGTTTCGTTGCGTGACAAGCAGCCTCTGCCGATCGGGCGTTGGCAGCATGTCGCATTTGTGGCGGACGGGGTGATGCTGCGCCTATATCGAAACGGCAACGAAGTTGGGGCCGTGCCGTATACGGGGATCGGTGGCGATCCGACACTCAAGGCGATGGGAATTGGCGTCCAGTTAAACCGTGAAGGAAATCAACCGGATATTCTGCGTTTCAACGACGACGACCCCGGAATTAGCGACTATTGGCATGGCCGACTGGATGAGTTGGCAATCTTCAACCACGCACTCGATCGGGAGCAGATCAAGCAACTTTACGAGAGTGCCCAGGAGTTGTGACAGACCACATGTGAGGTCACGTGGCCAGTGAAGCATCGCAGGCGTCGCTCAGAACTTCTTTTTGATGAATGCGACGGGAAGCGTGGCTCGTCCGGGCAGTGGTTCTGCAAGGGTGTATGCTTCCGCATAGCGCACGCCGCTTTCCTCGCCGCGTCGGCGCTGCACATCGTCTTGATCGACCCAGATGGCGTCCGGCTTCTGGCTTTGAAAGCAGAAACAGGCATCTTTCTTGATGTCGCGAACGTCCGTAATATCCAGGAAAAGATCGGGAGTAAACGCGACCGTCTGGTAATCGGTTAATCCTTCAAAGAAGTAGAGGCTCCATTTTTTGTCGCGCAGATAGCTTTGCCAGACGAGCGAACTGGTCACATGCCGGTTTGGCTGTGTATCCAGCGGCCAGTGTGTGACGACGATGTCCGGTTTGATTTGTCTGAGCCAGGTCGAGACGGTTTCGATCGTTGGTTCGTCGGCCACCAGCTCGAGATGGTCATATTCAAAAAAGTGGGGTGTGGCTCCGATCACTTTACCGGATTCGAGTGCCTCACGCCGTCGGACATCCGCTTCGGGTTGGCCATCGATTTTTCGCACACCACGAAAGCTGCTCGCGCTGGCGATGATAACTTCGTGTCCCGCTTTGGTCAGCTTCGCGATCAGTCCACCGCATCCGAACTGAGTGTCTTCGGGGTGTGCGGCGAAAATGACGATTCGCCGTTTTTTGAACTCCGGCCGCGGAGTTGCCGCTTCCACTTGATTCGCGAACGCGTTGACATTCCGCGCCTCATTTCTCGACCAGTTTGTCGAGCTGATGGCAATCGCGATCGGCAGCAACAGAACGAGGCCCAATGCGAAACGCGGGGACATGCATCGATCCCTTAAAAGCTTCGATGAACGCGGGACAGTCTTGTCGATGTCTCGGAAAGGATGTCTCGAGGGGGCGCGTCGAGATGACCTGATTGCGTGCAGACGATAAGCTTCCTTTGTGACCCCACGACTTCGAGCCGTGTCAAATGGAGCCTGTCTTCGCCACCATCGTTACGCAATCTCGAAGCTCGCTCAAGAGTTTACGAGAATTTTTCGGATGTTCGCGATGGCCAGGCGTTTGAACAACTTGGTGTCACCGTTCACAGCCCGAAGAGAGGGGGGCAGGTACATTTTCCCGGTTCAATGGGCATCCACAGTGCTTCGACGAGCGTCATTCTTCCCTTGACCGCGAGAAAATGAGCCACCGCCCCGGCCTGTGAACGGTGACCAACTTGGTGCAGGATGTCACGAGTCGCTATAACGCGTCGGGCGAGGGATTGTGAATAGCGAGGGAGGATCGCATGTCGAATCTTGATTTATCGGTTCATGGTTTAAGTGTCGCGAAAGTCCTGCGAAATGCAGACCCTTCTCAGCTCTATGAAGAGGCCATCCGGTATGAGCCGGGTACGACGATCTCACATACCGGCGCCTTGATTGCCTATTCGGGGAAAAAGACCGGGCGATCTCCGCAGGACAAGCGGTTGGTCAGGAATGCCGAGTCCGAATCCGACATCTGGTGGGGCCCCGTCAATTTCCCGCTCGACGAAGCCTCGTTCTGTATTAATCGTGAGCGTGCTAAGGACTATTTGAATACTCGCGACCGACTGTATGTCGTTGACGCATACGCTGGCTGGGATCCCCGCCATCAGATCAAGGTCCGCGTGATTTGCTCGCGGCCATATCATGCACTGTTCATGCACCAGATGCTGATCCGTCCGAGTGACGAGCAACTTGAGAGTTTTGGAACGCCTGATTTCGTGATCTACAACGCGGGGCGTTTTCCGGCGAATCGCTACACCACTGGCATGACGTCGACGACCAGTGTGGACGTCAGTTTTGAGAATGGTGAGGTCGTGATTCTTGGCACAGAGTACGCTGGAGAGATGAAGAAGGGCATCTTCACGATCATGAACTACCTGATGCCGAAGCGTGGCGTGCTTTCGATGCATTGTTCGGCGACCGCGGATCGAACCACGGGAAAATCTTCGATTCTGTTTGGGTTGTCGGGAACGGGAAAGACGACCTTGTCCGCCGACCCGCGTCGATCGTTGATCGGCGATGACGAGCACTGCTGGTCGAACGAGGGAATTTTCAATATCGAAGGGGGTTGCTACGCGAAGGCCATTTATCTTTCACGCGAATCCGAGCCCGAGATTTTTCAGGCGTTGCGGTTTGGGGCGGTGCTGGAGAACGTTGTCTACGACGACGCGCATCACCATGTCGATTTCAACAACTCGAGCATCACTCAGAATACGCGTGGCGCTTATCCAATCGAGTATGTCACGAATGCGAGGATTCCGTGTCTGGCCGGGCATCCCACCGATGTGATTTTTCTCACCTGTGACGCATTCGGGGTCTTACCGCCGGTCAGCCGTTTGACTCCCGAGCAGGCGATGGTTTATTTCATTAACGGCTACACCGCGAAGATCGCAGGAACGGAAATGGGTGTGCAGGAACCGCAAGCGACGTTTTCGCCCTGTTTCGGCGGGCCGTTTCTGGTGTGGCATCCCCAAAAGTATGCCGACCTATTGGCCGAGAGAATCCGAACACACGGTTCCAATGTCTGGTTGGTCAACACGGGATGGAGCGGCGGACCGTATGGAGTTGGCTCGCGGATGAAGCTTTCATATACCCGCGCCATCGTCGATGCGATCCATGCCGGCGTCCTGAAAGATGCACCAACGCAAGTTGATCCGATATTTGGGCTACATGTCGTGACGCAATGTCCAAACGTGCCCGAAGAGATCTTGAATCCACGCACCAACTGGCCTGATCCCGCCGCCTACGACGCCAGTGCGACAAGGCTGGCGGACTTGTTCGACGAGAACTATGCCCAGTTTCAAGCGGGCGGCGTGATTAAAGGATCGTTCGACGGTTAGGGGGCACAGGAAACTCTGTGCTGATAGGGGGCGGCAATTCCTCGTTACCAAGCGGGAGCTGGGTAACGAGGGAACGAAGCAGGAGCTTGGTAACGAGGGAACGAAGCAGGAGCTTGGTAACGAGGGAGAACGAGGGGAAGCAGGAGCTTGTAGCGGGGGGGGGGGAGCGAGGGTCGCGAGAGAATGAGAATGAAGTGCACTGCCATCGTCTGTGATCTCTTGTCGTGCTCGGATTTCCCAGGGTCGTTGTTGAAAACGATTGACACTGTTCAGACAAAGTCGAGACAATGCATTTGGGATGCGCCGCTGCTCAAGGAGAAGATCATGGCCCGGTCGAGACTCGTCATCGCCGTTGCGATTTGTGTCGGGTTCGGATTGCCGGGCCATCTGCGGGCCCAGCAGATCTATACAGGTATTACGCCCACTGGCCCCGGTGAATCGGTGCGAGTGATCGACGGTCGGTTTGGAGTGAACGGTCAGGTTGGCGGTCCACCCATGGCGTATCCGCCACGTACAGTTTACGTCGATGGTGTTTATCCCTCGCGTACAATCTTAAATCAGGCGACGCGCGGGTCCGTCATCGAGTACACGCACAACGGCAACGGATCGATTTCGACCCCTGGTTCGTCCTATCAGACGGTGATTTCAAGTGGCCCTCCGATCTTTCCCGTGACGACGGTTGTGCAGCCGGCCGAGCCCCCAGTGATCATTGATTCGAGGCCGATTTCTCGAATGGGGCAAACGGTCGATGCGGCGAACAATCGAGCAAGAGTGCCGGGGGCCGATCGACTTGGCACGTCGATTCAGCTTTTGTTGCCGACGGCGGATGGTGTCCCCTTCTCGTATGTGCTGAATGGAACTCGCTATTCGATCAAATCGGGGTACGTTCATTCCTTTGCCGACGATCGAGACTGGATCATCGAATTTGCTTCGGATGGTTACCGCCGTCCACTGACACGATACCGGCTGCGCGCGGGAACGTATCAGTTTGCACGGGACGTGAGCGGTTGGGATCTGAAAATGCTTCCCGTTGTGTCGCCGATCGATATTCCGCCGCGTCCGTTGCCAGTCGAGAAGCCAGTGGCCGCACCGGCCCCGTCACCCGGTCTTTAGGACTGCATTTCACTTGATCGGATCACATTTCCGACGATGGCCATCGTGCGCCGTCAGGGCATCGACTATTTTTGTCTCCTCATACATTCGTTCAAATTTGTTCTGACTGGTTTCTTGGGCCAACGTTATGACTGAAACTATCGACTTGATCGGGCTGGGAGAGCTGTTGTGGGATTGCTTTCCAGACCGACGCCTGCCGGGAGGCGCACCGGCAAATGTCGCCTTTCATGCAAAACAGTTGGGCTTGAATGCGTCAGTCGCGTCGCGCGTTGGCCAGGATGAGCTGGGACGGGAACTGTGTGAGTTTCTCGAGTCTCAAGGGCTGAAGACCGACCTGATTCAGCGGGATCAAAATCACCCGACGGGCACAGTCACCGTCGATCCCAGCAGCACCGCCGAGATCAACTATCAATTCCTCGAGAATTCGGCATGGGACTACCTCGAGTTGAATTCGGAATGGCTCGAGGCCGTGCGGTCGACGCGTGCGATTTGTTTCGGAACACTGGCGCAGCGGCGCCCGACTTCGCGAACCGCGATCCATCGTTGCCTGCAGCACATTTCGTATCGGTCTCTGATCGTGTACGACGTCAACATTCGTCCGCCCTTCGTGAACAAGGACTGGATCAAGAAGTCACTTGAACGTTGCACCATCGTGAAAATGAACGATGGTGAAGTGAAAATCCTGGCGCACCTTTTGGAATTTCCTTCGACGGACGACGTTCGATTTGCGAAATGGCTGCTCGATGAGCATAAACGCCTGGAAGTCGTCTGCATCACGCGTGGCAGTCAAGGATGTCTGGCCGTCACCTGTGACGAGACCTACGATTTGCCCGGAATTCCGACGGTGGTCGCGGATACCGTCGGGGCAGGGGATGCCTTCACGGCCGCGATCATTTATGGACAATTGGAAGGCTGGCCCTTGTCGAAGACGCTCGATCTGGCGAATCGATTTGGGGCGCTGGTTGCCAGCCGTCCTGGTGCCATGCCGGACCTGAAAGCCGAACTCGACGCCGTGAAAACCGAGTTGGAATGGTCGTATCGCATCACGCCTACGCACAACGGATAGACGAACCGCGTCACGAGTCGACGAATCGCTGGTGCCACAGTTCGAACATCAGCAGTAGCCACAGGCGAGCGCTGTGATCCCATTTCGAAGTCAGATGTTCGTCAACGAGCCGGCGGACGGCGGCGGGATCGAAATAGCCTCGTTGCAACGACCGTTGCTCTAACAGCGTGTCGGCGATCAGCGAACGAAGTGAGCCACGGAACCAGTGATCCAAGGGAACGCCAAATCCCATCTTTCGACGATTTTGAATCGAGGTCGGCAACAGGTCCGCAAAGGTTTCGATCAAAATCCGTTTGCCTCGTTTTCCCTGTAGCTTGAATCGACGTGGGATTTGTGACGCCAGCTCGACGACCCGATGGTCCATAAACGGGCTGCGACATTCCAGGCTGAAGGCCATACTCGCAATATCGACTTTGGTCAGGATATCGCACGGCAGATACGTTTCGACATCGACACTCGTCGTGCGCTGCACAAAATCGGGCTCGGTGCAGTCGGCATAGGCGTCGAGCAGGAATGACGCCGAGTCGTACCCCGCGAGCGTTTGTTGGAAGTTTGACGAATACAAGTCGTGTCGGCGGGCGTCGTCGAAAATGCTGACCCAGTTGATGTACCGCCGTTCCGGCGACTGCCCCAGTGCGTCCAGGAAGCGTTTGACTCGTCGGATACGAGACTTTTGCTCGACGGACGCTGGCAGTCGTTGCCACAGTCGGTTCGTCATCAGCCCGCGAATGAAGCTCGGCAAGCGATCCAATTTGGTGGCAAGATCAACCGCCAGATAGCGATCGTATCCGGCGAACAGTTCGTCGCCGCCATCACCAGTGAGCGCCACGGTGACCTGTTGCCGCGTCAATTGAGACAGGTACATGGTCGGGATGGCCGAACTGTCCGCGAACGGTTCGTCATAGTGCCAGGTCAGCTTCGGTAGCATTTCGACGGCGGACGGATCAACAACGAACTCGTGATGGTCCGTTCCCAATTTTGCGGCGGCCTCGCGCGCGTACACGCGCTCATCGAATTTCTTTTCGGAAAAGCCGATCGAGAAGGTTCGCACTTTTTGGGTGGACTGCTGTTGCATCAGGCCAGTGATGATGGTTGAGTCGACTCCGCCCGACAGAAACGCTCCAAAGGGAACATCGGATCGCATTCGCAAGCGGACCGCTTCCGTCAGCGTTTCCCGCAATGCGCGTTGATAGTCGTTCAGGCTTGTCTGTCGTGGTCCCCGCGGCAGATTCTGGCCGAGTCCTTCGTTCGCAATCACATCGTTGTCTGCAGTCGACATCGAAGTTCCTGGACGTTGGAACGGCGCTTGCCAGTACCGCTGGACGGTCAAATCACCCGTCACAGCGTTGAACTCGGCCCAATGGGCGGGGGGAAGTTTGTGATAGCTTCGCAACATCGTGCGAGGGTGTGGAACGTATTGCAGCGTGACGAAATCAGCCACTGCACACGGATCAACGTCTTTCGGAGCCCCCGGGACTTGCAGCAGCGACTTCAATTCGCTCGCGAAGGTCAACCGTCCATCAGCGAGCCGGTATACCAGCGGCTTCTGTCCCATTCGATCACGGGCGAGGAACAGTGACTGACGACGGCTGTCCCAGATTGCGATCGCGAACATTCCCCGAAAATGCTGGAGGCAATCGTGCCCCCATTCCTCATAGGCATGAACGATGCATTCGGTATCGCTGGATGTCCGAAAGCGATGGCCAAGTGCTTCGAGTCGCGGTTTCAATTCTCGGTAGTTGTAGACTTCTCCGTTGAAGACGATCCAAATGGATTCGTCTTCGTTGGCCATCGGCTGATGTCCGCCAGAAAGATCAATGATCGCCAGCCGCCGAAAGCCCAATGCGGCGCCACCACGCTGATTTCCACCCGCATCCGAGAAGTAGTATCCCACGTCATCCGGTCCGCGATGACTTTGTGCGTCCGTCATGCGAACCAGCGTGTTTCGATCAAGCGGTTCGCCGTGAGCCGTCCATGATCCTCCGGAAATACCGCACATCGTAATGGCTTTTCTGTCAGTGGCAGGGCCTGGACTGCGGGATCAACCGTTCAGCAGCTGTCGATAGATGTCCGCATACGCACTCACCATACGCGGAATACTGAAAGATTGTTGAATCCGTTCGCGGCCGGCCTGTCCCAAAGTGCGTCCCAAGCCCGGTTCATCGATCAACCGTCGCAGGAATTGCATGAATCCCACGGTGTCGGTCAGCTTGGGCAGAAAGCCGGTTTCGCCCTGCGCGACGAGTTCCCGATTCGCCGGAATGTCGCTGGCCAGGACGGGTTTTCCCATAGACATGGCTTCCATCACACTGTTGGACATCCCTTCGAAGCTGCTGGCCAGGCAAAATACGTCGAACAGAGACATCCAGCGCGGGGCGTCGTCCCGATGCCCGACAAAGTGAATATGATTTGTGGCGCCAATCTGCTTCGCGAATTCTTCCAAGCGAGTTCGCTCAGGACCTTCACCGACAAGTACCAGATGCAATTGGGGCCGAATTTGCCGCAACGTTTCGACCGCCCAGATGAGGTCTTCGACGCGTTTTTGCTTGGCCAGCCGACCAATATAGCCCGCGACATACGTCGTGGGGGGAAGTCCCAATTCCTTCAGGAGTTCACTGCGAGCCTGCTGGTTCGCGCTTTCGTCAAGCGGCGGGACTTCCACGCCGTTCGGAACGCAGGCGAGTTTCTCCGCAGGGACACCAAGTTCACGATAAAACTCGACCACGCTGCTGGAGTTGCCGATCAACCGATCGGTTTGATCAATCAGTCGTCGATCCAGCCACCGCTGCCAACCCGCTTTCCAACTGTCGACACATCGTTCAGAGACGACAATCTTCGTTGCAGGAACCGCCCCGGAAGACAGTCGGCAATAAGCGTTCGCCGCGAACAGCCACGAATGCATGATTTGAGGTTGCCAGCGGCGAAGTTCCTTTCGCAGACGCCAGATCGAGAAGGGATCGAATTTGGCTCGCTTGCCAATTACCGTCAAGGGCACGTCTGCCTCGCGCAGTTCCGATTCGTACGGCCCGCCGCGTGTCAACGCGATCGCCAACACATCAAACTCATCTTGAGGGAGATGTGTTGCAAGCAGCGTGAATTGTTTCTCGGCTCCCGAACGATCAAGCGTGGGGATCACGAGGGCAATACGAGTTTTAGCCACAGCAAATCGTTGATCCAGGTGAAGTCGCAATGGCAACCGAACACGCGTCAGGTCTGTGTCTCGGAACGTGAACGCTGACGCCGAAGTCTACGGTTGAATCCAGTGGTGTGCCAACATTCAGCGCGGAATTCCCGGGAAAGAGAGACCCAATCCGAATCCAGGCATCTTTCTTTCGTCACACCCGTGTCCTTCAGCCGGATTGAATCGTGGCCCGTTCGGAAAATACGCATGAAACGTATTGGCTGGTTTGCAAAGCGTGGACTGACGAACCGCCGTTGTCATGTTGCTTGTTGGTTAGGCATGAGACATGGGTTGAGCGAAAGGGGACTGGCTCCGCCGGGTGGCAGTCCCCTTTCGCTCAGCCAAGCGGGACCTTGAGGACGAGGGGCATTCTCGTCGTGACCACGCGCGCTCGGCGATGAAATTCCGTATCTGACGAGAGAGCGCCATGAAATGCGGACGATCTGAGAGCTGAGCGGCGGGATGACTAGAAGGGGGACAGGCACCTGGCGGAGCCAGTCCCCTTTTATTCATCCCGCCTGGCGCAGCCCGGCGCGCCTGATTCAATCTTGTCGGTCATTCGGGAATGACAAATCAAACGGGTGTTCGCCGTCGAGTACGATCTTCACTTTGAGTCTGGCCAGTACATCTCGCAGCGTTTCCAGCGTCATGCGCTGTGTCACTAACAATCGAGAGGCTCGATACGTGCGTCCACCTTGTGCGGCATCAAGCTGAATTTGGGAGACCAGTTTGGCAAATCGGTCAGCCGATCCGCGTGACGCAGAGAGCTTTCCATTTCGTTCCCGTTCCGCATCATCCATTAACTTCCGTGCGTCGGCTTGAGCTTCCGCCAGCTTCTGCTCGGCAAAGCTGCGGGCCTCGTTAATCGATCGTGCTCGATCCGCGCGTGCGTTTGAGACGTCCAGAAATTCGGCCTTCACGCGTGCGGGCGGTTCCGCTCGATCGACCGTGACCTGCTCGACCTCGCATCCCAATCGCAATCGAGCTGCCTGCTGACGCACATCTCGCAGCAGGCGATTGTTCAGTTCCGCCAGTCCTTGGGTGTGCACAAAATCGACGCCGCTGCGCGAGACGAGATCTGCCACCGTTGTTTCGACCAAGAGTTGCAGCCTGTCCACTGCCGAACGCGAACCGTAGAGCCATTCCTGGAGCTCGTCCTGGCTGATGCGGTACTGAACTGTGATTCGCAGCAGCAATAGATTTTTATCGCCCGTGAGGAACGTCATTGGGCGTGTGGCCGAGGTCGACTGCAAGAAGTTCGCATCGACTTCGAGATCTCCTAATGTCAGTGTACGCACTTCATTCAAGTTGACGCGATCAACTCGGCTGAGCGGCCAAGGGAAGTCATAGTGAAGACCGCTAGATCGTAGCGGAGTCACCACTCGGCCAAATCGCCTGACGACCGCCTTTTCGTTGGCGGGAACCACAAAGACGCCGGTTGCCAGGTAGCCCAGGATCGCGACGAACAGCACGTGACGAAGTTTCATGACACTTTCTTCAACGCATCTCGACGCCACGAATTGTTCATGGGGACTTCTTCGTATGGGTGAGACTTTTCTCCGAGCGATCCGACGTTTCAGGATGCGGCAAGACGGGGGGCATCTCTGGTGCCATCTCGGGGACGCCCTGGATCAAAAGCTTCAGAAGATGATTCGAGCCGGACAGGACCAGTGTCGTGCGATCATTGAGGATTTGCTTGTACGCATCCAATGTTTGGAGCAGGTCCGCGAACTCAGGGTCCTTGGAGTGTGCCTCATTCAAGATCTGGATCGCCGCCGCATCACCTTCACCACGAATTCGTTCGGCATCGGCGTTTGCCTTGGCCAGCAGTTCGCCCGCTTGCCGATCGGCCTGGCTCCGAATCATGCGACTTTCGGCGAGCCCCGCGCTGCGATACCGCTCAGCGATTTTCTGACGTTCACTGCGCATTCGTTCGAATACCGCCTGAGTATTGCCGCTGGGTAAATTCAGGCGGCGGATGCGGACATCGACAATTTCGATGCCCAAGCGATCTTTCAGTGACGCCGTTTCGTCGGGGCGTTGTTCCAGCTCCTTCCGAATCGCATCGGAGACTTTTTCCAGCGGACTGACCCCTTCCACGGGACCCGCCTCGGAGTGTGGATTGTTCAAAACCTCCGAGAAATCGCTACGGCCAATCTGTTCCGTCAGGATCGATTGCAGGCGACTGGTCAGGCGGGATTCTGCAACATCGGGTGAACCTAATCCCTGGAAAAATTTGACAACTGGACGTTCCAGCAGTGTTTTTGAATCGCCATCGGCAATCTTCCAGCAGAGATACGCTTCGACGGTGACATTCTTGCGATCGCGGGTGAACGCTTCGCGTCCGGCCGGAGACAAGATTTGCAACCGCCGGTCAAATCGACGAATCGTCTCGATCGGCCAAGGCAACTTGACGTGCAGGCCGCTTTGGTCGGCCCGGTCGTAAACGGCTGTAATCTGGCCAAATCGTTCAACTAGGACAAACTCAGCCTCGTCGACAAACACGAAGATCGTGGGAACGAGAACCAATGCCAGGAGTGCCGCAATTCCGCGCCAGCCGCCGAATGTCCTGGGGCGGACAGCAGACGGCGGTGAAGCTGAATCAGGCGACATACCGGTTCCGTATCAGAAAAGTCTTGCACGTCCGAGATCTTGTTCACGCGAACTGATCCCGCACGTACCTTGTGCATTTCGCGAGTTGTGCATTTCGCGAAGCCAGCATTTCGCAAACAGGTGCTGTGATCAATGCGGAACTTCACGAACCCAGGCAGATCGACTCAACGTGAACAGTCTGCAACGATTTTAGGGGCTGTGATGAACCGCGAGCAATCGCCGAATCGAGGCCGAGTTGCTCGCGAAACTCATTTCTCCAATCCGAATGTTGTCAGCAGTGCGTGATGCGCCTTGGTCGCATCACGCGGGGCGACAACCGCGCTAATACGAATCTCGCTGGTGTTCACCATTTGCACGTTGACAACGGCATTCGCCAGGGCTCGGAACATTTTTTCGCCGACGCCGGTATGACTTCGCAGCCCAATCCCCATGACGGACAGCATGGCGATTTCTTTATCGTAGCTGATCGCGGTGCCCGGCCATCGCTCGATGAGTTCACGCAAGAGAAGCAGACATCGTTCAAGGTCTGACCGAGGGACGGTGAACGAAATATCGGCTTGATGACCATGGCCAATGTTTTGCACGATCAGATCGACCATGACTCCGCCTTCTGCGACGGCGGCAAAGACTTCGGCGGCGACGCCCGGCTGGTCGGCAATATTGCGAACCGTGATTCGCGATTGCTGCGTGTCGAGTTGAACTTCGCTGACGACAATATCTTCCATACTGGCCAGACGCGAGACGACGTCCCGTTCGAGTTCATCGCGTGAGATTTTCGGCTTCGCGGCGTTGTTTTGAGCGATCCCGATTGCGGGCGGGGTGGCCACTTCCAAGTGCAGAGCAAACCCTTCGTGAACGCACCGCAGCGCTTGTTCGCGCTGGTCACGGTCGACCAGAACGGAAATCTTGATCTCGCTGGTCGTGATCATCTGAATATTGACGCCAGAATCCGATAGCGATTTGAACATCTGAGCGGCGACGCCGGTGTGTTTCCGCATCCCGGCCCCCACGACGGAAACCTTCGCCACGTGCGTCCCATGATGAACTTCGCCCGCGCCCAGGGCTCGAATCGCCTGCTCGGCCGCCGTCAGCGCTTCGGACAGATCCTCTTCAGGAACCGTGAACGTGACCTCAGCGATTCCTTCTTCGGCGACGTCCTGAATCACCATGTCGATCGGAATTTTGCGTTCTGCCATTTTGGAGAAGAGCGCGGCCAGAACCCCTGGTCGGTCCGGCAGCATCCGCAAGTTCACAATGGCTTCGCTCTTCACGAGAGCGACACCTGTTACCATTGGCACGTTGTCGTCTTGCAGCGGCGCGATCAGCGTGCCCACGCCATCGGTGTAAGCGGGCCGGACCTGCAACAAGACGCGATACTTCTTTGCAAACTCGATCGAGCGAGAATGCATCTTGCCACCGCCCAGGCTGGTCAGTTCCAGCATTTCATCATAGGCGATCCGGTGCATCTTGCGTGCGTCTTTGATCAGTCGCGGATCGGTCGTGAAAATCCCTTCAACGTCGGTGTAGATCTCGCAGACGTCGGCTTCCAGCACGGCGGCCAGTGCCGTTGCGGTGGTATCGCTGCCGCCGCGGCCGAGCGTCGTAATGTTGAAGTCGTCGTCGATTCCCTGGAATCCTGCGGCAACGACGATCTTGCCCTCTTTCAGGGCCTGGCGCATGCGGTCGGTCTTGATTTCGCGGATGCGGGCTTTGGTATAGGTGGAATCGGTCAAAATTCCGATCTGGTAACCGGTCAGGCTGATGGCGGGTTCTCCCAGCGCCTGGACGGCCATGGCGACGAGGGCCACTGACTCCTGTTCGCCGGTCGCGAGCAACATGTCCATTTCGCGTGGCGGAGGCACGTCGCTGATCTGTTTTGCGAGGTCGATCAATTCATCTGTTTTGTCGCCACGGGCGCTGATGACCATCACGACCTGATTGCCCGCCCGTTTCGCCGCGACGGCGCGCTTTGCCGCAGACATGATCCGCTGAGCGTCCGCGACGCTCGAACCACCAAACTTTTGTACGATCAATGCCACGTAAGAGTTCCGAGAAAGGACCAGTTACCAATTCGAGGCGCGATGCAGAGAACTCAGTGGTCCGCCGACACGCCACTCGAAGCGTGCGCAGCCTCGATAACGCATACGATATCAAAATTGCACCCAATCCACGACCTTGGTGGCAGGAACTCAATCGCGAGCAGATCGCGAGGCATTTCGACGGAGTCTGATTGATTTTGTTGTGTTGTAAGTTGTTTTGTTGAATTTGCTTGTGGCTTGTGTTGCATGGTGTGTGTTCTGTTTTCGCTCGCTTGAATTTGCGAAAGTCGACTTCGACCCGCCGAATGCCGAATGGCAATTGGCGATGCATCGGGAAAGGGAGAGACACAGAGACGCGGAGGCACGGAGATGGGGCTTAGGGGATGCTCCTGGTCCGCGAAGTCGTTTGTGTCGTGTTCCATTCATCATCGTTACGATGCCGAATCCGACTGCCGAGTTTGATATTCTGTCCGAGCTGAACCATCCTCAAGAAGTGCGTTCCCGCTGATGAATCAACAACCGTTTCAGACTCCCTCGCAGCGATGGGAGCCGAAGATGACGCCTTGGCTCGTCCGGCTGATGCGTCCATTTATTCGGCGTGGTTTGCAGAAGCAGAAAATCCGCAGCGTCGAAGTGCGAGGGATCGAGCATTGCCGGAAGGCAATTGACGCACCGGCCGGGGTCTTAATCACTTCGAATCACTCGTTTCACTATGATTCGTATGTGCTGATTGAGACGTCCCATCGCGTGAACAGGGCATTTCATTTTTTGACGGCCTGGCAAGTCTTCGAAATGGGGAAGTGGTTTGATCGCTGGATGTTGCAGCGTCACGGCTGTTACAGCATCAATCGCGAAGCCAACGACGTCCAGGCGTTTAAAACGTCGGTCGAGATTCTTCAGAAAAGCGACCATCCACTGGTTATTTTTCCGGAAGGTGACATCTATCACCACAACGATCATGTCAGTCCGTTCCGTGACGGTGCGGCGGCGATTGCACTGTCTGCCGCGAAACGAAGCGAACGTCCCGTCTTGTTCCTTCCGTGTGCGCTCAAGGCCTTTTACCTGAGCGATCCCAGTCCGGCGCTGAAGGAACTGATGAATCAACTGGAGTCAACGCTCTATTGGCGTCCTCAGTCCGAAAAGGGTTTGACGGAACGCATTTATCGATTTGCGGAAGGACTATTGGCACTCAAAGAGCTCGAGTATTTGAATCAGCCACAATCCGGCGCGATCCCCGACCGGGTCAAAGGGCTTGCATCGGAAGTGCTTCGTGGATTGGAAGAAAAGCACGGAATCAATCGTCCTGCGGAGGAAATTCCTGAGCGGGTGAAGGAGCTTCGTCGCGCTGTGATCGTCGCGAGGGACAAGGTCTCAATGACCGCAGACCAAAGGGCGGCGCTGAACTTCGACATGGAAGAGTTGTTCTTCGTGATTCAACTTTACAGCTATCCGGGGAATTACGTGGCTCAAAAACCGGTGATTGAACGCATCGCCGAAACGCTCGACAAATTCGAAGAAGATGTGCTGCGAGCGGTCTATCCCGGGATTCGTGGTGATCGGCATGTCGTCGTGCAATTTGGAGAACCGGTTACGGTCCCCAACGGACGCGAAGGCAAGCCGAGTGTTGCCGATTGGACCAATCGGTTCGAACAACAAGTTCAATCGCTTCTCGACGAGATTAATGCTCACCCGCCTGAGTCTTACGAGTAACTGGCGCACTCCCTCTCGCTCAGCTGCGATTTTGGCGATATCGCTTTGAGGAAACTCACTTTGCATCGCTATCCGATCGGTTGTTCTGCGGGAATCCGAATGTGAACAAAGGTTTTTCGATTCGCTTTTACTGTTGCGAAAATCTACGCTCTTGCAGATCTTAAGACGATGCGTCATGCTGCCATCTCGCACGTGGATCACGACCGCCGCATTGAATGCCGAGTCACATGGCAATCCAGAATTCCCCTCCTGAATGTGATTTGACGGGTGACCTTCCCCAAGTGCACCAGTACCAACTGCTGCGCACGATGGGTGTCGGCGGAATGGGGACCGTCTACGAAGCGTTCCATATTCACTTACGACGTCGTGTCGCAGTCAAGGTGATCTCGCCTGAATTCGCTGCCTCTCAAGATGCCATCAATCGATTCGAGCGCGAAATGGCCGCCATCGGACGGATGTCGCATCCCAATATCGTCCAGGCATTGGACGCCGGGATTCACCAGCGTAAGCATTACCTGGCGATGGAATACGTGGACGGGGCGAATGTCGAATCGGTTTGTCAGCGTGTCGGTGCGCTAAAGATCGAAGATGCGTGTGAGATTATTCGTCAGGCGGCGCTTGGACTGGCGCATGCTCATTCATTTGGGATCGTGCATCGGGACATTAAGCCTTCGAATCTTCTCTTGTCAAAAGCGGGCGAAGTGAAAGTCGCCGACTTGGGGTTGGTCCGCTTTCACTCGCAACCCGAACGTCAATCGCTGACGGCTCATGGTGCGGTCCTGGGGACCTACGACTACATGTCTCCGGAGCAGGCCGCGGGGGCCGATGTCGGATTCGAGTCGGATCTTTACAGCCTTGGCGCGACGTTGTTTCGACTACTGACCGGTAAGCCAATCTTCACAGGTCCGTCATACGGCTCGGCATTCCAAAAGGTGAATGGTCATATCAACGAACAGCCATCACGAGTGGTGACGTTGCGAGCGGATGTTCCGCCAGCACTCGATGCGCTCGTGAATCAGATGCTGGCGAAAGAACCGTCACAACGGCCTGCTTCAGCAAAAGAGATCGCGGATGCGCTGGGGCCGTTTTCGAAACAGTCCCGTGTGGCGGTGTTGGTCGAGCCGGAAGCGAGCTCACCTGCGTTTGAAGTCACGACGCGAAATTTCTTCGGGGCATCGACCAAAAATCCTACTGTGCCGGCCGTCGAGAAAAAGAAAGTTGGCGTAGGAGTCTGGATTGGGCTTTGCAATCTGATTGTCTTGTTCGGGCTGGCGATTGTTTGGTTACTTAAACCGCCTATTGATCGTCCGGACCCTCCGACCCCCGAAATTCAATTGCCCAAGGTTGATGCGTCACGACCGCCGGTCTACGAAGATCTCGCCTCCAAAGATCTGGAAATGTTGCGCTGGTATCCATTGTTGAACCGTGAACCGAAGAAAGCCATCTGGCCATTGGACGCCGTATCTTCGATCAACTTCGATAGTGACCGATCGCGGATCAATGTCAGCAGCTCGACGATTGGGATTCTCATTCTGGGACGTGCCGATCTGACGGAATATAAACTTCGCATGGATTTACATCAGAATCGATGGCGGGGTGATATGGGATTGGTGTTAGGGTTGCGCAACCATCCAGAAGTGCCTGGTGGATTTGTGGGGCAAGGACTGCTGCTTTTGACGGTAGAGTTTCCCGGACACGGTCAACAACTCACTCTTCGACGTGCAAAACTTGAGTTCCTGCCGACCGGAGATGATGGGTTCAAGCTTAAGAGGACGGTCACACATGATGCGCGGGTTGCGATGCCTGCTGGGATCATGGAAACCATCGATTTGGTCATTCGACCTTCGAGCTTAGCTTCGATTCGTTGGAATGGGACCGAAGTTCCGAGTTTGTGTACCGCTGACATCAATAGCCAATATGAATCCCAAGACTACCAAGGTGATTTTGGGGTATTCTTGAATGAGTCAGACCTTACTGTTTCGAGCGTCCAACTAATGCCACTCTCAAAGTAGCCGAACAGGTCTGATATTCTGTTGCGGTTCAATCGATAAAGCCTTGCCACACTTTCTATGTGGATTTCTAGGGTTGCTTTCTACGATACAAGGAGTGGCTTCCAAATTTGGGATGCCAATTTCATTTCGCGCTCGGATCTGAGTCGTTTGTTTCCTTTTCACAGCACCCCAAGGATTTCTCAATGGCGAAAAAGAAAGCGAAATCGTCCAGCTCTTCGAAGTCGAGCGTCGCGCCCCTGGCTGCGTCGCCCATGATTGCCATCTCGAACCCGTCATTTACACCCGTGGTGACGAATGTATTGAACTATGGAAACCCGGTCACCTACTACGTAAGTTGCCAAGGATACATTCAACATGCTGGCGGCAAGTATCTTTCAAAGATCTGGGCCAAGGTCTATACCTCACCGCTGCCAAGCACTTCGCCCTATGTGAATCCACCTTATTCACCAGACCCGACTGGAACAACGCTGGGTTATGTTCCGACAAGTTCGACAGTGTTCTACTTCTACGGATCGGCACACAGCGGAGATGGCAATCCTCACCTTGTCCCCCTTGCGGGCGATCCAGTCACTTATCCCATGCAATACATCTATGTCTGGGGAGAGATGACATTCGGTGACAATCCCGATTGTGACAATGTGACGATGAATCTCGCCGTTACGCATATCACCGATTCGGGCGATACCGCTCCATAGAGCTGCAATCTACCAGAGATGAGGCGAGTGCGTGCCGCATGAAATTCGCCGAATCGACGCGGTCCTCGACTGTCGACATGCTTACAGTCGATTACGGAATTGTCATGCTGTGATGGGATTCAGTGTAAGTCACCACGATCGGTAAGAAAAAGATGCCCCGGACTCCTTGCAATGGTGTCCGGGGCTTTCATGAATCTGCAGTGAGGGCGTACGAACTCAAGTTTACTTGAGTTTGCCGCTCTTCATGAGCTTGCTGGCGTTTCCGGCTTGACCGAAAGAAACCATGCGGGCGGCGCAAACCTTCTTCATCGCTTCGCGTGCGGGCTTCAGATAGTCGCGTGGGTCGAATTTGTCAGGGGCGGTCACGAGCAACTGGCGGATGGCACCGGTGATCGCCATGCGGCAGTCGGTGTCGACGTTGATCTTTCGGACGCCGCTCTTGATCCCGCGTTGAATTTCTTCGACGGGCACACCGAACGTCTGCTTCATCTTGCCGCCGTACTTGTTGATGATGTCTTGCAGCTCTTGCGGAACTGACGAACTGCCGTGCATCACCAGGTGAGTGTTTGGCAGTTTCTTGTGGATTTCTTCGATCCGCTTCATCGCCAGGACTTCACCGTCTGGCTTTTTGTCGAACTTGTAGGCGCCGTGGCTGGTTCCGATGGCAACGGCCAGGGCATCGACCCCAGTGGCCTTGACGAAGCGTTCGGCTTCATCGGGATCGGTCAGCAACTGGTCGTGAGACAACTGTCCCGTCGCACCGTGACCGTCTTCGGCTTCGCCTTCACCGGTGTCGAGACGACCGAGGCAGCCGAGTTCACCTTCGACCGAGACGCCAAACATGTGAGCGACTTTGACGACTTCCGAGGTGACCGCGACGTTGTAGTCGTAGTCGGCCGGTGTCTTGCCGTCTTCCTTCAGTGAGCCGTCCATCATCACGGAGGTGAAGCCGTATTTGATGGCGCTGCAGCAGGTCGCGGGGCTGTTGCCGTGATCCTGGTGCATAACGATGGGGATCTCGGGATACAGTTCCGACGCGGCCAGCATCAGGTGTCGCAGGTAGTTGTCTTGCGAGTACGAGCGAGCTCCGCGTGATGCCTGGACGATCACGGGCGAATCGGTTTCTCGGGCCGCCTCCATGATCGATTGAATCTGCTCCATGTTGTTGACGTTGAACGCTGCGACGCCATAGTTGTTCTCGGCAGCGTGATCGAGTACGACGCGAAGCGGAACCAAAGGCATTGTCTTCTAACTCCTGAAACCGACGAAAAAGCGTATCGAGTCTCGCGCCGCGGTCCGTCCCCTGTGGACAGACTCTAGTTACGATCGAGAATGAGGCTTCTGCGGCATAGAGTACCCACAATCCCCGCAGATGGGAAAGGGTTGCGAATTCGGAAACCCAAAATGTCCGACAGCATCCGGTGGAAATGGGAAAGATCGGCATTGTGACCCGATCTTGGAGGAGCGAGTTTTCTGTTGTCCTGCAAAACGTCAAAGCACTTTGCATCAAATGCGGGGTTGGCCAATCGCACGACCCGGTAACGGCTTCCACTTGTCGCGTTCCGCCCCACACACGCAAACGGTTTTCCTTTTCGGCGGCAACATTCTACGATCGAGACGTCACCATTCTGATTTCTGCTAACGATTCTGGTCGTTGTTAAGACCGGTGTTATCGATGATGTCGGGCCAGGGCGTTTCGTCTCGGTCGTGCAATCTCAGGCACTCTCATATCGACGAGTCCGAATCTGTGGGTTTGATTGTTCTGTGGGATTGATTTTGGAGAATCGCTTCGTTTCGATCGACGAACCAGCGTCAATGAGGCCGTCATGATTGATCGATTTGAGATTCTTGGAGCCGGGGCTGTTCGACCGAATGTCGAGCGTGTGCTGTTTTGCGATGGGACCGACGGACGAATTTTCCGTCCTGAATCGGACCTTGAACTCAGTCATTGGCGACCGAATCGAACTCCGTCCCCATTTCGCGCGGGGACCTCAACCGAGATTTGCTTTCGGTTCCTCGACCAGCCGTCCCCGGGGAATTGGACAGTCGCCGTCAATAATCATGTCGATGTCGACGGAATGTTGTCGGTCTACACCCTGGTCCACAGCCGGCACGCTCTTCAACATCGTGAAACGATCATCGGTGCTGCGGAAATGGGCGATTTTTGGGGGTATGGAGACCTGGCTTCACAGCGTGTGTTTCAGGGGCTGACGCGGATCATGACGTCGGACGCCGAAGGGCGCGCCGTTTATGACGAGGCGTTTGCGCGATTGCCGAGACTCATTGATGGTACCGATCGCGAAATCGTGGACATCGACCGGTCTCTTGAGCCGCTTCGCCGTGGCGCAGAACTTGTGGAGTCTGGTCAGATTCGCCGGACTGAACTCGATCCTCGATTGTCGCACTATGTAATCCCGCTGGGGATTGCAGGTGACGATGATGATGTGGTGTCGTTTGTACCTGATTTCAATGAGCTGATTTCCGGTAAATGTGTTCTGTGGCCACACGTTCGTGCTCAATGGGACTGCCAGAGGGTTTGCGTTGTCTCGGCGGAACGAAAGTCAGGCTGGTTCCATGATATTTGGTTTCCCGGGTATCTGTGGGCCGATACTGAAAATCGATGGATCCCGCCCGGGGCGCACAATCATGATGGCATGCGAAGCTACGATATTGCGAACCCGATGCTCGTGGCTGCAATCGAACAGCTACAGCGTCTTGAAAACGCGGAAGGGCTCTGGGGCGTCGGCGGAACCTCGCTGCCATTTGGCGAGGCCTTACAAGCACGATTTCCACTGGTGGGACGCTTTTTAGACGACCAAGGTCGTGCTGCGGCGAGTCGGCTGGTACCCGAACAGATTGCTGCGGCGCTGGCGGGTGTGTTCTGCCTGGAGTGCGAATCGCCGCACGGGGTCGGTGTGATTTAGGGTTTGTGGAGACGGGTGGCTCAAGTTCATCGATTCATCAGAGAGAGAACACTGCATGCATTTTCGACAATTCGTCCTGTTGATCGCGGTTACCGGCCTGATCGTACTGGCCGCTGACAGAGTCCAAGCTGAGCATGAAGGCAAGGTTCAAATCTTGCTGCTGGGAGACAGCACGACTGAAGCCAGCATCCCGAAAAAGCTGCTGCCGCAGGGGCCACAATTGGAAGATGTCATCCGCCAATTGCTGGCGGCCGAAAAAGATCTGCCGCCGACCAATGTTATGAATCTGGGGTTGAGCGGTGAATATATTCGACGTCTGCTTGATTCAGAGCGTTACGACAGGTTGGCGTCGAAGTTGCCAGGTTTGGACTTTGTGCTCATTCGGTATGGATTGAATGACAATGCCCGGCGTGAGAACTTCGCAGAGAATTTCCCAAAGGACTATCACGAGTTAATCAATCGCCTCAAAACGGATCATCCTCGGGCCACGATCATCGTGACGACCGTGATTCCGTATCTCGACGAGGCCACCAGTCAGCGTCTTAATGACTTGAACCGTCAGGTCGCCAAGGCGGAAAACGTGCGGTTGTTTGACATCTATCCCCGGTATGCCGAAGAATTGAAACGTGGACCCGACATGTTGAACTACCGCCGGTATCCGCTCGAAAAAATCCCAGAAAATCGCCGGGAATTTGTCAAACCGTACCTGTCTGCGGATAATCCACCGCTGGTGGAAGTTCTCGACAACCGGTTGGATGTGCATTTTGGACACCTGCCCGGCTGGTACAGTGATCGTCATCCCAACCATGCGGGCTATCATGTGATTGGCGATGAAACGGCCAAGTACTTGACGCCGTTGATTCGCGAGAAATTTGTGAAACCCTGATCGGTCCGCGAGGCACTGCCCGATGTCGATGGTTTGCGACGCACCCAGTTCCCTGGAACTGTTTCATCCCGTCATTCAGGATTGGTTCCGGTCTCGATTCGACGGACCAACGGAACCTCAACAGCAGGGCTGGCCCCATATTGCGGCCGGAAAGCCGATTTTGATTGCCGCACCGACAGGAAGCGGGAAGACGCTGACCGCGTTTCTCGCGGCGATCAACCGGCTGTTTCAGGAATCGGAACGCGGCGAACTGAGGGACGAAACCAGAGTCGTTTACATTTCGCCGCTACGTGCTCTTTCGAATGACATGCATCGGAATCTCGAACAGCCGCTGGCCGAGATTCTGGCACTGGCGGCCGAACAAGGGCTGGACGTTCCGCCCCTGCGCGTCGGTCTGCGGACAGGAGATACCCCGGCGTCTAAACGTGCTTCATTGGTGAAGCGGCCTCCGCACATTCTGGTGACGACGCCCGAGTCGCTGTATTTGATGCTGACGAGTCCCAAAAGTCGCGAGACACTGCGATTTGTGGAAACTGTGATCGTCGATGAAATCCATGCACTTGTTCGTGACAAGCGCGGTTCTCATCTGGCCATCACGCTGGAACGTTTGAGCACGTTATGTGGGCGAAATCCTCAGCGAATCGGTCTGTCGGCGACACAGCGTCCCATGGATCGAATTGCCGAGTTTCTGGTTGGCGTGCGGACGCCCGTCGGTCAGGGGACTGCTTCCACTGTTGCGACGGATTCTGCCGTTGTGCCCGAATTGCAGAATCGCCCTGCGACGACCAAGCGTCGCCGTTCGGGCAAAGTCCAAGAGACGTTGCTTCCATTCGACGACCAGCCCCCTCACGCCGAAGCGATGTTTGTGCATGATGGCGATGCGCCGCCGGTGATTCTGGATATTGGACATCAACGACAACTTGATCTGGCGATTGAGATTCCCCCCAGTGAACTGGGGGCCGTGTGCATGCACGAGCAATGGGCCGAGGTCAACGAGCGAATCGTCGAACTGGTGAATTCGCACCGGGCCACCTTGATCTTCGTCAATACGCGGCGACTTGCGGAACGACTGACGCATCAACTGAGCGAGTTGCTGGGCGAACAGGCGATCAGCAGCCATCACGGATCATTGGCCTACAAGCATCGCCACGATACGGAGCAGCGGCTGAAGTCAGGCGAATTGAAAGCCGTCGTTGCGACGGCATCGCTCGAAATGGGGATCGACGTGGGCTACATCGATCTGGTGATTCAGATCGGTTCGCCCCGGAACATTTCCACCTTCCTGCAGCGAATCGGTCGGTCGGGGCATGCCTTGGGGCTGATTCCCAAGGGGCGGCTCGTGGCGCTGACGCGTGACGAATTGTTCGAATGCATGGCAGTGATGCGTGCCATTCATCACGGTCGACTGGATGTTGTGCCGATTCCCGTTGCGCCGCTGGACGTGCTCGCGCAGCAGATCGTTGCCGAAGTGGCGACGCAAGAATGTGGGACAGACGAGTTATTTGCGATGATGCGGCGTGCAGCGCCCTATCGTGACCTGTCTCGTTATGAATTTGACCGCGTCGTGCGCGTGCTGAGTGAAGGGATGGTTCCGGGGGCTGAACGCAGCCGCGTGTTTCTGCATCATGATCAGGTCGGGAAACGGCTGCGAGCGCGTCCCGGGGCGCGGATGGCGGCGATCGCAAACGCCGGCGCGATTCCTGAGGTGTTTGCCATTCGAGTGGTCACCGAAGACGAGCAGATCGTTGTCGGTTCTGTCGACGAAGACTTTGGCACCGAAAGTCAGGCGGGCGATATTTTCCTGCTGGGGAACACCTCATGGCGAATTCGGTACTTGCGCGGCGGTGATTTAATCGTCACCGATGCCGGGGGGGCTCCGCCGACGATTCCGTTCTGGCGTGGTGAGGCACCCGGCCGGACGTACGAACTGTCCGAAGAGGTGTCGCGATTGCGTGAAGACCTTGAATCGCGACTCGATGATCCGCAAGCCGCCGAGGACTGGCTGGTTCTCGAAGCCAAGGTCAGCCTGGATGCCGCGCATCAAGCGGTCGAATATGCACGTGCTCAGAAGGCTGCGATTGGCTTGTTGCCGACGATGCGTCGCGTCGTCTTTGAACGCTTCTTTGACGAAAGTGGCGGGATGCAGTTGGTGATTCACGCTCCGTTTGGCACTCGCCTGACGCGTGCGTGGGGGCTGGCGATGCGAAAACGGTTCTGTCGGTCGTTCGACTTCGAACTGCAAGCCAATGCCGACGACGATGGAATCGTTCTTTCATTGGGGCCGCAGCACAGCTTTCCTTTGGAGAGCATGTTTCCGATGTTGCATCCGCGCAATGTCCAAGCGATGTTCGAGCAGGCGGTGCTGGTCGTGCCGATCTTTCAGAATCGCTGGCGCTGGAACGCCACTCGTGCTCTCCAGGTCTCGCGGGCCAAAATGGGTAAGAAGGTGCCGCCGGCGCTGCAGCGATTTCGCAGTGAAGACCTGTTGACGGCGGTCTTTCCCAAGCTGACAGGATGTCAGGAAAATGTGGTGGGCGATATCGAATTGCCCGATCATCCGCTCGTCAAACAAACGATGGATGACTGTCTGCACGAAGCACACGACATGGAAATGTTGAAGGTCGTGCTGGGGCGTGCGGAGCGTGGCGAGATCGAATTCATCGCGCGCGACACGCGTGAACCCTCGCCATTCAGCTATGAACTGATCAACGCCAATCCGTATGCGTTCCTGGATGGTGGTGAGGTTGCCGAACGCCGTGCCCGGGCTGTCTCGACGCGTCGTTCGCTCTCTGTCGAAGGCGTGCAGGATCTGGGGCGTCTTGATCCCGAGGCAATTTCTCGAGTGGTGGCGGAAGCGCAGCCGCTGGTTCGTAATGCAGACGAATTGCATGATGTGCTCTTGAGCCGGATCCTGTTGCCCGCGCATGAGTCGCCGGAATGGCGTGAGCTGTTCCAGGAATTGGTTGGATGCGGTCGGGCCACGGAAGTTCGTCGTGAGGTCATGACGGATGACGGTACTCTTCGATCTGCACCGGTTGCTTGGGCTGCGACCGAACGAATCCCAGCCGTACTCGCGGAGTTTCCTCAGGCGGCGTTACATCCTGCTGTCACAGTGCCGGAAGGCGTAAGGCACGACTGGGAATCGACCGATGCTCGCGTGGCTCGTGTTCGCGGGTTGCTTGAAACGTGTGGGCCAATCCGCGCGGAAGCGGTCCAGTTGCGCGTCGGGATCACAGCCAGTCAGGCGACGGCGGCACTTGAAGCGTTGGAAGGCGAGGGAATTGTCCTTCGTGGACAATTCACGGGGCGATCGGTGGAGACTGATGCCAGTATCTCCACCGACGATCAGACGGCCGAGTCGGATGGGACTGTGAGTTGTGCGAAGGCATGTGGTTGTGAGGACGAGGAATCACGCAATTTTCCAAGTGTGCTTTCGACGGAATGGTGCCATCGGCGGCTGCTGGCGCGAATTCATCGACAGACGATGGATGGGTTGCGAAAGCAGATTGAACCGGTGGGCGTTGATGTGTTCATGCGGTTCCTGACGCGGCATCACGGAGTTTCGTGGTCTCATCGACGCGGTGGTGCCAACGGCCTGTTCGAAGTGATTGCCCAACTGCAGGGGCTCGACATTCCTTCCGTCGCGTGGGAACGCGATATCCTGCCTCTCCGAATTGACGACTATCGTCCAGCATGGCTGGATGAACTCTGTCTGACGGGCGAAGTGGGGTGGGTGAGGCTTTTCCCGCCGAAGCGAAGTGTGGACAAATCTCGACCCATGGCCAGTCTGACGCGGGTCGCCCCCGTTTCACTGTTTTTGCGAGAAGACTCTCGCTGGTTGTCCGCTCGGCTGACCGAGATCGATCTGACGGGGCTCAGTAGTCCAGCGCGGCAGGTGTTTGAATTGCTCAAGTCGCGGGGGGCGATGTTCGCGGCCGATTTGCTGACGGCCACCAAAATGTTGAACGATCATCTTGATGATGCACTCGGAGAGTTGGTGGCGCGAGGGGCTCTCACGGCCGATGGATTTGCGGGATTGCGTTCACTGGTCGGCGAGAAGCGTGCCGCGGCAAAACGTCCCGGTCGTCAGAAGGTGGAACGCAAGCGGATGGTCAAAACGGCGGTGGGACGTTGGTCGA
Organism: Schlesneria paludicola DSM 18645; assembly: GCF_000255655.1. Classification (NCBI taxonomy): domain Bacteria; kingdom Pseudomonadati; phylum Planctomycetota; class Planctomycetia; order Planctomycetales; family Planctomycetaceae; genus Schlesneria; species Schlesneria paludicola. The sequence continues at coordinate 2,010,926 of NZ_JH636434.1, read as the reverse complement.
TCCGCGCCGAGGCCGTGCATTCGCTCGATGCCGTACCGCTGTCTTCCGAAAAGCCAAACCCGCGTAAGCAAGCGGCCCCGTCGGGACGTGTTGCCGCAATGCCGCCGGTTGAGGTTCGAACGGAACTGCTCGATGCGGGACTTTCCGAATTGAATCCGCAACAAGTGGCCGAGGATTGGGCCTGGCTCTTGTTGCGGCGGTGGGGTGTCGTCTTCCGAGACTTGCTCGAACAAGAAGATGGATGTCCAAATTGGTTTGAGTTGCTTCAGGTCCTAAGGCGGCTTGAAGCACGCGGCGAAATTCGAGGCGGCCGGTTTATCGCCGGAGTGGCCGGAGAACAATTTGCGCTAACCGACAGCGTGCAACAGCTCAGACGGTTGCGTGACGAGGGGGCTCAACGAGAATTGATTGTGATCTCGGGGGCTGACCCGCTCAATCTGGTCGGGATCATCACGCGTCAGGATCGAGTGCCCCGAACGGCCTCGAATCGTGTGGCGTATCTGGATGGTGTGGCCGTGGCGTGTCTTCAGGGAGGGGACGTTCGCTGGTTGAGTGAAGTGAATCGCGAGGATCTGCCGCCCATCTTGGGGCGACTGAAAAATCCCTCACTGGTGGTTCAGCGGCAGGTGAACGATCCCCCGACCAAAGACGAGATCCTAAACGGGCAATGTCCTGTCACGCTGTTGCCAACCTCGGGAGGGGGGGCCATGTAGGCATGGCATGGCTGACTCCACATCAAAAATGTGCAAAAGGGTTCCTGTCCATGTTCCTCCAGATCAGAAAACGAGATTGCAAAAGGCGATATCAAGCGAGAGCCTGGAATCGAGGACCGAAATCCTCGAGCGATGCTGAAATCCTCGATTCAATTTGAACAGACACCCATCAATCCGGCGGAGCCTGACGCACTTCATGAGCAACTTTGACGAACTGGTGACGGCGCGAAAAGAGTGGATTAACAACGTTCTAAAGCCATGGTGCCAGGGCGCACGTCGCTCAGAACTGTTGAAAGCGGATGTCGAATGGCTGGATATCGCTGGCAAAGTGACGGCAGAAAAAACACTGTGGCTGTGGGCTTGGTCTCGGTTCCCGGAGTTGGTTCATGAGAACTTGGGAATTGAAGAGACGTCACAAATTGAATTGGGGCTGCAGGACGGCCGCCAATTTTGTGGTTTCCCCGATTCGCGGCAGAGTGTGAATGGCCAGCTCGTCCTGTTGGGGACGGATCGTGCCGATGGTCGGCTGGTCGAGCTCGGCCCTTTTTCGATCGATGAAATCGCATACGTGAATCGACTGCCGGATTGAATACGTATGTTCCCCGTCTGGACTTCCGACGACTTTAGCGATTCGGCAACTTGTCGTGTTTATCCCGGTTCAAAACTATGAAACTCGCTTTACAACTCGTTGACATTGCTCGGTCCGCAGCGTTAAAAGGGATTGAAACGCGAAAGTCGGAGTTTGCGATACGGCGGTAAGAACCGCGTTTTCGGATCGTCGGCGTCACGGAGGTCTGGGCGCCTGCGACGATTCGTATAGGAGTTTCTGCGTGAAGGTGATGGTCACAATGGCTCGTCTAACACGATATGTGATGGTATTGGGAACGGTCCTGGGACTGAACTCGGTGGCACCCGCCCCCGTTCAGGCCGGCGTCATTCCCTGGATGTATGATGCAATCTTCGGCCCTGTGGGCAGCATTCGTGCGAACCGAGTTGCCTACGGTACGAATTACGGTAGTGGCTATGGGATGGCCTATTCCGCCTACGCTCCAACAACGGTTGCCTACGCACCGGTGTCGATGGCTTCGTACGGTGGCTATGGCGGAGGCGGAGGTTGCAGCACCTGCAGCCAGTCTGCGAACTATGCACCTGCCTACGCATACGATTCGTACTACGGTGGCCAGTCCTATGCCGGATACGGTGCTGCTCAATCTTACGTCGGATCAGGATGTAGCACCTGCAATTCCTGTGGGACGGGTGGATATGCGGGTGGTTCAACCTGTTCGAATTGTGCTGCGAACCCTGCTGCTCCGATTCCTTCAACGTCCACCTACTACGGCGGGACGCCGACAACGGGCAGTCCGACACCTGATACGTCCAATGTGCTGCAACGGCTCAACCAGCTTGAACTTCGCCAGAAGGAAATTGATCGACAGCTGAGGCGCGAACAGAATACGGGTGGCACATCGAATGATCCGTATTTGAACAACAACGATGGATTCACGAATTCGACTCGTCGACCCGGTTCTCCACCAGAGGAGCCTGTTCCGGCGCGACGAAAGACGTTCGATTCCAACCCCGCAGAAGACAATTTTACGCAGCCACTTCATAAGCAGCGGCCTGGCACAGCCCCATTCAACGATACGGACATTGAAACGAAAAAGCCCGAGTTGGATCTGACGCCTCCCGTTTCAATCCCCGACGAAACGCCGGGAGAAACGGTTCCGCAGGCACTACGGTTGGAATCTCGCGTGACGACACGAGCGATCGCTCCGCGTGACCGGATGCCAGTCGCCAAGAAGCCGGCATCCGCCACCAAGATGTCGCAATCGAACAAGAAGGCGACCACGTCCTGGCTGGATAGCTCGCTCACAAGCGATGTGGTTCGTAACTAACACTCAGCCGCATTCAGGTGGATGCAGAGTTCGTCGAGCTCTTGCATTGTGTAAGTCGTAATGCACGCATCGTCGGCCGAGACTGTTGGAATTCCAACGATCTCGGCCGCGATTCCATTAACAGCCTCTCATTCTTTTTTCTCAATCTCGGCGGAGCCGTCAGGTCATGTTTCTCGGTATTGAAATCGGTGGCACGAAACTGCAGCTTGGTGTGGGACGCGGAGACGGATCAGATTTTGTCGCGTTCGAACGGCTCGATGTGAATCCTGCAGCGGGCGGCCAGGGGATTCGCGATCAGATCAAGGAAGTCGGTCGCAAGCTGGTGGCGGCCCATTCGGTTCAGCGCGCGGCCTATGGATTCGGCGGACCGATTTTTGGCAGTCGCGGCATCGTACAGACCAGCCACCAGATTGCCGGTTGGGATCAATTTCCGCTCAGTCAATGGACGGAGCAGGAACTGGGTGTTCCAACGAAGCTGGGGAACGATTGTGATGTCGCGGCACTCGCCGAGGCCAGCTTCGGTGCCGGCCGCGATGCGCACAGCGTCTTTTATGTGACGGTCGGAACAGGTATCGGTGGCGGCCTGGTCTTCAACCGCAAGATCCATGGAACCGATCGTCCCGCCTCTGCCGAAATCGGTCACCTGCGACCGGGACTCGACGCGACCTCCTACAAGCAAACGATCGAATCCCATGCGGCGGGCCCGGGGATCGCGCATGCGACACGGATTCGGCTGGAGTCGATGCGACAAGCAGGCGAGGCAACACGAGACCTGCACGATTTTCGCGAGCGTTGCGGCGGCAACTTTGAGCAGCTTACGACCAAGGCAATTGGTGAAGCGGCGGCCGCAGGCAATCAGTTGGCTCGAGAACAATATGTCGCGGCGACGCGCGTGCTTGGATGGGGCATTGCCCAGATGATCACCTTGCTGGCACCGGAAGTCGTCGTTGTCGGCGGTGGTGTGTCGCTCGTTGGCGAAGAGATCTTCTTCGCCCCGCTCCGTGCCGCCGTGCAGCAATACGTGTTTCCACCACTGAAAGACTCGTACCGGCTCGTTCCGGCTGAGTTGGGGGAAAGTGTGGTTGTGCACGGCGCGTTGGCGCTCGCCCGTAGCGAGTGATTCCTGCGTGGTCAAATCGTTGCTTGGTTGTGGGTGATGGGCGATGGCTTCGGTGAAGCTCACGCGTCACCGTTCACGACCTGAAGTGAGCGGGGACAGGCGCATTTTCGGGGCATTGGAATCCACACGGCATCGACGAGAACAATCGTTTCCTTTGCCGCAAGAAAATGAGCCAGTCCCCGACCTATGAAGGGTGACGCCTCATGCCGTGGTGGTCGCCGCTTCCATCAACTTCTGTTCGGTGAATTCGCCTCGGCGAAATTCCGCCGTCACACGGCCTTCGCACAGTACCAGAATTCGATCGCTGACCGTGATCAGTTCCGGCAGTTCGCTCGATGTAAAGATGATGGCGAGTCCCTGTCCGCACAGTTCGTCGATCAAGCGATAGATTTCAGCTTTCGCACCCACGTCGATGCCGCGCGTGGGATCATCCAGCAGCAGGAGTTTGGGCTGAGTTCGCAGCGCGCGGGCGATAATGCATTTCTGTTGATTGCCGCCGCTCAGACTGGTGATGGCGGCCTCGCGGCCTGCGGTTTTGACGCGGAGTGCGCCAATCGATTCATCCGCCGCCTGTTTTTCGGCACCGGCCCTCACGAATCCAACTTGTGCCACGTCCGTGAGCGATGACAGGGTGATATGCTCACGCACGGTCATGTCCGTGAAGATGCCGTAACGTTTTCGGTCCTCGGTGACGAGCCCGATCCCGGCATTCAGCGCTTCGGACGGGTGGGCGAACTGCACGTCTTTTCCATCCAATTCGATCTTGCCTTGAGGCGGTTCTGGGCTGGCGCCGAACAGGCATTCGAGGAGTTCCGTTCTCCCGGCTCCCATCAGGCCCGCGATGCCAAGGACTTCGCCGCGCCGTACCGAAAGGGAAATCTCTTTCAGTCTCCACTGCCGAACGTGTCCGCGCCAGGGCAATGACAGTTGTTCGACTCGCAAGACCATGTCACCGATGGAGCGATTCGCGCCAAACTCGCTCGCACCGATTTCGCGGCCCACCATCAAGTGCGTCACTTCACGCGGCGTGGTCGCGGACTTATCGAGCGTTTTGACGATTTGTCCGTCGCGAAGAATCGTAATTCGATCGGCGTGCTGAAAAATCTCGTCCATCTTGTGCGAGATGTACACGATGGTCACACCTTGATCGCGCAGCCGTTGAATGATCCTGAACAACCGTTCGACTTCGGATTCGGTCAGGGCGCTGGTCGGTTCGTCCATGATTAAGATGCGGGACGTTGGCGGGGTGATCCCCGCGACTGATTCACCTGTGCTATTTTGTCGGCCGGAGGAGACTTCGTTGTTTGCCGACTCGAACGAAATGGCCTTGGCGATTTCGACCAGTTGCTGATCCCCGATTCTGAGTAATCGCACCGGAGACCGCGGATCGATTGGGCAATCAAGTTGTTTGAAAAGCTTGGCGGCTTCCTGCTCCATTCGTCGATCGTCGAGCAAACCGAGCGGAGTGCGTAGCTCACGCCCCAGGTAGATGTTCGCCGCGACGGACAGGTCACCCACCAGATTCAATTCCTGGTGGATGATACTGATGCCCAGTGCTTCGGCATCGCGTGTCCCGCGAATGATCAGGGGCTTTCCATTCAGCTCGATTGTGCCGTCGTATTCCGTGATGACTCCTGAAAGGATCTTCATCAGCGTACTTTTGCCGGCACCATTTTCGCCACAAAGCGCGTGGAATTCGCCTTTACGGACTTCAAAGCTGACCTCGTTGAGTGCGACGACCGCATGGAACCGCTTGGTCACACGGTCGAAGCGAATCAACGTCATAGTCATGGTCGGCACGCCCTTTTTGGCGATTGGGTTCAGGTGAGCGAGATCACGTGATTGCTGAGCCGTTCGTAACCGGTCTCGGTAATCAGGTAGTTGTGCTCGATGCGGATGCCACCGATGCCTTCGACATACAGACCCGGTTCCAGCGTAATGACGTCGCCCGCCATGAGGACGTCTTCACTGTCAGGGACCAGGATTGGTGCCTCGGGGTGAGCCATCCCGATTCCGTGTCCGGCATGATGGGCAAATTTGTCCGCCAGCCCAGCGTCCAGTATCGGCTTGTTGACGGCGTTAAAGACATCCTTGGCTAACGTGCCGGCCTTGAGGACCGCTTCGCCGCCCCGTTGCGCTGCCGAGACCAGATCATACAGATGTTTCTGCTGCGCATTGGGTTCGCCGACCGTCAGGCAGTTCGTGAAGTCTGAACGATATCCGTCGAGCACGACGGAGTAGTCGAGCGTGAACATTTCGCCCGGTTCGAGCTTGTGGTCCGTTGGCAACCCGCCGACTTTCGGCTTTGACGGGCTGGCGGCACGAAAATCACCGTAGATCAGTCCGGGGCGACCTGCCGCACCGATGGCCGCACGTTGCACTTCGCAGAAAATCTCGAACTCACTGATGCCGGGACGAATGATTTCTCGCAGTCGCAGCATGCCCGCTTCACCAGCGCGCATGCATTCTTTCAGCAGGGCGATTTCATCATCGTGCTTCTGTCGACGCAACGAGCGAAGCGTCGTTCCCAGATCGATTGCGTTGCTGCGACCGACATCGGCGGCTTCGAGACGCACCGAATGCTGTTCGTGATCGAGTCCCAGCAGTTCGAAAGCTCCGACGGGCAGCCATTCGGCTTCCACGGCACCCACTCGTCCGTACAGACGATCGGCGATCTGTTCTGCCGCTTTAAGGAGTGCGTGGTCGCGATTGATGACAGAGTGCTTGTGGTCATACCACTTGACCATGACCTCGTCGTCGGCAAACGGCTCACCTGCGCGCGAGCGTAGCGAGAAATTATCGCCAAGCAGCGTCGCTTTCCCCTCGCGTTCGAGCAGCAGCCAGCATCGTTCGCCCGCCGAGAAGGTCAGAGGATGAATCCAGAAATTCGACAAGTAATAGACGTGCCGCGGATCGGCAACGAGCACCCATTCGCACGACGAAGGAAGGTTTTCCCACAATCTTGCTCGTCGCGCCAGACAGCCCGCTTTCGTCAGCATTTCAATTTTCTTTCCATCACAGGAATCGTCGCCCGCTGAATCCACATGATCCGGCGGGCGGCGACTTGATCATCTCGTCGGCGTAGTCGATTCCCTTGCGCCATCCGCAATGGGATTCAGTGAATTCCCTGGGCACCGAGCCAGCGTTCGGCGTCGAGAGCGGCCATGCAGCCCGTTCCCGCCGAGGTAATGGCCTGCCGGTAGTAGCTGTCGGCCACATCCCCTGCCGCGAAGACGCCATCGACGCTGGTATTCGTCCGGAACGGTTGGGAGTAAAGGATATACCCCTTGTCGTCCGTTTTGATCTGTCCACCCAGGAAGTCGGTGTTCGGTGTGTGCCCGATGGCGCAGAACATCCCGGAAACGTCGAGCGATTCGACCTCGTTTGTCTGCAGGTTTTTCAGCTTGACCCCTGTCACACCCGCTTTGTCGTTGCCCAGGACTTCTTCCACACCGGTGAACCACTTGACGGTGATTTTGGGGTTTTCAAGAGCTCGTTGCGCCATGATCTTGCTGGCGCGGAATTCGCCACGTCGATGGACGAGATACACAGTCGAGGCAAACTTGGTGAGGTAACTGGCTTCTTCCATGGCGCTGTCGCCGCCGCCGATCACGGCCAACGGCTTGTTGCGGAACCGTGGCAACGCGCCGTCGCAAACCGCACAGGCCGACACCCCACGGTTCTTGAAGCCGTCTTCCGAAGGCAGGCCGAGGTAGTTGGCGCGGGCACCCGTGGCAATGATGATCGAATGGGCTGTGACGTGCTGACCTTCGAGCGTTTTAATCTCGAATGGCTTTTTCGACAGATCAACGGAGACGACATCGTCGGTCACGATCCGGGTACCGAAATTCTTCGCCTGCTGCCGCATCAGCTCCATTAATTCTGGGCCGGTGACGCCGGTCATGTGGGGATCGCGGAACGGGACGTGATGTTCGGGCAAGGACGACTTCAGGTAGGGGGAAAGATCACCTGCCGGAAAGCCAGGGTAGTTCTCGACTTCCGTTGTCATCGACAACTGTCCCAGGGGCAGTGTCCCTCGAATGCGATTTTCTTCGGTCATCGCTCCTTCGAAGACAAGTGGTTCGAGGTTGGCTCTGGACGCGTAAATGGCCGCCGACCAACCGGCGGGACCAGACCCGATAATCACCACTCGTTCCGTCACGTTCTGGCTCCTTCGTCTCCGTGAATTGCGAAAAATTCACGGGTTTTCATGAAAGCACGTTGGTCGCTGCACGCGGACACGTCGCGGCAGACGTCTTGGAGTTATTTGTTTCGGAGTTCGCCTGACCCAATGTTATTGTGATCTCGTCAAGCGAACGTGTCGGAACGATACTCGGGTCGCCCGGCAGGATCAACCTTTACGCGCTGTACTTCGGACATTCCGAGGGGGTGTCGGGGGCAGGGCGGTGCAGGTTGGTTGGGATGGAAGACCCAGCCACAGATTTCGTCAGGTTGCTTTTGCAGCCGAATCGGTTTCTGCTACATTGTTTACTCGACCGAAAAAATCGACGATTTGGGGCGGTAGCTCAGTTGGGAGAGCGCTGCGTTCGCAATGCAGAGGTCGGGGGTTCGACTCCCCTCCGCTCCACTTGAAAAACCTCTAGTTTTCTAGGGGTTTTTTGCATTTCTGGTCCGTAACCTTTTGGTCTGTGGTCTTCCTTGTAACCTTTTGGCGAGTGAATCGACCGAAAACCGAAAGGTTACAGGGCGACGAACCACAAGAGTCTCAATGGTGCGGAATGATGGCAGACGGCAAAAAGTCGACTTCGAGCAGAAGAAAATGCAATCGCTGCGACGAATGGGTGACGCAATGTCGCCAAGGCGTCGGGATGTGCAAGCGATGTTGGGAGGAGACGATTCGCCCGGACAAGGACGATCGAGACGCCGGAAATTTTTCAGACGATCACTCGATATGGAGTGAGAAATTGGGCGGACGAGCCACCCGCTTAGCTCGTTGCTGATCGTGTCTCGTCTCATTGTCGCGGCTGCTGTACTCAGAATTGGCTGCGTACCACCCAAGCCACTAAGCACAGAAAGAACAGCGTCAGCAGGACTTCGCCGAATGTTGGAAGGAATCGTCTGTTCATTTTATGGTTTTCGTTTCAGTTTTCGAAATGTCGACAGCCTGTGCGTTCAGCTTGTCCAAGGAGAATTCTCACTGTCTCAGTTCGAACGGCAATCGCCGCTCAAAACCCTCGATGGCTCGCCTTGTTTCCTCTCGGTCGGCTTCAGTGATCGGAACAGTGCGAAGCGTCAGCCCACCGAAACCGGTCGTGCATTTCGCTTTCTCGTCGTCCGACAAACGACTGAAGTCCTCGGGACTGATGAAGACTTGCTTCTCGGTCTTGGCGAGTTCCGACCTGTGAAACTCGATTCCCGCTTGGATGGCATTGAGTTCCTTCTGATTCATGATTCGATTCCTCCTAAAACGAAAAAAAGCCGTCACTGGTTGTAACGGCTTCGCAGTCGAATTGAAGGTCATCTTTTGTGAAACGCATCTCGAAGCAGATCGAACACGTCTTTTGTTGCTGGTGGCAGCTTTAAAGGACGGCGGAATTCTAGAACTGCTTTGATTTCTTGGAGCGTGGCTTCGATGAGCGGTTCAAATTCTCTATTGCTACCCTGAACTCCATGTTCAGTAACCATGTGGTCAGGAAAGCTTATCATTACTTTCAAATTCCCCCCCCTAATTTTGAAGGTGGACTTGCCTATGAAATGTGGGCGTGGAGTTAGGATTATTCGGTCTGGCCCGCCAACGAAGTTGAGACGGAGGCCGGTGCTTGGCTTCACGATTGCTTTTGTCGCAGCGATCAGTCATCCGGGGGATCAGACGGCGCTGTCTTTTTGCAAGATCAGCGAATACCAACCGGTACGATAGGTCTCGTAACCTGGTGATTTCGCATGGCCGATACAGACTGGTTCATCTGTGAGCATTGCCATTCGGAATCCTCGGGGAGACGATTGAATCTCCTTCCAGGCAGGAACTTGAAGAAGATCTCCGAATCCTCCCGCCGTGTCCGCCAACAATCTGCCGTGCGCATCCAGGATGCATACCCGGGTTTGTGGCCATTCTGCGGACGAAAGTGGTGTGCTTTCCACAATGACCTGAGCCAGCGCGTCCCAGCGAAACACGATGGCAAGGACGCCGATTGCATCACCGTGGGGTTGCCCCCCTTTTCGAACGGCACATGCGAAGATAATCGTATTATCGTTGCCGCACAAAGGTGATTGAATCACCTCGCTCTGGACATATTGCGTCCCCTTGGCGGTCTGTAACGCGGACATGAACCAGTTTTGCGTCGCGACATTTGTTCCAATCGAATCAAACGAACAGGGGCGGCCATTCGCCAGCACTTTTCCGGTGAGGTCCGTGATGACGATGTCAAAATAGACTGTGTAAGAGTCGAGAATCTGGCCCAGTCGGATGTTCGCGTGTGACAATGATTGAGGCGAAGCATCCATCAGGGTGTCGACCACACTCTGATCTGTGGCCCACCAGCGGACATCGCAGGACCGTTCGTACAAATTTCGGTCGATCAAGTCGATGTTCATCAGCGCGAGGTTGCTCAAACGCTCACCGCGGGAGTGAATGGCGAGATCTTCGGTAATCTCACGCATTTCTTTGAGCAGGCATCGAAATTCGACGTCCAGCTTCTCCGCAACTTCGCCAGTTCGTCGAGAAATATCCTGGATCGATTGGGCGACGACGTCAAAGGCTCGACCACTTTCTCCCACGGCACGTCCAGCCTCGATTCGTGCGTTGAGGGCTACGAATTTCGTCTCGATGTTCAGCTGGTTGAAATCATCCACTGAATTGAACATGCGTCGCTCGAGATTGTCCGCCAATTCGGTCATGCGCCGGGACGTGACGGCTCGCTGAGATGCTTTTTTCGCTGTAATAGCATTCACAATGGCCACTTCAAGCGATCCTTCGAGAGCATGATATCGAACGAGAACGACCACTTCTGCAGTATCCGAACTTCTCGAGCGGCATTGATGTTGTCATCGAGCCACGTCGCTTCGGCGGAAACTGCGCGTTCTGCTTCGTTATCGGATGTTCACTTGTTTAGAATCAGGGAATGTTGAGGCCTAAGAAGGGGTTGTCGGTCGAATTGCAGAAATTTGAACGTTTCAGGATCGCTGTCGATAAACTTTCTCGAAGGAATAAACGGAAAATTCCCAGGCCATCAAAGTCGACATTCGGTGATTGGACGCGAAGACTCGGCCTTGTGTCGCTGTTGCTGGCGTGTGTATTCGCCAGCGGTTGGGTCAGAAGCCTTTACGTTAGCGATGCGTTGAAGTGCGGCAATTCAATGCTCGGGGTGGCAGTGAAGGGACAGTCCCACTGGGGACAAATCAGAATCGAGTATTCTGCCGACCGCCAAAACGTCTTTGAATTCAGTCGTTCGCCTCTTGCAAGCGCGGACAGGCATTCGATGGAAAGTTCGATCTGGTTCTACAAGTGTTTTCGATTCACGAAGGGGCGGTCCATCAATCAGAAAATTCACACTGTCAAAGGGGCCGTCGTGATCGTGAATTACTCTTCCGTGGTGATTCCGCTGACATTCCTCGCGGTCTGCCTGCTGTGTGTCAGGCCGCAACCCGTCGACGGTGGACGAATTGAAGATCGCAGGACATCGCTTGATTGTCCTGTCTAGCGGCCTGTTGAAGTAAGGGGGACAGTCACCTTCGCGTTCAGAACGTCATGGCGTTTTTTAATCGGGGCGGAGCCAGTCCCCGTTACGTCATCAGGCGGCTAGTGCATCCAGCGTTCCGCCTGCGCGAGGTCGGACTGAGCACCTTCTTCATCGCCGTCCTGCAGACGATTGTTTGATCGGCCTTGATAGGCGCGGGATGCCAGTTGCTTGAATCGGAGCCGCAGGTCACCAGCCGCTTGCTTGAAGCTGCGTTCGGATTGCTTGATGCCTTCGTTGAAGCGGCCCGCATCACAAAAGGTTTCCGCGAGATCGGCCTGGATGACCTGAGCTTTTGGATTGAGTGAGATCGCTCGTGTGAAATCGTTGATGGCTTCGTCGTATCGGGCGAGACCCTTATAGGCGTTGCCGCGCAAGTGCCAGACATCGGCATTGCGATCGTTTATCGAAATCGCCTGCGTACAGGACTCGACGACAGCGATATAGTTGGATTGACTGAAGAACGTGCGAGCCTGGTTGAGTGTCTCGGTCACATTGCCTGATCGGTTTTTGGAACCGCTGCTGGTTGACGCGTTGAGATTGGTGCTGTCTTGGGACGATGAGCGATTTGCAAGCAGGTTCCAACCGGATGCCGTCGAAGGGGATTGGATGTTGCGGACGAGTTGTTCCCAGAGGGTGCCGTTCGAGCCTGTATTCAGGCCCGTTGCAGGACCGTAAACAACGGCGAGCGTAATGCAGAGTCCCGTCAGCGCGGTCGACCAGAACAGAACACTCCATTTCTTCCGTAGCAAATAGCCTTTGCCGGTGAAGTGCTCAGGTTGATAATGAATGGCGCGGGACGAGTTGTCGAGCAGCACGGCGCGTAGTTCCATGCCGAGCCGTCTTGCCCCCTCTTCGAGACTTTCGCGTTTGATGGTATAGCGGTAGTCGTGATCCCTGAAGTGCAGCGTCCCCGTCGGGGGCAGCACGACGGACGGCGGAATCTCGATCTGAATTCCATTGGCGGAAAAGTCGATCACCGGAAACTCGTGCAGGTCTTTTCCCACAACGATCGCAGCGCGATATCCCAATTTGCGGGCGTTGTATCGGCGACTTTGGCGATTGTCTGATTGCACGTTTTGCATGATGTTGGAATGTGTACGAGTGAAACCCGGACATCTGACCGCAACAGAAATGAAATCGACTGTGTTTGAACTCTAGTGTCTCCATGTCGAAAAGCAGAAGGCGGGCCCGGTTCGTGAGCGAAAAAAATGTCATTGCCGCGGAATGTGTCGATGGTGAGGGACGTAACGAACGCGAGATCGCCGGATGGCAAGAACGAAGAAGTGCCGCCCGTGGTATCGACTGGCGATCGGTGGACGAATCGACGCAGGGAACGCTTCATGAGGAGACCGACTTCGATCAACCGTTTCCTCACGTCTCGCCACACCGAAAGCTTCGGGTGGCCGGGGATGGACGGCTTTGCCGAACGTCACCGTTCGCGGCCCGAAGAGAGGGGGCAGGCACATTTTCCCGATTCACTTGGAATCCACAGTGCATCGACTTATATCCTGTTGAAGTAAGTGGGACAGGCACCTTGGCATTGACGATGGCATGGCGTTTTTTAACGCTGGCGGGAGCCAGTCCCCGTTACTTCAATTGGATGCGAGGGCATCCTTCCCTCTACCACGGGAAAATGAGCCAGTCCCCGGTCATCCGATCCGGATGTTTCGCCCTGGCAGGTGGTTAGTTCTGACAAATGTCTAGCAGCAATTTCATCCCTTCGTGAGACGCGACGAACCCAAGTCGCTCATAGAATTGATGGGCGCGTTTCCGCTTTTTGTCTGTCGTGAGTTGGATTCGCCGACAATTGCGAGTCTTGGCATGCTTGATCACCCAGGCGATCATCTGCATTCCCATCCCTTGCCCACGCGATTGTGATTGGACGTGGACCCCTTCGAGCTGAGCGTCTTCCTGCCCCTTGCCCGCGAGGCAGATCAGGTAATTCAACTGAAATGTTCCCACCACGCGCCCATGGAGTTCTGCCACCATCAGGAACGTATTTTCATCCTGCAGAATTCGAGTGAAGCTTTCACGGTAACAATCGGGAAGATTTGATGGGAGATTCTCTCGAGGTTTGCCGTCGGGGCCACCGTCGTTGATCAGTGTTACGATGGCGAACAGATCTTCATAAAGTGCAGGGCGAATCACGACATCGGCGTGCATCGTCAATCGAATCCGAGAATGATGGTCCCAGCGGTGCTTAGCGCGAGTGCTGCTTGAGCGTACGAACTCAAGCGGCCAAATACTGTTGCTTCAAATTCTCAGTCTTGAGCGTCGGTTCGGCCAGGGGTTAGTATTGCAGATCCGATGGCATTCCCTCGTCAGCCGTGACAGATGTGCCTCATCCGTTGACATTGTTGTGTCAGATCCGCAGAACCGCGTGACATACGACCCTGGCTTCCCCGAATCGTCGACGCAACTTGGGAGATTCCGGTTGATGAGTGCCCCTTCAATGGACGAAGTGAAGCAGGCGGTAGAGACCGTCTATCGTACGGAATCGAGGCGCGTTCTGGCGTCATTGATTCGTCTCGTCCGGGATTTCGATCTGGCGGAAGAAGGGATGCATGAGGCGTTCACGTCGGCCGTGGAGCAGTGGGCGCGTGATGGGATTCCCGCCAATCCCCGCGCCTGGCTCGTTTCCGCGGGGCGATTTAAGGCAATTGATGTCTTACGGCGTCGGGCGCGATTGGATTCGGCTCTGCATGAACTCGTACGTCATGAAGAGGTCGAGCCGCCTCGCGCACTCGATCAGGATTCGGAGATCGAAGATGACCGTTTGCGTCTGATCTTTACCTGTTGCCACCCCGCTCTTGCGCCTGCGACTCAAATCGCCCTGACTCTCCGAGAAGTGTGCGGACTGACGACGGAGGAAATCGGTCGCGCGTTTCTGACATCGTCGACGACGATCGCGCAACGAATCGTTCGCGGAAAATCGAAAATTCGCGATGCGGGAATCCCGTATGAAATCCCCGAGGTATCGCAGATCCCCGATCGGCTCGATTCCGTCCTGTCCGTGATTTATCTCGTATTTAATGAGGGGTATTCGGCGTCGTCGGGCGATTCGCTCATTCGAAAAGATCTTTCTGACGAGGCGATTCGACTGGCTCGACTGCTGCTCACATTGCTGCCTGATCCCGAAGTGATGGGATTGCTTGGGCTGCTATTGATTCAGGAATCCCGACGAACGGCTCGGATGTCGGACAATGGCGATCTGGTCTTGCTGGAAGACCAGGACCGATCGCTTTGGAATCGCGAGTTCATTGCCGAAGGGAAATCGCTGATTGCTCAGTCACTCGCGTCGCGTCGATTCGGAATTTATACGATCAAAGCGGCGATTGCCGCCGTTCATTCCGATGCCGCGACGGCTGCCGAAACGGATTGGTCTCAGATCGTCAGCTTGTATGACGTTTTGCTCCGAGCGACTCCCTCGCCGATCATCGAACTGAATCGCGCGGTTGCGGTTGCGATGCGTGACGGGCCTTCCGCGGGGCTCGTGCTGATCGATGGACTTCTGGCGCGGGGTGAACTGGCGGATTATCATTTGTCTCACGCCGCCCGTGCGGATTTATGTCGTCGCCTGGGGCGGATGGCCGATGCACGGCCGTCGTACGAACGAGCCTTGGAGTTGGCAAAGCAGGAGCCGGAACGTCGGTTTCTGGAAGGTCGATTGCGAGAACTGCAATAGGTTCGTTTTCGAGATTTTTTCTTAACGAATGTCGATTTGCCGGCACGGGAATCGATTACTGAGTGAAGGCGGCCCGCGTCGTGCTCTGTCACTGGGATTGGGCCTTTCTGCAGCGATTTTTGCCGGTCGCCTGTGTCGAATCGGGACAGATCGGCTGGTAATCTGAACGTCACCGTGCACAGTCGAAGAGAGTGGGCAGTTACATTTTCCCGGATTTATTGGAATCCACACTGCATGGATCAGAGCAATCCTTCCCTTTGCCGCGGGCAAATAAGCCAGTCCCCGGTCTCTGAACGGTGACATCTGAACTCGAGGTGCTGTGACACGCTTCGCTGTTCGACCATGAATTTCGAGAATCGATAACGCCCGATGAAGGGGAATACCATGAAGTACATGTTGCTCATCTATGGTGACGAGAATGCTTGGACTCCGGACGAACGAATGCAGTGCATGGCCGACTCGACCGCCCTGTGCCATGAGCTGAAGGAAAAAGGGCAATTCTTGGCTGCCTCGCCTCTGCATCCCGTTGCGACGGCGACGTCGATTCGATTGCAGGGGGGCAAACGCTTGATTACCGATGGCCCGTTTGCGGAAACCGTCGAGCAACTCGGAGGCTATTTTGTGATCGACGTCCAGAACTTGGACGAAGCCATCGAGATTGCCTCTCGACTCCCGGGCGCAAAAAAGGGGACCGTCGAAATTCGTCCGGTTTTCGAGCTCGCGGGCCTTCCGGGAGTTTATTGATCACCGCAAGGGTCCGCTCTCATCAGTTCTCTTCGTTTTCTCGTTGGCAAGGTCCCGCTTGGCAGCGTTTCCGCCACATCAGAAGTGTACGAGATGTCCAGGCTATTTTCGGCTTCGTACGCACGGTGCAAGATTTAAGAGGCGTTACCAGGCGGGAGCTTGGCAACGAGGAAAAGACGAGAAAACGAGACGAGACGGGGACAACGATTCCGTGATATGAGACGAAGGTTTGTCCTTCGTTCTTTGGAAAGGAGATTCGAAATGAAAGTGATCGTGTTCGTCAAAGCGTCGAAAGATTCCGAGGCTGGCATTATGCCGACTGAGGAATTGCTGACAGCGATGGGGAACTTCAATGAAGAACTGGTCAAAGCAGGAATCATGCTTACCGGTGAAGGGCTGCATCCCAGTTCGAAAGGGGTGCGCGTGGAGTTCTCTGGAAAAAATCGAACCGTCATCGATGGGCCATTCGCCGAGACGAAAGAATTGGTGGCGGGCTTCTGGATCTGGCAGGTGAAATCGATGCAAGAGGCCATCGAATGGGTCAAGCGATGCCCTAATCCGATGCTCGACGATTCGACGATTGAAATCAGGCCGGTCTTCGAGGCGAGCGATTTTGGCGAAGCGCTGACGCCGGAACTCAAAGAACAAGAAGCGAGCATCCGAGCGCAGAGTCTCGGTTTGGGAACGCCTCGATTCGAAGAGGCGCCGGAGCTTTTGATCGCTGGTCTGAATGAAAGTTACACGTTCGAGTCCCGGGCGAAGATTCCTCAGCAATGGATGCGGTTCGGGCCTCACATCGGCAAGACTCCCGGGCAGGTTGGACTCAATTCGTACGGAGTTTGCTGGAACTACAAGCCGGAATATGGGTTCGACTATCTGACGGGGGTTGAAGTCAGCAAAAGCGCGAACATCTCGAAAGATTGGAAGCAACTGCGTCTGAACGCACATCGCTATGCGATCTTTACGCACACAGGCCACGCATCTGCAATTCCCCAAACTATCGACAAGATCTGGAAGAGTTGGCTGCCGGACGCGGGTTTACAAGTTGCTGAATCGCCCTGTTTTGAACGGTATACCGAAGATTTCAATCCTCAGACGGGGCGGGGCGGAACGGAAATCTGGATCCCGATCAAGTTCTAAGTTTCGATTGGGCCTGTTCGCGTTGTCCGCGATGCTTTGTCCCTTGTACCAATTGTTCACGATCAAATTTCACCGCGAGAAATGTCCATGCCACGCAGTCTATTCATCAATCTCTGTGTGAGTGACCTCACGAAATCTATGAACTTCTTTAAGTCGCTCGGTTTCAAATTCAATGAGCAGTTCACGAATGACACCGCGGCGTGCCTCGTTCTGAGCGAGACAAATTACGCGATGTTGATCACCCCCGCTCGGTTCAAGGAGTTCACTCCGAAAGCGATTGCGGATACCTCCAAGACGACAGAAGTGCTCGTGGCGTTCGATTGCAGTAGTCGTCAGGAAGTGGATCAAATCACCGAAGCGGCATTCGCGGCGGGTGGAACGGCATGCCGTGACGCTCAGGACCACGGTTTTATGTATGGTCGCAGTTTTCAGGATCTGGACGGACACATCTGGGAACCGTTCTGGATGGACCCGACGGCCATCAAATCCGAGTGACAGACACGAGGCCAAGGCCGCTTACGTGGGACCGGCCATCGCAAAATTTTGCCCTGTCAGGGCAAAGGCACATTCTAAATCGGGCATCGATTGCCTCCTGCCGCCCATGCATGGGGTGGCTTGTGACCTAGGGAAGCGATCGCAACGCTCGCACGCCTAGGCTTGTACCCTTTCACCTGCTCTGGGGCGGATGAAGGGGTTGCCACTCCAAGGATCGAAACTCGCAACTGACCGGCGAATGCTTCGAGCCAATCGACGAACTGAGCAACTTCAACAGCTCCTGTTTGGTAACGTCGCTTGACACGCGCTTTCCCGTCGTGGAGCGACCTGGCACGGTCGATCCTCTGCATTGCCGATCTTGAGGACGCGTGTACGAGGGTCCCGGGCCACGATTCTGCTTGACGGAAAGCGAGATCGCATGAAGCGTTACCAAGCGGGAGCTTGGTAACGAGGGAACGAACGAGGAGCGTGGGCCGGCGAAGCGTTCCAACGCGGGAGCTTGGGAACGAGGGAATTTGAAAAGGAAAAACCCCTGTGATCCAGGGGTTTTTCCTTGAGTAGCGAGGGCGGGACTTGAACCCGCGACCCCAGGCTTATGAAGCCTGTGCTCTAACCAGCTGAGCTACCTCGCCATAATCCGCCGCAGTCGTGACGATGGCGGTTTCGGATCGAAAGTTTAGCAAGTTCGCGCACGCGGACAAGCGTCGCGTTTCATCGAATTCTATGAGCAGCGAACGAACGGGCTGCTAGTGGACGTTTCCGTTCGGTCGTTCGACACGAGGCGACCGTGTCTTTGTCGGCAACTTGATCGTCGGCCTTAACCTGAAACACCGTAAACGATACGGTCGAATTGGGTGTTCCACAATTTCGTCTGTGTCGTGGAGACGGTCCGTGAGAAATTTTTTCGCATCCCAATCTGACCTCGTCGCCAACCGGTCCCGTTTTTAGCGATACGGATCAGAAACAGCCAAAAACTTCTGGACGTAGTCGGCGACTCCGTCTTCGAGTGTTGTGGCGGGTGTTGAATATCCGACGGAACGAAGGTGCGTCAGGTCGGCCTGAGTGAAGTATTGATACCGGGCTTTGAGTGTCTCAGGCATGTCGACGAACTCGATTCGCGGCGGAAGCCCCGCAGCGACCATCGTGGCCTTGGCCAGATCTGCGAAGCTTCGTGCGACACCGGTACCGACGTTAAAGATTCCGGAGACGGTCTGCTTTTCCAGTAGCCACATGATGACCGAGACACAGTCTTTGACGTAGACGAAGTCACGAAGCTGGCCACCATCGGAATACTCCGGATGTGCCGACTTGAACAATTTTGCCGGTTCTCCTGCCACAACCTTTGGGTACAGATGAGCGATGACGCTCTTCATGCTTCCTTTATGGTACTCATTGGGACCGTAGACATTGAAGAATTTCAGTCCGGCCCACTGCGGCGGCCGCGAACGGCCCGATTCGACTTCGCGCATGACGAACCGGTCAAAGAGATGCTTTGACCAGCCATACAGATTCAGCGGGCGGAGCGTCTGCAGTGCAGTGCTGCTGTTTTCGTCGCGAAACCCCTGCTCGCCATCGCCGTAGGTCGCGGCCGAAGATGCGTAGAGATAGGGAACCTTGCGATCGGTGCACCAATTCCAAATCCGTTGTGACAGGTTGAAATTCGATTCGATCACCAGATCGCCATCGGTTTCGGTGGTGGCAGAAATGGCCCCCATATGGACGATGGCCGAAAGAGGCGGATTCTTTGCCAAGTACGCGTCAAGATCTCGCGGATGTACGAATCCCGCCAAGGCATGCTTGGCGAGATTCTGCCATTTCAAGTCCGTCCCCAGAACGTCGCACACAATCACCGGCACTCCGGCATCGCTGAGAGCGGCGACAATATTCGATCCGATAAAGCCAGCGCCTCCTGTGACGAGCACACCCCGGCTTAGCAAGCGATCCAGCATCGAATGACCTGTTCTGCGTAACGTTTGGATTGGTGGGCGCTATGCCGCGTGAATCTGTTTGACCAGACGGGTCGTGCTTTGTTGCGGAACGAGGTCAATCAGTGCGACTTCGCCGCCGTAACTCTGCACGAATTCGGCACCAACGACGGTCGAAACCGTGTAGTCCGCTCCCTTGATCAGCACATCGGGCCGCAACTGTTGGATGATTTCGAGCGGCGTGTCTTCGTTGAAGATGACCACCAGGTCCACGCTGCTTAGCGCGGCCAGCACGATACTGCGTGACATTTCATTTTGTATGGGACGGGTCGGTCCCTTCAGTCGCTTCACAGAATCATCGCTGTTGAGTCCAACGATCAGGCGATCTACTTTTGCGGCTGACTGTGCGAGCAGCGTCACATGTCCTGGATGCAGCAGGTCGAAGCAGCCGTTCGTAAAGCCGACACGTTCGCCCATTCGTTGCCACGACCGAACGCGTTCCAGGGCATTTGTGGCGGTGACGATTTTTTCTTCGGCCTGCGAGACATCTTCCACACGCAGCGCTCGGACGAGTTCCGCCGCAGAGATCGTCGCGGTGCCCACTTTGGCGACAACGACGGCGGCGGCGCGATTCGCCATATAGGCGGCATCGGCCAGCGGGATTCCGACGGCGATCGCGGCGGCCAGAGTGGCAATCACCGTATCCCCAGCACCAGACACATCGAAAACTTCTCGCGCTTCGGACGGCAGGTGGATGGCCGGGCCGTTCTTGGTCACAACCATCATGCCGCGTTCGCTCAATGTGGCGATCACGGCTCCCAGATCGAATTTTTCAATCAACTCGCGACAGGCAGCGATGATTTCGACGTTGGAATTCACCGTTCTTCCGGTGGCCTGACACAACTCGAGCCGATTCGGTTTGATCAGATTGGCGCCGCGGTATCGTGAGTAGTCCGTTCCTTTGGGGTCGACAATGACGAATTGCCCGGCCTGTCGTGCCGCAACGATGATCTGTTGTGCATTCTGTCCGCTGAGGACGCCCTTTCCGTAGTCCGACAAGACCAGGACTGGGGTCTCGGGTTTGTCGATCGTCCGCGCGACAAGGTCATCGACGGCCTTTTCGGAAAGGCAAAGTTGCGCTTCGCGATCGATGCGGACGATCTGCTGACTGGACGCAATGCAGCGGGTTTTGATCGTTGAGGTGTGTTGCGGAATCTCAATGATGTCTGGGGCGCAGTTGGGGAGTTCGTTCAGAAGGTGGCGGATTTCCCGGCCACCCTCATCCTGACCGACCACGGAAATCACGGACGCATTCGCACCGAGCGTGCTCAAGTTGCGCGCGACGTTTCCCAATCCTCCGAGAACGACGAGTTCCTGTTTGACGAGCACAACAGGAACCGGAGCCTCGGGCGAAATCCGCGAGACATCGCCGTAAACGAATCGATCGAGCATCACATCGCCGACGCAGGTGACCTGCGCGGTTTGCAATTTGGGGACAAGTGCTGCGAGTTCATCGGGCCGCTGCATGACTGCTCTCCTCAACAAGCCCCAGGCGTTGCTCCAGCAGTTCGCAAAGGAGGTGGCCGAGGAAAATGTGCATTTCTTGAATCCGCGCGGTGGTGCGCGACGGAACCTTGAGTGCGATCGCGGAAAGGTCGGCGAGCTTACCGCCAGAGCCTCCGACGAATGCGATTGTTTGGATTTGAAGCTCGGCCGCTTTTTCCGCTGCCAGAATGACATTCTGGCTATTTCCTGATGTGCTGATCCCGATCAGAACATCACCGGGCCGTCCGAGGGCATGGACCTGACGCGAAAAAATCTCGTCGAATCCCAGATCGTTCCCGCACGCAGTCAAGGCGGAGGTGTCGGTGGTCAATGCGATTCCCGCGATGGGCAGTCGATTCGTCTTGTACCGAATCGTCAATTCGGTCGCGAGATGCTGCGCGTCTGCCGCACTCCCGCCATTTCCGCAGAACAGAATCTTACCACCCTGAGAGATGCAGGCCGCGCAGGCCTCAACCGCTGCTAGAAGTACCGTGCCGCACTGAAGACGCGTTGCTGACAGAACCGAGGCGTGCTCGGCGAATTGTGCGTCGAGCCAGTTTTCGAGAGGCGGTGAAACGGCCGAAGGGGTTGTCATGGTTGTCAAAACGTCTTCAGTGGATTAGTCGGTCGTTCACGGCAATCGGGACGGAATTTGAATTCTCAATGGAACATTGCAGGTACTGCAGCCAGCTGGGGACGCCTGCCGGAAGTGGTGCATGTTTGTCGCTATCGACCAATAGACTGGGACGTTGCCGATTCCCAAACACACCTTGAATCTGTGTTTCCAAGATCCAACATGAGCGACGAGTTTCATGCGAACCTGCAAACGTGGCGAGTTCGACTTGCTGCCGCTGCCTCCGAGGCGGGGCGTTGCTCGATGAGGGCTCAACGTCTTGGTCGAATGGTCCTCCCTGGCCAGACATGACTCCTTAATATTGGCCGAAACGTAATCCCAACGCCCAATCCTGTAAAGACGGTTTTTCCAAATCTCTTCACCAGCTGGCCCAATGTCGCCAGACCTCCGGGCGATGCGGACGTCGAATCTCTCCGAAGAGACACTCCGGATCAAATCCTCATATGGATGCCGTTGGGAGTAGAAAGGGTCAATAAGCCCGTGGTTCCTCGAACGGACGATCGCAAGACCTGACGCGGGGGCGACCACAACTGACTTGCGTGGCTCCAAAGGACTTGCGATTCTGAGGCACAGATTTTCGCTTCAACAATCCCAGATTCAGAATGAAAAATCGGCAATTGGCGATTCAAAATCCTGCTTTGGGTAACCCGATTCGCGTAGAAACGACGCCAGAGCCAAGTCCGTCGGCATTGATGGCTGGGTTGGGCAACGCGAGTGTCCAAACGGGAAAAGCTGTTGCCGCCAACCAGGCATTGAAGGCCTGCACCGACAAGGAAATACGACGATGAAGATTGTGATGATTGGCACGGGCTATGTCGGGTTGGTCACGGGGACATGCTTTGCAGACAGCGGAAATGATGTGACGTGTGTCGACGTGGATGCCAACAAGATCGCACGTTTGAAGAAGGGCGAGATCCCCATTTATGAACCCGGGCTCACGGAACTCGTCATTCGTAACACTCAAGCCGGGCGACTGAAGTTCACCACCGATGCGTCCGAAGTTGTGCCCGCGGCCAAGTGCGTCTTTCTGGCGGTGGGAACCCCACAGCGTGAAGACGGATCGGCGGACTTGCGGATTCTGTGGAGTGCGATTGAATCTGTTGCGCCGCATCTGGCGACGGACGCCGTGGTCGTCATCAAGAGCACCGTACCGGTTGGGACGAATGCCGAGTTGGCGTCGCGTTTGAAGGAACTCACGGGACGCGCCGTTGACGTCGCGTCGAATCCGGAGTTCTTGAAAGAAGGCTGCGCCATCGACGATTTCACCAAGCCGGATCGCGTCGTGGTCGGCGTGACGCGTCCCGAGGTTGGCGAAGTCTTGAGTGAACTGTACAAGCCATTTCTCCGTACGGATCATCCGTTTCTGGTGATGAATCTGGAAAGCGCAGAGATGACGAAGTACGTGGCAAATTGTTTGCTGGCCACGAAGATCAGTTTCATCAATGAAATGGCCAACATCTGCGAAAAGGTGGGGGCTGACATCAACCATGTTCGAAAAGGGATTGGTCACGATCAGCGAATTGGATTCGCGTTTCTATTCCCAGGGGTCGGCTATGGTGGCTCGTGCTTTCCCAAGGACGTTCGGGCACTGGTCAGCGTTGCCGAACGATTCGGAATCGAACCACGAATCCTGAAGTCGGTCGACGACGTCAATGTGGCTCAGAAGGAAATCCTGTTTCAGAAGATCCGAGCACATTTTCAGGGTGACCTTAAACAAAAGACGGTTGCGTTGTGGGGACTGGCCTTCAAGCCACGTACGGATGACATTCGCGAAGCGCCGGCCCTGGTACTCATCGATCGGCTGCTGGAAGCGGGCGCCAACGTTCGGGCACACGATCCCGTGGCGATGGAGAATGTTCGCAAGATCTATGGTGACAAGGTGACATTCTGCCCGACGCCTTACGAAACGTTGAATGGAGCCGATGTGCTAGCGATTGCGACGGAGTGGAATGAGTTTCGATCACCGGACTTCGAGGTGCTTCGCCAGAAGCTTCGTTCACCCGTCATTTTCGATGGACGTAATCTGTTTGATCCGGAAAAAATGCATCGGCTTGGATTCGTCTATTCGGGAATCGGGCTGGAAACGCATTCCTGACGACGCTCGCCAGATTCGTTGCGAGGTCTGGCAAAAGTCTTGAATCGAATACGTCAGTTGAGTCCCCTTGATTTCATCCTGGGGTTCAACGAGATCGGATTGGCTGTTAAATCTGACGCCTGAATCGCGAAGGTTTCCGGCAACCCCCGGGAAAAAGATTCCGCGACATCGATCCTTTATCGAGAAAGACAATTCTGTGCGATCAATTCTTGTGACGGGCGGAGCCGGATTTCTTGGTAGTCATCTTTGCGATCGGCTACTCGAACGGGGCGACAATGTCATTTGCCTGGACAACTTCTTCACCGGCCGGAAGCAGAATATTCTGCATTTGATTGGCAATCCACGGTTTGAACTGCTTCGTCATGACATTGTGGAACCGATCGTGCTTGAGATCGATCAGGTCTATAACCTGGCCTGTCCGGCCTCGCCGGTGGCCTATCAATTTAATCCCATCAAGACGATCAAGACATCGACCGTCGGGGTGGTGAACCTGCTCGGTTTGGCGAAGCGTTGCAAAGCGCGAATCCTGCATTGTTCGACGTCGGAAGTCTACGGCGATCCGACGGTGCATCCGCAGAGCGAAGAGTATTGGGGAAACGTGAACCCAATCGGTCCACGCAGTTGCTATGACGAGGGCAAACGCGTTGCCGAATCCTTGTGCGTGAACTACCACCAGGAACACCAACTGCAGGTTCGCATCATTCGGATCTTCAACACGTATGGCCCGCGCATGGACCCCAACGACGGGCGCGTGATTTCCAATTTCATCATGCAGGCCCTGCGCGGTGAGCCGCTCACGATCTATGGTGATGGGACCCAGACTCGATCATTCTGCTACTGCGACGACCTGATTCGAGGGATGATGCTGTTGATGGATCAGGACCAGACGATTGGACCGATCAACGTCGGAAACCCCGGTGAGTATTCGATGCTGGAACTCGCCCAAGAGGTGCTGCGCGCAATCCCTGAATCGAAATCGACGATCAAGCATGTTCCTCTTCCGACTGACGACCCAAAGCAGCGCTGTCCCGATATTACCAAGGCGAAATCGATCCTGGGCTGGTCGCCGACGGTTGATCTTCGCACGGGGCTTGCCAAAACGATCGAATACTATCGAAGCGAACTGGCGTGAGCTGGTCAGCATCACTAATGCGGCCGGATCTCGGCCTCGTAGATAACTGGCGTCATATGGCGGCGAAAGGACTATTGCTTCGGCATGCGAATCATGTCGAAGTTCACCCACTCGTCCCATTCCTCCGAGAAGCCTTCGTAATGAATGAACGTCAAGCCATACCAGCTGCGTAGGACTTTGGCCGGATACCATTTCTGGTCTTTGGCCCATAAGACGTCCACGGCCGTGCCGGCATCCAGATGTTTGGGTTGAAATGGGCGCAATCGTTCGGATCCGACCCATTCGTCCCAAGAGTCGGCGAAGCCGACGTAGTGAACTTTGCTGCGATCACTCGCGACTTCCAGGATTTCCGCGCGATACCATTTTCCTTTCCATTCGGCTTCGACCCGGTCACCCTGCCGATTGGCCCGTGGGCCGGTTGGTTTCGCGATTCTCCAATGCGATGCAAATTCTCGATTGCATTCGTAGACCGATTTCTGGCGTTCAACAAACGCCATCTGAAGTTCGCTGAATTGGCCGAGTTCACCGACGTCGATTTCGCCGTCAACATTCAAATCGACTGTCGGGTGACCACGCAGTCCGGACAACAGCGAATCGGTAAAGGTCCAACGGCCGGTTGACGAGTTGTGCGAGTATGACGAGCAGAGGCAGGCGTAACCTAGACTGGTTTGTCGCAAGCGGGCTTCGTCGACCAATCCTCCTGAGTAGCAGCAGTCGGCCATCAAGACGACTCGCCCGCCCCGGAACTTCGCTTCGAGCGTATCGAAGACGGATCGCACCGGCCATGCGCTGGGCCCATCAATGGCGTCATAGTTCGCAAAGTGAACCTTATGATTCGTGCGATCACGGAATCCGTGACCCGTGAAGTAGAACATCAGCACGTCATCGGGACGCGTTCGCCCCAGCAGTGTTGTCAGTTCGTGCTGAATGCGATGGCGGGTTGCGTGTTTGTCCTGCAAGTAAATGATCTGATCGGCTGGGATTCCCGACTGGCGGAAATGTCGCACCAGTTCGACATCGCGACGATTGGGCTGCGCATTCGCCATGCCGCGCCAGACGTCAGGATTCTGCCATTCAAGAACGCCGACGGCGAAGACCCACGTTCGAGACGAATGCCAATCGAGTTCGGCTGTTGCCGTTCGGGATGTCAGTAGACACCCGCTTGCAAGTGCGATGGCGATGGCGAGACTTTGGCAGCCGATCGATCGAGAGCGCGACTTCATGACACGTTCTTCAATGAAAAACAGATGCTGCTTGCGGCCGAGCCCCAGTCGGATCTCATTCCGAGGTGGTGAGGTTCTTGGATCGTGCCGCGTGCTGGATTCCGGTAGGTATGTCTTGCGTCGTGACGCCATGGGCTTCACGGTTGCCTCGCTCCAACAAGATTACTCTATCCGTTGTGACGAACAGCCTATTAGGCGTGAGCTCTGACGGGTTTGTCCCGGTGACATTGCGGATCAAAACGGAAACATCGTTTTTCAGAGATGCAGCGGCATCCGGCCGTCATTGTTGGCGGAAGGGCCAGCAGGGCTCACAATCTCAACACAATCAATAGGGTTGCGTGTCGCTCGAAGGTCATTTTTTCGGCTTTGTCTTTTCCGGCATTGCCAACTCGACGGCCTTGATCGCTCCATTCTGTTTGAGGTCCTTGTCAAATTTCAGAGTGACCTTGAACGCAACTTTCTCCAATCCTTTCGCCGCGACTTTGGGAGCCGTGGAGTAACCGGAGCCCGGTTCGGTGATGACGATCTGTTTGACCTTTCCGTCTTCGACGATCACATGCCCCTTGGCGGGAACCTGTTTCCAGAGTCCGCCTTTCTGAGGCTGATAGCGGTAGTAGTCCGAGACTTCGTCGAGGCGTTCGTTCGTGATGCCGTGTGGCTTGAGCACCTTCATCAGAGCTTCTTTATTGGCGCGGGCTTCCGCTCCGGAGGGCCTGCCATCGCGCGCGGGGGTCACACCACTGAATGCCTCGCGGAATACGTCTGGCGTGACGCCGAGAGCAGCCGCAATCAAGACGACGGGACGCCCGCGATCCTTGGCGTCTGTGTCGTATCCCTCGGAGAATGTGAGCGGGATTTTGGTTCCCTCGGCGGCTGCGACCATCTTGCAAAATCCGGTGAGGGCGGCGAAACAGACAAATCGTAGTTCACGCGACATGGCTTGGGACAGAAAAAAACGGTGAGTGTGCATGGAGCGGCCCTTCTTTTACAGCGCAAGACTGGTGGCGCCGGGATCACTTCCCTGCACCACCAGTCTGAACGAAATCGCGATCGACCATTCAACAGCGGGAATGAAAGAAGTTTCTGTCGATTCCCGTTGCGAACCGTGCTGGTTTCGTGGCACGCCCCACTTCGGGGCGGAGGCCGATCATGGACCGCACCTGCTGAGGCCTAGCGTGCAAACGTCAGTTTTTGTCCATCTCCAATTGGCGAGAATGAAAGGCGTCCGTCATCTTTGAGTGCGATGTCGGCGAGCATGGTCCCTCCTGAATCGGGTTCCATGACCAGACTGGTTCCTCGAATTGCGTAAGCTCCGGTCATCGATTGCGCTGTCCCGTTTTGGGTGAACTGCCAATTGAATTTGTCATCGGTTCCGAGAGTCAGCGTGAAGTCACCACCAGCTCCTTTGGCCTTCCAGTTCCCCTGAAGTTTGTCGAGTGGATAGGCTGGCTTGTCGAAGTTGGGTTGTGGACTGGCCGCTGTCGTGGTCGTGTCGTCAGTCGATTCGGGGGCATACATTTGGACAAGCTGTGCCGCGAGCGCGTCGTTTGGCTGCAGTTTCACCACACTCTTCCACATTTTCACGGCGGCATCGGCGTGCCCACATGTCAGGTAGTGGTATCCGAGCAGAAAGCGCGCATCGGCTGCGGACTGATTGGCGAGTACCACAGCTTCCAGCTTGCGCATCTGTTCGGTGTAGGTCTCAGGATTGGCGTAAAGACTGACGAGCGTCGTCCAATCCCACCCTGGACCAGCGGCCAGCACGGCGTGAATTGTTGCGGCAGCATCGTGGTACTTCCCAAGTGCGAACAGGCAGAGACTGCGGAACTCGTTCATCGCGGCATCTTTGGGGGCTTGTTGTAGTGCCTGATTGGTGAGATTCAGCGCGTCGTCGAATTTCTGGTCGTAGAACGCTTGCCGTGCTGTGTCAAAAGTCTGCGTCAACGGATCGGCAGGGGTGATCGTGGTGGAATCGGTTGACGAGGCCTCTTGCGCCCCGCTTTGCGTGTCATACGAAGGGTCACCCACGATGGGTTGATCGTATGCGAAGCCTGCGCTGCCATCGTCTCCTGATGCATAGTACGGGTTGACATACCCGCTGACGCCAAACAGGTAATTGATGGTGTTCAGGCCCCACATCGTCGCTCCAAAAGCCATCGCGACGGGATAGGTGTTCCAGAGGTAGTTCCAGCGACCATTGCCCCAGGCCGGGCCATAGCCGTTGTACCAACCACCCCAATTTCGCGACCAGTGGCCGGCCGGGCCAAAGTATCCCGAATGGCCCCAGGCTCCGTTCGGTCCAACATGGCCGCTATGTCCCCAGTATCCGCCGTTCGGACCCCAGGCGCCAGTATGCCCCCAATAGCCGTTAGGTCCCCAGAACCCAACATGATTGATCTCGCCCCCATTGGGACCGTTCCATTGCTGGTGGTGCCAGCCGGAATCGTTCCAATGTTGATTCATGTCGTTGAAGCGATTTTCGAGGTCCTGATGTCGGTCCGAGATCGACCCTCGATTGCCCAGACCGCGTTGCTCGCCCGCGCCACCTTGACCGGGGCGCATCCCTGGGTTGCGTTCTCCTGCACCGCCTTGTCCCGGACGCATTCCCGGAAATCGCTCGCCCGCACCACCGGCGCCTGGTCGCGCGGGGCCCAGTCCTGGAAGTGACCCCGTGTTTGCTCCTGCACCTGGAAAACGGTTCGTGACTCCCGAAAGGTTTCCCGGTCGTCCCTCTCCTCCTCCAGACAGGCCAGGGCGTGAACCGGGATTCAGTCCACCGTCTGAGAAGCGGCCATTGCCAATTTCAGGCCGCGTTCCGATGCCGAAGCCTCCGCCATTGAAGTTGGGCTGATGCACGATGTTGGGGCGGTCGCCGATCCCACCGCCCCCGCCGAAGTTTCCGGCGGGTCGATTCATACCTCCGCCTCCAGGAAACGATGAGGAGGGGTGAAAGCCACCACCGGAGAATCCACCGCCTGAGAGACCGCCTCCGGAAAAGTTGCCTCCTCCTCCATGGAAGCCGCCACCGCCAAAGTTGCCACCGCCAAAGTTGCCACCGCCAAAGTTGCCACCGCCGCCGAAAGATCCCCCGCCCCCACCACGAAATCCCCCACCCCCACCGAATCCACCCCCACCGCGAAATCCTCCACCACCAAATCCACGAGCCCATGCGGGGCCGGCCGCGAATGTCATGGTCAGCCAGACGACGAGGATGCTATGCCAAGTTGATCGTTTCATAATGCGTTGTCCTCAGCGCGAAGTCGTTGTATGTAAACCTTGGAATGCCCGAAGTGGTCGATCACTATTTCGTGGAGGCCCCGGCGGGAGTCGGAGGTTGTCGAACAATCCGATGCGACGAACCGGGCAGGCTGATTCCGGCACGGACGCGATCTTGCTGAGTCACACGAATTGCGTTGGCGCCGTCCGACGTATACTGAATCTTCGATGAGGAGCGAACTCCGTCCGCATCGATTGCAGAAAGGTTGACGGACCAGCCACCCCCATCGTCTTCGTTCCAGAAACCTTCCCCGAAGCCGCCGGATGAGTCAAAGATCCAGGATCGAAATTGCTTCCGTTCGGCATCCCATCCCAGCCGATTCGATCCGTGCCACTTCTTTTCACGCGATTCGACGACCGTAAATTCGCTGACGAGAAAATTGTGGTCTTTGGACCAGTTCCACTTGGTCGCAATGGAGGTCCCATCAACTTCCTCGTGCCATTCCCCGATCAACCAGGCCATGGCCTGAAGTCGCTCATGCGGTGTCGCGCGATCCTGCTCGAGCTCCCGCACACTGGCAAGCAGCCATGTTCCATCTGCTTGCTTGACGTGTGTTGCCGTGTATCGCGTTCGCTCAACGGGGCCTGCTTTTTTTTCACTCGGTGTGAAGGTGACGACCCCGTCTTCGACCACGAGCCCCACGGCGACGGGACGAATCGAGACCAGTTCGATGGAGATTTTTCCTTCAGGTTCATTCGCGAAGGTGGACTTGTATTCTGCTTCGATCGATTCGCGGCCGTGAAAAATGGTGCCTGTGGAATCGATCAGTTCCGCTTCGACGGTGAACAGACCTGCCAATCCATGGGCATCTCGGGCGGCGTACAACGTCTCATATTTCTTGGCGCTCTCGGCGATCGACGCCTGAAGTTTCTTATCGTCGGAATCGGCGGCAATGATTGTCTGACAGGCTGCCAGACTCACGAAAAATAACACAGAATGTGTTCGGAACATGATGTTGACTCCAACAGTAAAGCGAGTGCTTGAAGACCTTCAGCGAAATCGTAGAGTTGTTTTAAAGCCGGTTGCAAGATTTGAACAACGGCCCGTGCTGTTCAAACGAAGTCGCCATTGGATCGGAATGCATGAACTATTCTTGAGTGAATTGAAACGCGTAGAGTTTGGCCCGTTTCAGTTTTAGGTGGAGCCGAATCGGCTTGCCTGCGAGTGCGGAAACATCTGTCTTTCCTTTCCAGTAGACGCGCTGGTCGATGAAGTTGCCCCCGATCTCTTCGCAATCGGCAAGCGTGAACCCCGGGATCGGCTGACCCTGATCGTCCTGAAGCTCGACGAATGCGGTTCCCATCGCTCCGGTATCGATGTTGAATCGCAGGCTGTTGCCTCGGAACAAAATCGGCGGGGTTCGAAACGCCCCACCACGGTGGTCGGCATCGGCCGAGACGAATCCATCGAGCCGTTGTCGCACGATACCGATTCCACCCACCTGTTTTGCCGAGTCGACGTACTCACTTCTCAAATTGGCCGAGTCGTGCAGTCGACCGCTTGAGTAATAATATTGATAAAGGTAGTTCCCGCGACGGATGATCCCAGGGGCCATCACGCAGTACCAGCGGTCCCATTCATCGGCCAGTCCTGTCGGAAGATATTGATCACGGGTGGGACGATTCCACTTGATTCCATCGCGACTGACTGCCAGTTGCACCTCGAGCATGCCAAAGTCTTCCCACTGGCCCGAGGATGGCAAGCGGACGAAGGGGTTTCGCTGGGGGGAAAAATGACGAAACTGCGAGGTGAACATGAACTGTGCGTTGGCCGCCCATGGGTAGATCATGGCCGCGTTGTAGTAAATGTCGGAATGTGGGTCGTCTTCCTGGTCGGCCGAAAGGACAACGTCGACGTTGTCGATCCCAAGGAACATGCGATCGTTGTTTGATTTCCGGTAAGGCCAGGGCTTGAGTGGATCATCGGTCTCGATTCGTCCGATGCGTCGCTGGTTCTCGGAGGTGTAATCGAATGCTCGGGTGAAGATGACATACTTCCCGCGCTGCTGGTCCCACTGCACGATCGCCGGATTGTCCGTAAAGAACGGAAGAACCATTCCAACCTTGGTGAAATTGACTCCGTCCGGCGAATAGCTGGCGTAGACACCGTGCTTCTGCGGATCGAAGGGAGGCGAGAATTCGAGATGAAACCGCTTGTAGCGGCGTTCCTTGTCAGGGTCATGCGGGTCGAGGAACAGGGTGGTAAATCCTCCGCCCCCAATATGCGTG
This sequence comes from Schlesneria paludicola DSM 18645, assembly GCF_000255655.1. Classification (NCBI taxonomy): domain Bacteria; kingdom Pseudomonadati; phylum Planctomycetota; class Planctomycetia; order Planctomycetales; family Planctomycetaceae; genus Schlesneria; species Schlesneria paludicola. The sequence continues at coordinate 1,979,378 of NZ_JH636434.1, read as the reverse complement.
TCGGTTCGATGAAACTGAATTGCGTCAGTGCTTTCCCAGACATCGACGCTGTCGGCACCGAGGTACAACCGCACCGTGCCCTGGTCATCGATGACGCGGCTGATATGGCCATGCACGGGCTTGCCGTCTTGAGCGAGGATCATTCCGATCTTCTGGGCGGGATTGGTCCGCAGTTCAATCCGATCACTCTCGGCCAGGAATTGGCGATCAATGAAGAGTTGTTTCTGGTCACCCACGTCGATGGGTGATCCGGTCATTAGCATGAAAGCGAGCCAGAACACGAGTGATATCCTTCGTGAATTAGACGTTGCTTCGACAATCGCGGCGAATCAGCATCTGGCGAAGTTTCGTTCGCGGCAGATCGAAATGACGAATGACAGGCCTGTTGGAATTCATGATGTCATCACGATTTTCAGTCTGTACGGAGCGAGTCGTCCGTGATTTCCATCGTAGGCGAAATGTCACTCCTCAAGAAACGACCGCCTCCAGTTGTCCAGGCCTGGTCACATTTGTGCGTTGCCGTTAATCGCGAAAGATGGTTTTCCAATCGCGTTTCATGTCGACGACAATCCATCCATGTGTGCTTGCTTCATTAAGGCCTTTGTCGAGCTTGCCAATGTGGCTTACCCGATCGTATGCCCATTCGCGTTCGGCGTCGGTGTGATGGACGATCAAGCCCAGTCGTGTTCCTGCACCGGCAGTTGTCCATTCCAGCATTTGAAAGTCGCCATCCGAGTTGCCGAATGCCGCGAGCGGACGACGGCCAATGAACTTCTGAATGCCGACAGGCTTGCCGGGGCCCTCGTCCAAATGGTCAAGTTCCGGCAACTTGATCAGTATCGGTTTGCCGTCGCGGATCTCGTATTTCAGCTTGCCGCTGCTGCCAATGATTTGTTCGGGTGGAATGCCATAGACAGTCTCGGCCCAAGCCCGCATGAATTCCACTCCACCGCCCGAGACGATGTACGTCTTGAAGCCATTTGCTCGTAGAAACCCCAAAAGTTCGAGCATTGGTTGATATACCAATTCCGTATAGGGGCGATTGAATTTCGGATGCCGCGCGGTCTTCAGCCATTCCAGAACGGTGGTGTGGAATTCATCGGTTGTCATGCCGGTGTGAGTTGCCTCGATAAGTTCCCCGATCGCGGTTTCGCCACTCGCCAGTGCGCCAATGAGGTTTCCCTGCAGGATTCCTTTGAATGGCTGCTTTTCCTTCCAGTCCGGGTGACTTGCGGCCAAGACCCTGATCCGGTCGATGCTGAAGGCCAACTGAACATAGATCGGTTGCTCGCACCAGAGCGTCCCGTCGTTGTCGAAAACGGCGATTCGTTCCGCGGGGGGAACGTACTCGGGTGAGCCCTCTTTCGTCACTTTGGCGACGAACTGCAGAATGGAAGTCTTGCTCGTGCCGTCGTTCCACGATGCAAGGGGATCGTCCGCACAAACCGGGGCGGAGATCATCAGCGCCAAACAGGCGATTGCAGAAAAATTGCGGAAACACATTGCTTGTTCACCATCTTCCTCGTTCCCACGCTCTGCTTAGGAACGCCTCTTGCGATCTTGTATTCTGCCAAACGGGAGAACGGTCTGAGATCCCATTGCACACCACATCGGGAAATGCGAAGCGTTCCTAAGCGGTGCTTTGGGAACGAGGAGAACCTGACCTCAGACCGATCAAATGAACACACAGTGACGCGTTTTGAACGTTGTCCGCGTGTCTACTTGGCCCCTTCGGCCGCCCTGCGTCTGGATTCCTTGATGGCTTCCAGAGTTTGTTCCATCAGCGTTGCCGGAACGAAGCTGGGTGGGAATGAACGCGGCGGAAACTCTTTGAACGTTTCGATGAACTTAAAGACTTCTTGCATCGTTCCATAGACATTCCCGATGTGATTCAGATTCCAGTCCCAATAGGTATTGGACGTAAAGTCTGCACGTTCGAAGGGGTCTTGGTAGATATTGAAGATCTTCTGCAGTCGAAGCTTGGTAAATGGTTCGGCCCACACTCCCAGCGTGCCCGCCAGACGTTGCTCGGCGAAGACGTATTTGTAGTCGCCCTGGCGAATGGCCACGAGCAATCCGTCGTCATCGGCGTAGAAGAATTTGTCACGCGCACTCTTTGCTGGGGAATCGCCGCCTGCGGGGCCGCTAACAGTCTTGAGCAAGGCCGACTGGTCGAATCCGTCGAGATGGACTTTGTACTTGATGCCGTTGGCGGTATAGCCCTTCGCACATTTCGCGACGATGTCAGGTTCGCCCGCGATGGAACAGAATGTGGGAACCCAATCATTGTGGCTCATCAGTTCATTGGTGACCGTGCCCGGCTTGATCACACCCGGCCAGCGAACAAGACATGGCACGCGAAATGCGCCTTCCCAGTTCGTGTTCTTTTCGGAACGGAAGTGAGTCATCGCGCCATCGGGCCACGAGTTCATGTGGGGACCGTTGTCGGTGGAGTAAACGACGATAGTGTTGTTGGCGATCCCCAGATCATCCAGTGATTTGAGCAGCGATCCAACCGTTTCGTCATGCTCGATCATGCCGTCGATGTACTCGCTATCGCCGTGCTTGTAGCGGCCACGGTGTTCGGCACGAACGTGGGTCCGTAGATGCATGCGTGTTGCGTTGAACCAGCAGAAGAAGGGTTTGCTCGCTTTGTGCTGTCGCTGCATGTAGTCGATGGCGGCGGCGGACGTTTCATCGTCGATGGTTTCCATTCGCTTCTTCGTAAGAGCGCCCGTATCTTCGATGGTTTGTTTGCCGATTTTGCCAAAACGGGGGTCGACTGTCGGGTCGTCCTTATCGCTGGCTTTGCACTTGAGAACTCCGCGCGGACCGAACTGGGCGCGATATGCAGGATCTTTAGGGTAGTCGGGAAGTTCTGGTTCTTCTTCGGCGTTCAAGTGGTACAGGTTGCCGAAGAACTCGTCGAAACCATTGACGGTGGGCAGTGACTCGTTACGGTCGCCGACGTGGTTCTTGCCAAACTGGCCGGTCGCATATCCAAGGTTCTTGAGCAGCCCGCCAATTGAAGGATCGAGTTGGCTCATGCCCATTGGTGCGCCCGGAAAACCGACCTTCGTGAGTCCGGTGCGAATCCCGTGCTGGCCCGTCAGAAACGCGGCACGACCGGCGGTACAACTTTGTTCGCCATAATAGTGCAGGAAACGGACTCCCTCGGACCCGATCCGATCGATATTCGGTGTGCGATAGCCCATCAGGCCATCGCTATAGGCACTGATGTTGGTGATCCCGATATCATCGCCCCAAATGACCAGGATGTTCGGCTTCTTGCCTGCTTGAGTCAGAGACGCTGCAACAAGTTGATTGTGGCTGGCCAGAGCCAATTGGTCCTGATTGCTGAGGCCCGTCGAACAACATGATGCCCTCGGCTGATCGAGACCCGCGGGGACTGGAATCGATGCGGTGGCGTCGGGGGGGATGGCCGCATCGATGACGGGAGCAGTGCTGGAAGCGACGGACGGCGCGGCCTGGGCCGGGCTGCGAAGATCGGTGAGGGCTGCGGCATAGCCAAGTAGCCCTCCGATTGCGAGCGTGGATACCATCGAGAGCAACGGAATTCGACGCATGAGACTGGTCTCCATCCAGGGATTGTGGCCAGGTATGACTTTGTTTCAAACGGGAACTGATGGGGTCTACTGGGAACGACCTCGGGCCCGTGACGCATCGCTCGCTGTTCGTTGATTTCAAGTTGACTGCGAGTCATGGGCAAGTACGGAAAAAATGGCGTACACAGGTAATATCTAAAGCGTACGACGCGGATCATAATATCGCTGCCAACTCGAACTACTAGTGTCGGCTCGAGTCATCCTGTTCTTTTTTTCGGCGACGTTCCGTTTGAGTGTCGAAAAGCACGCCTGCGCCGCCGCGGCTCGCCTACTAACGATGCCGATTGTCGACCTGCTTGCGTGATGATGTCGGTGGGCAACGTTGATATCAATACAATGAGATGTATTCATTCGGGCGATGATGCAGATTCGATGAATCCATAAACAAACGAATGCCGCTTGGCAGACGAATCGTCTCGGAGAGCTCCGTCGACCGCGTTGGACTTGCCCTCTCCTGTAGACAGTCAGAAAAGTACCGGGATCTTTACGATGTCGTGGCTTTTTCGAATTGGCGCGGAGCCGGTCCCTGTGGTTTCAATGGATTGCAACGTGGGGCCGAGTGGATCGCGGCGTGTTCAGTTGATTCCTGGGATTGTGACTGATAAAAGACGAAATGACTCTTGTTTGTGCCGATCATTTGAGGAGTCTGTCGCGGGCCGGATACGCTTGCAGTTGGGACGTCACTCGAGAATACGATTTGCCGAGGGTGTGTCTGATGTGGTGATCTGACGGCTGATCCATTTCCGTCGACATTGGCGAATGACTGCGACCCGAATAGAAGAATGCAAAATTCGTAAGACATCTTGAACCGGAGACAGGGATGCGCGACGTACTGGCCATGATGATTGTTGGAGCTCTTGTCATGGGGATGGCCCGCGCTGACGATGGGCCTGGCGGAATTCGGAAGTGGGATTTCGAAAACGACACCGCCGGGAATTTGCCGGTCAGCTATGTCTCGGCTGTCGGTGAATGGAAGGTTGCGTCAGAGGGGAAGAATCGGACGTTACGTCAGACGGCGCGGAGCGCCGATTCTGTGTTCAATCTCGTGATTCGTACGGATATTCTGTATTCCGACGTCGAAGCGAGCGTTCGGGTGAAGGCGGACAAAGGTGTCGTCGATCAGGGGGGAGGTATCGTCTGGCGGCTGAAAAACGCCCAGACGTACTATCTGTCGCGCTATAATCCGCTCGAAGATTCTTTTCGGCTCTACAAGGTCGTCGACGGCAAGCGATTTCAACTGGCGAGCGTCAAGGCGCCCGGCGACAGCAATTGGCACGTGATCAAGGTCTCGATGAAAGGAAACTCGATTCGTTGTACGCTCGATGATCAGTTTCCGCTTGAGGCACAAGACGATTCGATTCGTGGATACGGTCGACTGGGGATTTGGACAAAAGCCGACGCACAGTCCGATTTCGATGACTTCGCAGCACAAGGGACATTTGTCGTACCGAAGCCGACAGAGCCCGTTGCCGAGACGAAGGAGTTCGAGATTCGAAATCGGCGGGCATTTCTTGGTGGGCATGAGGTCGATTTGTGGGGATTGCGATGCGGGAACGCATTTTTCAGCGATGCCGTCACCGAGCGTTTCATTCGCAACTTCGACAACATGAATGCCCATGGCATCAATCTGGTCGGGGCGTTCATCCAGAGTGTGAATGCGGGGCATCCCGATGGCGACGCGGGGCTGAACGGATTCACGCGACACGGAAAGATTCTGCCCGAGGTGGCGAAACGAATCGAATGGTTCGTCCGCGAGGCCGACAAGCGAGGCATGGTCGTGATGATCGGTGTTCTGGCCCCGCGGAAAGATCAGGACTTTCATGACGAAGACGATATGCGGACGGCGATCGAAGAGACGGCCAAGTTCTTGAAAGAACGTAAGCTGCGAAACGTCTTCGTCAACTTGTGCGACGAATTCAATCATCCGTTGCGAGCCGACAAGTTGCTGGTCCGGGAGCCCGACGGCGAAAAGAAGAAGGCGATGATGACCAGTTGGTTCAAGGCGATCGCTCCGGATATCGAAGCGGGAATCGGCCCGCACTGGAAGTCGGGTACCGGTGACACGTACCCTGGGATGGACATTCGAATCATTCAGAAAGGGATGGCCATTCCTCAAGAGGGGTTCGTGATCAATGCGGAGCCAATTCGAGAGGACTACTACAACAACGATGGTATTTTCAATGCGACAAACGTGGAGAATATCTTCACCAATTGTCGAAAGTTTCTTGATGCGCCGCATGCGGTGTTGATGTTCCACGCGGGGCATTTGCAGGGGATCACAAACTACAGCGGTACTGCTCCCCATGGCGAAATGGGCGGCTACGGGACTGGCCCCAACGATCGCGGGATCAAATTCTACTACGAGTGGGTTCGCGACAATGTCGGTCGTTGGGAGTATCCAAACCATGTTCCGGCGTCGGAATTTTCAATCAGTCCACAGGGATTAAAGAATTGAATGACATCGTGAGGAATGCGCTCGCATCCCGTGGGCGCATTTCGTCTGCCGCTCGGGTTGTTCGTAGTCTCGGTCGATTGATCCTCGTTGCGTCGCTGGTGGGGTTGTCTCCCTTTTCATCGCGAGAGGCGAGTTGGAATTTTGAGACAGAGGAACCGGGGCAGGCAGCAGAGGGGTTCACCAACGATGTCGGTCGATGGGAGGTCGTCAATGCCGATGGCAATCTGGTACTCGCGCAGCGGGCGGAAAATCGTCTTTCGGTCTTCAATCTGACGCTGGTCGAACAATCCAGTTATCGGGACGTCGATCTGAGCGTCCGGATTAAATCTGTCGGAGGCGAGAACGAGCGCGGCGGCGGGCTGGTCTGGCGGGCCAAGGACAAAGACAACTACTACCTAGTCCGCTACAACCCACATAGCGCACGACACAGTCCGCGTCGACCCAATTTCAGGCTTTATAAGATCGAAAACGGGAAGCTGACTCAACTGGATCATGCGGATGTACCCGGTGACAGTGACTGGCACACCATTCGGATTACGACGTGCGGGACGCAGATTGTCGGCTACCTCGACGAAGCGAAACTGCTCGAGGCCGAGGACATGGCATTCCTGGATGTCGGCAAAATCGGGCTGTGGACAAGGTCCGACGCCTGCTCCTTATTTGATGACCTGACGGTTTCGACGCCGATTGCACCGGAGAAGCGACCATGAATTCGAACGTCGCGACCCGCGCTGCAATCCTGTTGATGAGTCTTCAATGGGTCGGAGCAACCGCCACGGCGGCCGATGTCGATCCGTTTCCCGATCCTCCGATGGCGACACGAGAATTTGAGGTCAAAGGTGGCAGCGCGTATCTAGGAGGGCAACCGATCCGACTTTGGGGACTACGTTGCGTTCATGCGCTGCGGGATCGGGCATTGACCGAGCGATTGGTGCGCAACCTGGACAACTTCAATGAACATGGCATCAACCTCGTGTCGGTGTATCTGCAAGCCGCGCACGGGGGCTTTCCGGATATCCAGGCCGGGGCGAATCCCTTTGGAGCGACGGGTGAACTGGAACCGGCGTTCGCCCGCCGGCTGGAATGGCTGGCTCGTGAGGCGGACAGGCGGGGAATGGTGCTGCTGATTGGCGTCATCACACCGATCAAGGACCAGGAGTTGAAAGACGAACAGGCAATGCGTCGAGCTATTGAAGAAACGGCACATCTCCTCGAAACACGGAAGATTCGTAACGTCGTGATTGACTTGATGTACGAGTTTGACCATGCGACCCGGATCTATCAGGAGTCGTTTCGCGAGCCAAATGGGTCGTTCAAAAAGGCGCGGGCCGCCGCATGGTTCCATGCCATTGCACCAGGAATCGAGGCCGGAGTGACAACTGAGACACATTCGACTTCGTCGAAAGATTTCGAAGGGATGGACCTACATCTGATCCAGAAGGAAGACCCGATTCCGGCTGAGGGATATGCGCTGAACATCGAATCGCTGCGCCGGGACCTGTTCGGCAATGAAGGAATATTTACACCGGATCAGGTTGAGGCGATACGACGAGAACTTGTTCGATATCACGCGGCACCCAACGCGGGCTACGTGTTGAATAGTTCGTACGCGCAGTCGATTGGCGGTGCGAGTGGTACAGGGCCTCATTTTGAGATGGGAGGCTATGGAACGGGACCCGACGACCGCGGTATTCGGTTCTATTTCGAATGGATTCGCGATCATGTCGGGAAGTGGGAGTATCCTCACCACATTCGACCTGACAGTGTGACGAGCGAATCTCGGGGGCATTAAACGGCGGGGCCGTTTGACGTATTCGTTTCCTCGATTCTTTCATTTTGGTTCGTTGGCTCTCGGGGCATCTCGGTACTCATGATGGCAGGCGATGCACGTTGTCGTGATTGCGGCCATTGCGGCGTTGGCTCGACTCGGCGAGTTGTCGCGTAACGCGTCTTCCAGAGTTTGGGTGAACTGTTCGGACTTCTCGAGATACTGCTGGAAGTGCGTCGGATAAGTTTGAAGTGCGGGCAATCGTCGCATTTCTGCGAACTGTTCTTTCAAGATCAGTGCTTCGTGAGAGGGGGCGAGATCTGGTGACTTTGCGGATGCCCTCCAATCGTGGGCCGCGGTCTGTTTCAGGCGATCGAATGTGTGTTCCATCTCGACCATCGCCTGAGCGAACGGAGGTACAGAGGCAACGTCGACGAAATCGACTTTCAATTGAGCAATGAACTCGGGCGTCAGTCGAGTGGCCCGTCGGGCTGAGTCCCAAAGTCCGCGATAATTTTGCCCGGTTCCTGCAGCCTTGAGGATTGATTCTGCGACCGACGCTGGCATGAAGCCGGCTTCGATACAAGCGACTGCGGCCGCCGTTGGGCTGCGGTGCTTTCCATGATGGCAATGAATGTAGATCGGCCCGGGAAGTTCCGTGATCGCCTTCGCCAGTTCGTGCGCGCGTTGCGGTGGGATGCCGTCGTATCCATGAGGGAGATGGACATACCGCTGTCCATACTTCTGCGCCAGCTCGACGTCAGGTCGCATTCCATCGACGCTGATAATCGTTTTGACGCCCAATTCTTGCAGTTCTTGGAAGGCAACGTCCCCTTCGGGAAGACCACCGGAAATGATGTTCGACGTGATGCGATAGGCATTGGGCAGATAATGCACGCCCAGTTTCTCTGGTAGTGCCATCGCCGCTACAGAGTGCTTGGTCTCGGTGTCGGCAAGTATCGGAAGTGACATCTGTGCTTCAGGCGAATCCTCGTCGGTGGCGAGACGATCTGTTCCGGAACGTGTTCCACAACCCCCTACGCACAGGAGCACGACGCCCCAAAATAAACGAGATCTCGGCATGAACCAAGGTGTCCGATCGGCAAATGGAGTTCAACAGATTCAAATCGTGTTTGGTCCTTGGTTTTCAGGGCCATGGATCAGGAACTTTTCCTTCAAGTGCACTCTCAATGTCTTTGTGGAAGGTGTCGTCATCCCATTCCTCGCGTGCCTGTTTGGCGATCTCTTCCGCTTCGGGCTTTCGCTCATTGGCGGCCAGCAGGGCCACCAGAGTTGTCACTTCGTTTGTGAATTTCCTATTGGCAAAGTCGAGGTGTCGTTTTCCGATCAGAGGGTTGTCCGCCAGTTTCTTTCCCTGATTGTAAATCAGTTTCATTCTTTTAAAGTCGGATTCCGGTTCCAGGTATTTGGCGCACAAGGCATAGGCTTTGGCTCTGACCAAGGCAGGTTGCGCGAGACCAAAGACCTTTTTTGCGGCTTTGGCATTTTGAGAATCCAGCACTTCAAACAATTCCTGCGTGAGTGTTTCCTCGTCCAGGGTGCGATTGATCGATGCAAAATCGTGAAACGACGCAACGAGGTTTGTTCCGTCCGCGACTTTCCTCGCGGCCACATCCCGGGCATCCTCAAGTTTGTCGAGTGCGGGTGGATATTTTTGGCCGAGGTCATACCAGTAGCCGAGAGCGAACGACAATCGAACCCCGGTCATTGCTGGCTGGAACTCCAACGCGTGCTCATGGAACCAGACGAATTTATCTAATGCGATCTCGTATCGTTTGTCGCGTACGTCAGCCTGAGCCTCTGTCAGAATTGATTGCGGGTCAGGATTTTCTGGTGGCTCCCACTTATCGGCGAGCGCGGCATTCACGGCGAACATGATGAACAGGGGACCGAGGCTCATGGCGCATGACCTTTGGTTGGACGTGGCAGTTGTTATGTGGCGATTTTCACGTTCCCTGTATGAGACCGAGAATGAACCGCTTTCGTCTCATCGAATGTCCTTCGAATCGAATGTGGACATTGTGACGAAATCACCTCGACATCCTTTATCGCTGTCGCCATCATCGTTGTCCAGACACCACGTCATAGTTGCGCTCGGCCAAGTCGATTGAATTTCGCGATGGCACATTTATTGTGACGAAATTCGATGCGATGGTGACGGTTCGGCGATTGTGTCGCGATAGACGGGCCACGTCGCATTTCACGGCCGGCATTTCATCCGAACGGGCAACCAACGTCGGTGAAGGGCGGGGATTCGGAATTCGAGGTGAGGAACTGAGGTGGTGAGTTCGTCGAAGGGGTCGGTCCGGCACGCGGAATCCATGCCGAAGTACGCGCTTAATTTGGATATGGCTTCGCGCGGAAGATTTCCCTCAAAGACAAGTTGAGGAACATCGTCGAACCACGCTCGCCATTGGCCGTTGGTTTCTTCGACGATCATGTTCACGTGGTTCGGCAATTGTCGGGGCCCTCGCTGTCATTTCGCGATGACTTCACGGCGACGACATTACTGTGGCATAAGTCCCGTCGTGGTGCGCAAATCCAATCGGATCGCATCCTAGCGTTTTCGTGTTCCGGTTGACTTTTTCGTCGGCTGAAAATCCGTTGTTTGTATTCCGTCCAACAGTTTCAGAGATTCCTCGAGATGCACGTGGAAGTACTGACGCATCAGGTCCAGCACTTGCCCGAGCAGAGGATCGCGTAGCGAGTAGAAAACTTGATTGCCTTCCTTCCGGGCTGCCACAATCAATTTCGAACGAAGAACGCTGAGGTGTTGTGAAACGTTGGCTTGTTCGAGCTCCAGTTTTTCGTAGAGCGTGGTCACGGGGACTTCCCCGTTGTCGCGAAGCAATTCGACGATCGCAATTCGGGTGGGATGGGCCAACGCTTGAAAGATGCCGGCCTTAAAGAGCCGAAGTTTGTCGTGCATGCCGGATCTCCGGTGATTTGATCTGAGAGTGAGAGGAATTGCTCAGCGCCGGTCCGGGGGGGATTCTCGTCACTTGATTGACACCAATATTCATGGGCGTCTTACGCCATTCACGGCCACGCGAAGGCCCGTTTCATGACGAGACAATTGATCGAGGCGATCGAGTCCAACAATCTCGACCGGGAGATTCGAGTGGGAATACTCGACGATCGAATGTCGCAAATTCTCTGCGGAGGTGTGATCGATGAGCCTGACGCCTGCATCAAGGTGAACAACGACGGCGGTCGCCTCGGATGGGATTTCATCGAGTTCATCAACCAATTGCATTGTGTTGAAGCAAACGAGGGGTTTGTTGACGTATATATGATAAACGTGATTGATCAGTTCTCGTCTGTCCACGGGGTTCCGAAAAAAGTCGGCAAGGCATTTCGCCAATGATGGTCGATTGCCTCCGTCGACATCGACGGATTGTCGACACATCAGGACACTGAATACCAATTTGGCCACGACACCGGCCGCGATTCCCCAAAGGAGGTCCATCAGCAATGTGACGGCGATGGTGAACGAGTAAATTACGAGCTGTTCGCCGCCAATCTGTGCAATGTGCTTCCAGACGAGTGGCTCGCACATCTTCCATCCGGTGAAGATCAAGACGGCGGCAAGAACTCCGAGAGGGATCATGTTGATCAATGCCGCTCCGACCAGCAAATAGATCATCAAGCAGATCGAGTTCGTGAAGTTGGCCCAGAGGGTTCGACCGCCTGCCGCAATATTGGCTTTGCTTTTCACGCCGCCCGGAATAATCGTGAGCCCACCGACCATGCTTGACGCCACGTTCGAGATTCCCATGGCGAGAAGTACGCGATTGGAGTCTGATTTTCGATGAAACGGATCGATGCGATCGATGGCCATCGCGGTGGCCAAGGATTCGACGCCATCAATCATCGTGAGCATGACAACGCCGACAAGGGCGGCCTGCCAAAGATCAGGTCGAGCAAGTAATGCGTTGAAGTCAGGCGAGTGAATTCCATGGAAGGGATTTTCGGGCAATCGGATCAGGAAGGCGGGGTCGATTGTTCCGAGATTTGCATAGTGGCCTAGGATGGCCCCCACAATGACGGCGAGCAATTGTGGCGGAAGAATCTGAAGGATGCGGTACCGTTTGAAGGAATCCAGCACGAACAGCAGGATCAAACAGACGATCGCAATCGCAAACACAGGAACGGTCATTCCGCGGACATAGACCGGGATTTCTCCCACGATCTCGAGGAACTCGTGGGCATGGGGCTTTCCCGTGAATCCAAAGAACTTCGGCAACTGCTTGACGATGATCAGCAAACCGATCGCGGCGAGCATCCCTTCGACCACCGCGACGGGTATCATCGCGGCGAAACGCGCAAGCTTCAGCAGGCTCAAGACAACTTGAACGCAGCCGACGATAAAGATCACGACAAGGAGAAAGCGATATCCTTCACCGACCGTTTCGGCATCGCCAGCTCCACCGAAGGAAATCATGATCGCCATGACGGCCGGGGCGAGTCCTGCGGCGGGCCCGGCAATTGTGACGTACGCTCCACCGACAAGCGGAAAGATGAAACCCGCCACGATCGCCGAAATCAGTCCCACGATGGGGGGCGCACCAGAAGCGATCGCGATGCCAGATGACAATGGAAGCGACACGAGCGAAACGACGATTCCTGACAGCAGGTCGTATCGCAGGTGTTTGAGGCCAGCGAGGCCGTTCTGCGGCACGTCGCGGGGTTCCAGGGGAATGGAGGACATTGAAAATTCCTTATCCACAGGAAAAGACCTGGACTCGAACTGCACCGCGCTCGTTCACGGCTGCATCCGGTCGATGCGTATCACACGGTTTGTTCCCGTCATTGCGAGTCGTGTGAATCGAAAGAATATGCGAATAATCGAATATTGATAGGTTGGTTTTGATTGCTTAAGAAAAAGTAAACGGAAACGCCTGGGAAGCGTGGGCGAAGACGTTTCCTGACGCACAAGGGGCGTTGAGGCACACTCGTGCAATGCATGTCACGCCTGTCGTCTCAAATCGCTGTTCTGCCAGGCCGTTTGGGGACAATGTGCGATGTGCAATTCGGGCGACTCGCGCGAGCCGTCGCTGAGCAGTGCGGGAAAAAAATGAGTGAACCTCGTACCCGAACAGCGTGTCCGTCACGTCGTGCCTCTGTCGGATTCGACTGTCACTTTGACTTTCGTCGGCACGATCATCAGGAGATGCATCATGAACGAGAACCTCCTCTTCTCTGAATTGCTGAGCTGGAATTGCGCCATTGCCTAAAAGCAATGTCCGTCCGGCTCGCACTCTGGCGCCCCAATTCTCTTTGGGCGTTTCTTCGTACGTGATGTGATGTGCGGCCTGTGGTTCGCCGCGCACCCACGTTCGTGGCCGCGCGCACGGTGCGTTCGGTCACGCTCTTTTCTCGCGAACCCGCCCGTAGCTCGTGCGCGGCGGTTCAGAAAGATGATCCATTGATGAAGCGAAAGTCCGGCGGAAACTCCGCCCCCAAGAACTGGCAGTCCATGTGTGGTCAGCCCGGCCCTGAAGATGGGAGGGACCCGCGCGATTTCTTCAAACGTACGAATCGGCGAAAGGATGATCGAAAGGATTGGCAGCTGTGTCGTCAGGTTTTTGAAACGCTGAGCTATGTGATGTCAGGTGCGTGCGGAGACGACATCCTGCGCGGCGTGATCGTGGTTGAGGTTTCACCCGCTCCAGATGCCCGGCGACTATTAGTGCGTGTCTGCCCTCTGCCCGGGGATACGGACTTCAATCCAATCCTTGTCATGGAACGGTTGACGCATGCGACGGGCCGATTGCGCGCGGAAGTGGCTCGGTCGATTAGCCGGCGCAAAGTCCCCGAATTGTTGTTTCGCGTGGTCGCGGACCAGTCGTCGGTTGCGCGGGCGCAGGGGGGAAAGGATGACAACTGAGGGTGAATCCTGTGCAATGAAGATGTGGTTGTCAGAACCGATGCCGAGGGACGTAATGGCATCGTTGCAGCGGTTGGTCACGTCGGATGATGTCCGACACGTGGCCGTGATGCCCGATGTGCACCTGGCGGGAGAGGTCTGCAATGGGACTGTCGTCGCCACTGGGGACCTGATCTATCCCCTGGCGGTCGGCGGTGATATTGGCTGCGGGATGCTGGCGGTCGCCATCGATCTGCCCGCTGACGCAATTTCGAGCGACAGGAACGCCGGTCGGGTTTTGGGTGATTTGTATGCGCGTGTTCCCTCGATCAAGCACGCGCGTTCAAGCATGCGTCAGGCGCTGCCCGAGTGCCTATTGGATCTGCCGCTTAGTCATTCGAGGCTCGAGAAGTTAAAAATGCGTGATGGTTTGCTCCAACTGGGCAGCCTCGGACGCGGAAATCACTTCGTGGAATTGCAGTCTGATCTGGACGGACGAATGTGGCTGATGCTGCATAGCGGATCGCGCGGGATGGGGCAGTCGATCACCGAACATCATCTGCGTGCGACGCGTCCGTCTCAAACGAAGCTCGGTTATCTGGAATCCACGCAGCCGTCTGGGCAAGCGTATTTGTCGGACGTGGCCTGGGCGATCGAGTATGCCATGCAGAACCGACTGGCAATGGCGGTCGCGGTGGAGTCATTGTTGCGCGACCTGTTTGGCGCGTCGACCGACTGGTCGACGCTAATTCATAGCCACCACAATCACGTGAGTCGTGAGGTTCATGGTGAATGTGAGTATTGGGTGCATCGCAAAGGAGCGTTACCAGCGAGTGAGAACGAACCAGGTATCATTCCGGGCTCAATGGGAACACACAGTTACCACGTCAGCGGGCGAGGGGCGGCTGAGTCGTTGCGATCGAGTTCGCACGGTGCGGGTCGGAGGTTCAGTCGAGAGGACGCCCGACGGCGGATCACTCATCGCGAGTTTCAGCGGCAGATGCGCGGTGTTTGGTTTGATCAGCGGCATCTGGATGGACTACGTGATGAAGCACCTGCCGCCTACAAAGATGTTGATCGTGTGATGCGCGCCCAGCGCGAGCTGACACGAATTGTACGGCGTGTTCGTCCGCTCCTTACATATAAGGGGAGTTGAGAATTGGCAGGCCGTTGAAATTGGCCGATCAGGGGCCCGAGCCTATCCGATGGTGTGGTGTTTTCGAATCGGTGTCGAGACCGCTGCGGCAATCGTTTCAGGGCACCGCGGCGTCGTGTCTTCGATGCGCGACGCCTTATTGTGCAAACGGGATCAAGTGAATGCTTCAGCGGGAATTCCAGAAATTGTGCACTGTTCGGCCATCAATCGTCCCCGTGACCAGAGCGTTCGTTCGACCATCACGCGTAGCAGCAGTTCCAGCTTCGCTTGAGCGTCCGGGCTCTCGATGATTCCGAGCGCGCGAGCGATTGCTTCCAGTGTGCAGACGCCGGATTCGTCTCGCTGAACACGAAGATGGTATTCCGACGGAGGCCCGGCGGGGATGCGCACATGTGGAATCCCCACAAGAGCAGGCTCGCGCCGTACAAACTTCTGGGTCTGTCTCCAGTTGGCGTCGGGCACGATGAGCGTTACGGGGCCTGACAGGCTGGCGACGAACTCTGGGGAGAGTTCTGTCGCGTGCGAGCTGGGGTAGAGCAACAGCGGTATGCGTCCGGGTTCATGAAGGCTGTCGGCGGAAAGTCGTTCATCCTTCCGGCCGTGGACGATGATGTTGCTGTTTGGCAGCGACTTGTAGACAAGCTTTGCCGTGTTCGTTGGCAAGACTTGTTCAAGCGTATGCATCAGGATCAGCACCCGCGTTTTCAGCACAATGTCGGGAATATAGGCACAGAAACAGAGGGGCCGGCGAATTTCGCAACGCGGGCATCGGTGGTGGGATAGTTTGTAATTCATGTCGTCTACTTGACCCGGCAATCGGGCATTCGTTCAAAACTCTTCAGGGTAACCCAACCCGACATTAGCCTGTGGCCGGGGACCGCTCAACTCTCCTTTGCATGGTTTCGTCGAAAACGCGATGTTCGTTGGCACAAAATCGGTTGTGTGTACCGAAATGCAATCGTCGCCTGCTGAGATGGATAAACTCGATTTCGATGTCGATGAACCGCCTCGTTCCCGCGACACGTGGCGAGTTTTGTATTGATCGAGCGATCTCTCGATGTGCCCTTGATGATTGCCACGACGTCTGAGCATCCGTCTGGTTTTCAGAATCTTTCTGTTGCTTTAGGGGGTGGGTTAATGATAGGTGTACACAGTTCATGTGTTGATTGAAAGAATGTTCCTGTCGGCTCATGATTGTTTGTCAACTCCGTAACTGTTCACCGCCCGAAGAGAGAGGGAACAGGCAAATTTCCCGGTTCATTGGAATCTGCAGTGCATCGACCAGATCAACCTTTCCCTTTGCCGTGAGAAAATGAGCCCGTCCCCGGTTTGTGAACGGCTACGCCAGCTTCCCCTCCAGTCTGTTCGTGATTCCGTGATTTCACGCGGAGTTTGCATATCTCCAATCTGACTTCATGATGACCTTTGATTTGTCGCGATGCTGCTACTTTCTGTCGCAAGTCTTGTGAATTTGCGACTTCCCGACTGTGTTGAGGAAGACTGCGATGAGACTCTTGAAGCGAGTCGGCTTTACGTTGATTGAGCTCTTGGTTGTGATCGCGATCATTGCGGTTCTGATTGCACTTCTGCTTCCTGCGGTTCAGCAGGCTCGTGAAGCGGCGAGGCGAACTCAGTGTAAGAACAATCTGAAGCAGATTGGGTTAGCGCTGCACAACTATCACGATGTCGCGAATCGGTTTCCGATTGGCACTCGGGGAATGGAGGTCAGCAGTTACGGGAACTCAATCGCAGGGGTCTCGTTCTGGCCAGGGCTCTTTCCCTATCTGGATCAGGCGAACGTCTTCAATCAATTGGACTTTACGGGACCGTTTGTGAGTTATCCTTACGGAAACATCGCCGTCCCGGGGGGGCATACAAACAACGCGACGCTGCTCAACGGCAAACTGTTTGGCTTTATGGCATGTCCCTCAAGCCCACAATCGCGACTCTCGACACCCTGGGGCGTTTTGTCGCAGGGAATCGCGAACGCTGACTATGCGGGTATGGCAGGTGCGATCGGGGACTTTGGGACGTACCGTGACACCAGATCTTCCCCCGATGCCTTTTCCTTTTTCGGACAGTACAACTCGGCGGGTTTCTTCGTGCGAAATCATGCGACGAGTTTTCGAGATCTGACAGATGGCACCAGCAATGTGGTTGCATTGGGTGAACAGAGTGACTTCTGTGTCGATTCGACTGGCAAGCGATTCAACTGCCGATCTGGAGGAAACAATTACGATGGCTTCTTTGTCGGCTCAATCGGGCAAGAGATCACGGGTGGGCAGTCTCAACGTGGATTGACGTCGGCCCTGTACCCGCTCGGAATGAAAGTGTTCGCGGTCCCTGAAGGTCAGATTACCGGCGTGATGTTTCCTGGAAGCAACATGCCGATCCAGTCAGTTCATACGGGGGGAGCCCACGTTCTCCTTGCGGATGGCAGTGTTCGGTTTCTGTCATCGAGCCTGAATTTCGACACGTTTAAAGGGCTCGCGGTTCGTGACGACGGTCAGGTCCTGGGAGAGTTTTGAGTCTGGATGATTTCGAATGCCGTCTATGACAGTACCGGATTGGTTTGCGACTTGCCCGTGTCTCGACGTCCGAACAAGAGTCGCCCGGCGATCCAGAGGTTGACGACGAAGAGCGGAATGGCAATCAGAATCGTTGTGAGATCGGTAAGGAACCAGGGCAATGTGACGGGGGTTCTGCGGAGAATTCCATTGAGATCTTTGCCTTCACGCAGCCATTTTGCTCGTTGAAGGTGTTCAGCGAACTTGGCTTCTGATGGACTTTTTTCGTCACGCGCGTCGTCAAGCATCTTCACGAGATGGTCACGGCCCGCCCACAACAATTGTTGCGCGATGCGGTTGTCCGTGCTGGCGGTCTGCTCCAGACGCGCGATGATCGGAGTGAGTTTCTCTCGCGCATTTGTGGCGAACGTGTCCCATTCGGATGAAGGGACGTTCGCTTTACGTTTTTGTTTCAGCTCATCCCACAGCGAGGAATAGGTTAGCAACGGGTCAGTCGTTGTAAACCAATCGACCGGAAGCTGTTTCGCCAGGACAATCGTGAGTGAACAGACGACAGCGACGAGGGCTGTCCAGCCGATGATCGTGCGAATCCCATGGACATAGTCTTCGGCAATCAGTTTGATTCCGTCGTAGAGACCGGAGAATCGGTCGATGGTCCATTCGAAGAATCTCGCCAGAAAGTTGGGCTCAATCGTTCGTGGGTCGACGGGCGGCCTGACGGGCACCGCCTTTGCCGTCGGTGTCTCGGGATCGCTGGCATCGGGAAACAGCACACTCCTCATGTCGCCGACGCGAATCCACTCGCCCGTAGTCCCGCGTCGCACTTTGTCATCATGGGTGACCTTTCCCTGATGAGCCATTTGCTGCAGGCGGCTAAAGAAGATCGGGCCGAGTTGCCGGGACTCGGTCAGAATGTACCAATAGGTCGTCTCCGAAGTATCGGCCTGTACGTCCTTTTGTGGTCCGATTTCGTGCATTTGATATCGCTTATTTTTCTCGGGCGCTGAACGATCAGAATGGCGTTTCGAAGGGAACACTGTTTTTTCGGTCGTGGAGCTTGTACCAGACATCGGGATTGACGTTGTCGCTGATGAAGTGAACGCTGCCATCCAGAGTGAAGGCGTGAATTCCTCCGGGATGCATGCTTCGCGAAGTGGCCTCGTAGTTGACCTCGGCACGCAGGTCAGAACTCGAAAAGCACGGCATCCTGAGTTGTGTCAACCGGTCCGCCCCGACAGCCTGTTTCAACTTGGTGCAACCTTGCACGTCGTCGGCGCTGAACAATTGGTTGTTCGGCCCCGCGTCGTCTTCATTTCGGCTGACGACGCCGTGTCGCATTGTTCCGCTGGCGCCTGCATAGCCGAGCGCCCACGAGCCGCGTGGATCGAGCGGATGAACGCCGGCGCGGATTTCTTCAAGGCCGATCAGGTTTGAAAGGCCTGTTTGCATATCCGCGAGCCGGAACGAGACGTTCACGCCGCCGATGCCGTTTCCGGAGAGCGTTGTATTGTCGACTGCCAGATTTGTGCCGTCGGCTGTGAACCCGTCTTCGCATGTTGCTGGGTCGTCGCTGCGTGGGACGTTGTAACAGGCGCGATTGGTTCCAAAATTCATCGCATAGTTGCCGCGTGCGTAGGTGAAGCCAAGTTGATCCGATTGCATGCCACGCTGATAAAGGTTGTTGCTGCCGTTAAATGAGTCGCTTGGACATTTCAATACGGCAATCTCGGTGCTTCGCCCCTGCGCATTCGCCGGATCAGCCGTGGGGAGGTTCAAGTCGAATTGCTGGTACAGATTGGCCTGATCCAATTGCGGTAAGAGCATCATGAGCCAGTTGGCATGCAGGCGGTCAGGTTCCTGTTGAGGTGAAACTCCGATCGCCACGCGATCGATGATGCCGACCGGCAGAATTCCGACTCCCAGGGGTTCCCCCTTGGGGCCTGACCAGATCGAGAAGGGGGGAAGTACCTGGAACTGACTTTGGTAGTTGGCCAGTGCCAGCCCGACTTGCCGCAGGTGACTATTGCATGCGAGTCGGCGAGCAGCCTCGCGTGAATTCTGTACGGCGGGCAACAGGAGTGCCAGCAGGAGGGCGATGATTCCGATCGCGACGAGGAGTTCGACAATCGTGAATCCTCGGCGATGGTTCCTCAAGGTGCTCATTGAAAAAGTCCTCTTTTGCCATCCTCAATGACAAGGTGCGCCGATCCGTACAAGGTCATGGTCATCAATGATGGAATTCATCCGCGATGATGGTGATCACGGTCGTTCAATCTAACGCGAATTGGATTTGCCGACGGCCGATTCAGAAATCCAGCGATGCAACGCGATTGACTTAAGCTATTGTGTCTGAATTGTTTCGTGCGGGCAACTCCAAATCGATATCCTGGGGGAAATGTGTTGAGGGTATGAGGGGCGAACGTGGGATCTCTGACTTGCCGACTCGTACGTACGACGATGGCGCGTGGCATGTCGGCCCGCTTCAATGGAGGCCGAAGGCTGGTCGTGGGGCGGATCTCCGTCGGGGCGTACCGTCGGCAAAAAATGCCGAATTCGAACTGGAATTGCGCCACCTCGACCACGAAGAACTCGTGATCGCGAAATCTTACGAAATCCGAATACGCCGCGTTTCTGACGTTCGCCTTGATCTGGCAGGGCGAATCGGCCGATCGCACCAGTGGGTCGCGTCGCCAATTTCTGCGCAGAAGGTGCAACGTCTTCGCCAACACCAAACTCAAAATGCTCGAGTGAATCAGGATGGCTTGCCGCCGTGAGGGAACGCAACGCTGCACGCCGGGTCCTCTGCGTCTCCTTTGCGGTGACCGTGTTGATCTTTGGATCGCAGGTTCGAGTCACCGGGGACGATGCGATTCCGTCGTATGCGACAGTTCCCGCGTTCACGCCAACCTTCAAGCTTCGCGGACGACTTGAGACGGATTTTCTCGCGCCCGCTCAGAGCGAAGCGAATCGTTCCACATTCGGCAGTCTGCCAGAGCAAGCAGGCCCGCGGCGTGCTCGTATCGGGGCGGAAGGAGAAATCGCCCCTGAGACTCGCTATGTCGCGGAAATCGATCTCGCCAGCGGGCAGGTTGTGCTGCGCGATGTGTATCTTGGCTTCGGTGATTTCCGCGACCGTCGCGAGTTCAAATTGGGCCACATGCGAGAGCCATTCAGTTTTGAAGGAGCGACAAGTTCAAATTCCTTTGCGTTCCTGGAACGCTCGTCGATCAATACGCTCGACCCTGCCCGTAACTGGGGTGTGGGATTCACAGAATACGGTTCTGACGAGATGTGGACGGTGGCCGGAGGACTTTTTCAAGCGGGGACGGATGCCTCGGACCTTCAATTCGGACTAGGTTCAACTACGGCGTTGACGCTTCGAGGGACGGGGCTTGCCTGGTATGAAGATCATGGCAAAAAGATGATGCATTTCGGATTCGCGATCTCGGAACGGATCGCCGACCAGGGAATCATCAATTTTCGGCAGCAACCATCGTCGTCGCTGCTCAGCTTCGGCGATTCGTCAGATTCACCGTTCCAGCCCAAGATCTCGATTCCTGCCAACTTTCAGCAGTTGTTCAATTTGCAGTGGGCCTATGCTGATGGTCCGTTCTGGTCGCAGGCGGAATGGTACGGATCGGTGGTGGCGCAGATCGGGGGGAATCCCGTATTTTTCCATGGAAGTCATCTCGACGCGGGATACTTCCTGACGGGAGAGCATCGCCAATACTTGACTAAAACAGGGGTGTTCGGACCGGTCTCTGTGAATCGTCCGTTTGTCTCGGGCTTCTCGTCGAAGCCTCACGCGGAACAATTAGGATATGGCGCCTGGGAAGTGACCAGCCGAATCTCGTACCAGGATTTCATCGATGGGGCGACACCTGTGAACGCGCAGGGGCAAACTCCGGGTGTGATGCTGCCGCAACTGACTGTCGGCGTCAATTGGTATCTGGCCGACCAACTGCGCGTGATGTTCAACTATGTCTATTCCTCGCCCCAGATCGCGGATTCGGGCATGAGTTCTGTCAGCCTGTTTGGCGTTCGAGTGGCTGTGTTCTGGTAGCCAATGCTGGCAGACCAACGACACGTCACGAAGCCATGCGGCGGTTGGCCGTCCGAAGAACGTGTGACAGGCAAATTTCCTGGGGCATGGGAATCCGCGGTGCATCGACCAGGGCAATCTATCCCATTGTCGCGGGAAAAAGCGACAACCGTCCCAGTCTGTGAACGGCATCTGGTGCCTTCGATTCGGACAGTCACGCAGTGATGGACCGCATGCCCCGTTTCGCTTTCACTCAACCGATTGCGAGCGAGGTCGTGAAAAGCGAAACAGAAATCGAATCCAAGCACGCGATTCTCCTTGATCGTGAGTTGTATTTCGCTGTTGGATTTGGCAGAAAGCAGGATGCCTCCAGAACAACTGGCGTTTTTTAGTCACCGTTACACATCTCTGCCACGAGGCATGTCCGGCGCACGTTGCATCGGACACGACCGAGACAATCCATTCTGTCAATGAGGCATCAATGAGGTTCTTCAAATACGCTCGAGCAGTCGGCGTTGTCGCTGTTGGTGCGCTCCTTGGGATTGCGGCAGCATCCGGTGAGGCAAGAAATCCCGCTCGGGATGAAGCCAAACTTCCTGCGGCAGTCACTCGATCGGACGTCACGTCGATTGCCTCGAAACAGGCTTGCTGTGCCGACAAACTTGATCGCACCCTGGCCTTTGCGGACGAAGTCGCCGCGCTCAACGCCAGCACGTTGGCTCAGGCAGAGAAGGCGGCCAAGGCAGGCAAGAAGCCCAACATCGTCATCATTTGGGGCGACGATGTCGGGCAGTCGAATATCAGTGCCTATACGATGGGACTGATGGGGTATCACACCCCAAATATCGACCGGGTCGCGAAAGAGGGAATGATCTTCACCGACTACTATGCCGAGCAAAGTTGCACGGCGGGACGCGCGTCGTTCATTACCGGACAACACGGACTTCGCACCGGACTGACGAAAGTCGGGTTGCCGGGCGCGACTCTTGGCCTTCGCAAAGAAGACCCCACAATTGCTGAATTACTAAAGCCGTTGGGATACGCCACGGCACAAATTGGCAAGAACCATCTCGGTGATCGCAATGAGTTTCTGCCGACGGTGCACGGATTCGACGAGTTCTACGGAAATCTGTATCACTTGAATGCAGAAGAAGAACCTGAACTTCCAGACTATCCGAAAGATCCCGCGTTCCGAGCCAAGTATGGTCCGCGTGGTGTAATGGACTGCAAGGCGAGTGACAAAGACGACGAAACCGTCGATGCGCGGTTTGGCAAAGTCGGGAAGCAGATCATCAAGGATACGGGGCCGCTGACGAAGAAGCGGATGGAGACGATTGATGATGACATCGCGGATCGCTCGGCTGAATTTATTAAGCGTCAAGCGAAGGCAGGTAAGCCATTCTTCGCGTGGGTGAATTTCACGCACATGCATTTTCGGACCCATGTCAAGCAGGAGAGCAAAGGACAATCTGGGCGGTGGCAAAGTCCGTATCACGACGCAATGATCGATCATGATAAAAACGTTGGCACCGTGCTGAAGGCCATCGACGATGCCGCGATTGCGGACAATACCTTTGTCATGTACAGCACGGACAATGGGCCGCACATGAACAGCTGGCCCGACGGTGCGATGACTCCCTTCCGCAATGAAAAGAATTCGAACTGGGAAGGCGCTTACCGCGTTCCGTGCATGGTCCGTTGGCCGGGCAAAATCAAACCTGGAAGTGTCTCGAATCAGATCGTGGGGCATCACGACTGGTTGCCGACTCTGCTCGCCATGGCCGGGGATGAAGATGTAACGGAGAAACTCAAGAAGGGCTACAAACTTGGAGATTCGACGTACAAGGTGCATCCCGATGGATTCAATCTTGTTCCGTACCTGACAGGACAAACCGAGAAGAGCCCGCGTGAATCGTTCCTCTATTGCAACGACGATCAGCAACTGACGGGGTTGCGCTACGACAATTGGAAGTTCGTGTTCATGGAACAAAGGGTCCAAGGGACATTGCGAATCTGGGCCGAACCGTTCATCTCACTTCGAGTTCCAAAAATCTTCAACTTGCGACTCGATCCGTACGAGCGAGCCGACGTCACGTCAAATACCTACTACGACTGGTTACTCGAACACGTATTCCTTCTGGTTCCGGCACAGGACTATGTTGGAAGCTTCTTGATGACATTCAAAGAGTATCCACAACGGCAGAAAGCGGCGTCATTCAATCTTGATGAGGTTCTTGAAAAACTGAAGGATGCGCATAATAAGTAGCATAACTTGAATCGAGAATTGACTGCCAAATCATCGGGTTGGATCAATGGTCCAACCCGATGATTTGTAGATCCAATCTCTCGATCCGATGGGAAGGGAATTCGATGGCGAGAATCATTGGTCCGATGCCGGACTTACCTCAAATGGGACGAGAAGCAAAAAGATCCCGTGGTTAAGAGGACACTGGGCTTGGACCTGTGGATTATGAAAGGCTTTGAGCATCCCGCGAAATCCTGGTGAATGGCCGCTCGTCGACTTGCTCGCACAACCAAATTGAAAACGACGGGGTAGACCTGTCAGGATGAAAATGTTGCGTGATGGTGAATGGGCCAACGTTCCAGCCAGTGAAACATGATCCGTATGAAGCTTTTCGGTATGCGTCGTTTCGACGCTTTGCAGTGAGCTACGTACTTGCCGTGGTTGGCAGCCAGGTCTTGTCCGCAACCGTGCAATGGGATGTCTATCAGCAAACCAAGGATGCGTTCGTCATCGGACTGGTCGGGCTGATCAACGCAATTCCCGTGATTCTGTTTGCGCTTCCGGCCGGGCACATTGCGGATCGGTTCAGCCGAAAACGGGTTCTGCTAGTCACACAGGTTCCCTTGGCGCTCTGTCCCGCGGCGCTGGCCGTGCTGCGGGCGTGGAATCCCGAAGGGTTGTCGCTAGTGGTGACGCTGTCGCTACTTGGCATCAATGCGACGGCACTGACATTCGCGAGGCCCGCCAGGTCGTCGATCGTGCCGAATCTTGTTCCCCGAGTCGCATTTTCAAACGCATTTGCCTGGATGAGCAGCCTGTTCGAGACGGCAGCGTGGGTTGGCCCGGCCGTGTCGGGGCTATTGATCGTCTTCGACGTGGCCTGGTCGTATCTGATGTCGGCGCTGTGTTTGGCTGTTTGTTTTGCAATCACTCTGTTTCTGCCGCGGGACGAACCCGCTGAAGCCACAAAGCATGAGTGGGGATGGGGC
Organism: Schlesneria paludicola DSM 18645; assembly: GCF_000255655.1. Taxonomy (NCBI): domain Bacteria; kingdom Pseudomonadati; phylum Planctomycetota; class Planctomycetia; order Planctomycetales; family Planctomycetaceae; genus Schlesneria; species Schlesneria paludicola. The sequence continues at coordinate 1,954,679 of NZ_JH636434.1, read as the reverse complement.
TCATTGTCGGCTGGACTACGGTTCGTGCTTGATTCGCCGTTGCTGCTCGCCGCGATGACGCTGGATCTCTTGGCTGTGCTGCTGGGAGGTGCTACTTATTTGTTGCCGGTATTCGCAGAACGGCTCGGCGTGCAATCGATTGGCTACGGCTGGATGCGCGCTGCACCAGCGCTGGGGGCATTCATGATGGCGGTCCTTCAGGCACATCGAACCCCCACGATGCGCGCTGGCCGAACGCTGCTATGGTCTGTCGCCGCCTTTGGTGCCGCGACGATCGTCTTTGGCCTGTCACAAGACTTCTGGTTAAGTCTCGTGATGCTGTTCATCATCGGCGCCAGCGACAACATCAGCGTGGTCATCCGGCAGACGTTGGTCCAATCATTGACTCCAGACACCATGCGTGGTCGCGTTTCGGCAGTGAATCAGGTCTTCATCGGCGCGAGCAACGAACTCGGGGGACTAGAATCTGGCGTCACCGCGAAACTCTTCGGCCCCATCGCGTCTGTCGTGGGCGGCGGTATCGGCACCATCCTGGTCGTCGTTGGCGTTGCCAAGAAATGGCCCCAAATCCGCCAGCTCCGTTCTTTGAAAGAACTGCATGCTGCCGTTGAGGCAAAATCCGAACACGATGCCGACGTCGTCGAATGAAATGGCGTCATGGCGTGAGTGAACAAGGTGTTGGGGTCACGTGTCTATGTGCCGCAGAATGTTCGGTAGCCGCCATCGTCAGATGGAGCCTCTTGATACCGTTCGAAATCGGGGCGGGATTCATAGGGCGATGCCAACGCGGCCAGCAGTTGCTGCAGCACCGATAGGTCGTTATGGTCTTGTACGGCGGCGAGTGCTTCTTCGACTCGATGATTCCGAGGAATGATCGCGGGATTGACGCCCCTCATCGCGGCGCGGGCGACGTCGTTCGACCGGTTCTCGCGGCTGAGCCGATGCTGCCATTGAGACTGCCATTCCTGGAAGTCAGGATCTTCGTAGCGGTCTCCGATTGGCAATGCTGTCTCTGAAAGATCGCGGAATGTTTTTGTGAAATCCGCACCGACTTTCTGCATCCAGCGAAGCAGGGACTGAGCTAGCTCGAGATCCCCCGTCTCGGCATTCTGAAGTCCCAGCTTTGTCCGCATCCCGGCCAGTCTGTATTGTTCAAACAAGGCCGGATATTCGTTGAGGATCTCCGTCGCAATGGCAATGGCCTGCTCCTGCTCTGGAGCGATGAGTGGTATCAGCGTCTCAGCGAAACGCGTCAAATTCCACTGTGCAATCGCGGGTTGATTCCCGTAGGCGTACCGGCCGGAGCGGTCGATCGAACTGAAAACCGTTTCAGGAAGGTAGGCGTTCATGAAGGCACACGGGCCATAATCAATCGACTCGCCGGAAATCGCCATGTTGTCGGTATTCATCACGCCATGGATGAAGCCGACAAGTAACCATTGGGCGATGAGTGCGGCCTGGCGGTCCACGACCGCACGTAAGAAATCCGAATACCGACTTGGCGAGTTTGCCAGTTCCGGGTAATGACGGTGGATTGTGTAGTCTGCCAGGATTCGCAGATTCGTCTCATTCTGAGTGGCTGCCGTGTACTCGAATGTGCCGACTCGAATGTGACTGGCGGCGACGCGAGTCAGGATCGCTCCTGGCAGCTTCGTTTCACGGTAGACAGGTTCGCCCGTCGTGACGACGGCGAGACTTCGGGTGGTCGGAATCCCGAGTGCGAACATTGCCTCGCTGATGATGTACTCACGGAGCATCGGTCCCAGAGCGGCACGGCCATCGCCGCGTCTGGAATAAGATGTCTGTCCGGCTCCCTTCAACTGAATATCGACGAGTTGACCAGACCGCGAGCGGTGTTCGCCCAGCAGGATGGCGCGGCCATCACCGAGCATCGTGAAATTGCCAAATTGATGCCCCGCATAGGCCTGAGCAATCGGTCGTGACCCGCTGGGCAGATCCTGGCCTGCGAACAGTGCCGCCGCGGCTTCCTGTGAAATCGAATTGAGTTCGAGGCCGAGTTCCTCTGCCAATCGATGATTGAGAATCACGACGCGAGGCGAACTGACGGTGACCGGTTTGGCCGGCGCGAAAAAAACGTCAGGCAGTTGCGCGTACGTGTTGTCGAACCGCCAGCCCACGGGATTCTGTTCGGCAACCACTGAATTCCTATTCACAATCCCGTTCCTCCCGTGACGCTTCCAAATCATCACATTATAGGCGGCGACATGCGGAAGGGAGAGGCCGAGCGTGAAATACTGATGGATAGGGGGAGCCGCGAATTCACTTCGCGGCGAATTCCTCGCGAGCATACGATTCAAGGAAGCCACAGGACTGACAACGGAATGTGGCCACGGGAATCGTGCGGTATTTCATGCTTGGCAAGAACGACGTCGACTCTTTCATGGGGACTTTGAGTGTTCCTCTCCAAGAATTTTGCGGTTGTCCTTCAGCCCACTGCGAAACCAGGACCGCCCCATAGGTGTAGTCCAGTACGTATCCCTGAATCATTTCATCTTGGCACTTGGGGCATGACAATGCGGACTGGCTCATTGGTGGCTCCATTTTTGAGAGAGGTGACGACACTTCGGTGCGAGGTCGAGCGAGTGAGAATGGATTCTGTGAGCTTCGTCAACATTTCGCCCTTTCAGTCCACTGCTCGTCAGAACGCCGGGCAAATCCAATTGGATCAAATGTAACGTTTTGATTTGCGACTTCGCTCGTTTAGAACCACCCGATAAATCGAGTCGACGGTATCCATTGATGTTGCCCGAGACTTTGGAAAGCATTCGTTGCAATCAAACGAAAGATGATGAAATGGAAGGCATCGCAGAAGAATTAGTAGACTACATAAAGCCATTGATCGATCAGACAGATGGTTCCATGGAACAGGTCAAGCAGGCCGCTGCGATGGGCCAACTCTGTTACAATGTTGCATTGTTGTCGGATGATGGATTGGAAAAACGTCTAGACAAAACGCGGGAATCTCTTCAGATGGATGAAGTGGAATTTGAAGAGTTTCAACGATCCGTGCTCGTTCCCATGATCCAACGGCACCGTGAGATGTTCCCGCATTTGCACCGACGGCTCGCAAGCGGTACCTCATTGCTATAGAACAACTTGAAGTCAAACCGCGTGTCGAGACTTACCCTGGAACGGAACCTTACGCACCGTGCCCGTGTCAGAGCGGTCGGAAGTATAAGTTTTGCTGCAACTCAAGACGCCGCTGAATGACCTTCCCGCCGGAAAGTCTTCTATTCAGTACGTAGACGGTTCAGGAATGAATCTAGAGCCCGTCTCGAGTCACGCATCACTAGGGGGTCGTGAGATTTCGCAGGGCTTCGTCCCAATCAGCGGCACCGATGATCGGCAAGGCAAACTCAAACATGTGCTGTTCATCCGGCGTGCCGGCGGCCTGAAATACTTCGTACATTTTTCGTTTGCGATCAGGAGTACAAATCTGGCCCGGCCGGTTTGTCCAAAGTCCCAGGTTCAATCCTCCTTCCTGAGCATGGTCGGTGTGGCGGTGCAAGATAAATGCATCGATTCCGGGAAGCTTGTCGACGGCTTTGTAGGCCAAGGCATAGGCGGATGCCTGTTCAAGTTCTCCCTGTGGACGGCGTTCGTTGCAGTGGAACCCTTGCTCCGAAAGGATCACTCGCCGCGGCCTTCCTTCAAACATCAGTCGATCCAGCTGCAGAAATTCCATCAGCACGTCCAGATTGCGGAACGTGATCGATTGCGCCTGGTTATTGTGGGGGGCATGGAGGCTGTCCCGCCAGAATCTAGGATCGGTGAGCGGCTCTGGATAGGGATGGTGCGCCAGATGCCAGTCAAAGTTGCCGTTCTCGCTCACCTTTGTGGCGAAGCGATCAAGGAACTCTCGACCGCCCAAGCATTGCGTGGCACTCCCCGCCACGTAACGTTCATTCCAGAAGTGGTCCATCGAGATATAGACGCGCGCCTCGCGTGACGACTTTCGCACGGCACGATGAATTAGGCGTACGGCTCGTTCGTACTCCGTGATCACCTCGTCAGGTGTCACGTGGCCCATGTTGGACCAGAACCAGTGCGAGTTCACTTCGTTTCCACAGATGTATCCCCAAACCCGGCCATGTCCCTGGTCGACACTGTAGCGGTCGGCCAGAAATTCCAGGCAGGCTTGCAGAGCATCCGCTCCGTTCGCGGTCGTCGTATTGAACATGGCAATCGGCCCCGCCATTTTTTCGCCCTGCGCATAGCGGGGATGCAGCATTAACTGGTTTCGCTTCTCGTCTTGAGACGCATAGGTGAGCAGTATCAGAGTGACGACCATCTGGCGATCGCTGAGCGGTTTAACGCGGTCATCAATCCCTGCCACTTGAGTGGGTGAGAATGCGAACTGCTTGCCGTTGACGGTCCATTTCGGCCCATTTTCTTGACCCGTGGGGTCAATCAACTGCGTGAGATCGACGTTCAGTGCGGCATGATGCACACCGAGTGTGATCGCATCGTCGATCATCTGAACTTGCAGCCCTTTTTTGTTGGGAGGCTGCGGAAAGTGATCCTCATTGGGCGCAGCCGCGAATCCCACTGATGCAAAACAGCTACCAAGAATCGAAAGCAGAATCGACCGCATTCAGGTTCCAATAAAAAAGAGGGCCACGATGACAGTCGGTAGTCTAGTGCATTTTCACCGGGAAATCTTGGGGTGGCAGGGGGTAGAGGGCTTTGATGAAGCCCGGGGACTCCAGCGCGGTCGCTTGTCCAGCCCTGACCGCCCGATCCCCGTTTTTTCGCCCTGACCAAGCAAGAGCAGCCTGTCGAAATAGCGGGCGCTGGCTTCGCAAGGATTCAAGAACACCATGACGTTGTGTCGAGCTTGTCGCCTCGTCTCATTTCACCCGATTGGGCAGCAGCGTATCGAAAGTGAATTCAGATGTTTCTCTTTGTGTGCCGTCGCTCTTAGGTGAGGTATCCGTCGTCGAATGCGGTTTTCCGTACACGTCGTTCTGCTCTCTGCCATCCAGCGTCGAAGTTGTTTGGTTCTGCTGAGGCAGAGCCTTGATGAAATGGGACCACAATGCGCGTTCGATGACATCGGGGTACATCCGTTCGATCAGATCGGAAACCCAATCCTGGGGGTTCTGTTTGTGTTCGCAACAGACTCGGTGCGCGTCGACAGCGAATGATTGGAATTCCTGAGAGGCCATCGTAAATACGAAATCCTCCCATTCTTCTGGAGAGCAGTCCGCTACCGAATTCATGACGCTGGACAGGATTTGTGTGAGTGGTGCATCGGGGGTGAACAGTTGATTCGCGTCGCGTATCACGTTGCTCAGGGTCACATGCTTGAGCGCCGCCTGCGCCATGTCGCCGTTTTGGGGAGAACTCGTCATCTTGCCGATGAACGTTGAATAGTACGCGCCGAGAGGCCCCAGCTTCTCGGATTCCAGATCAGCGATCAGTCCGGTGTAGATAAATTTCACTTCAGGACTTCGCCAGTTATTGACGGCCTGGCTCCAGTCACGCGTAACGCGGTAACCCCAACTTTTCCGATCGAGTAACATGGTGGCGACTTTTTCAAACGCGCGAAGGACGGGCGCATATGGGGCATCGTTTTCCTGCGGCGTCGCGAATCTGTCGCCATTTTTTTCATGTATGCTACGGATCAATTCGGCCAGAAGCAGATCGAATGGTTGCAGAATCTCTGGTTTCGCGAACGTACGGGCGACATTGAGTCCACGTTCGATCCGACCGACTTTTTGCCAATATTCGCAAAGCGCGTCAGCATCGGGAATCGAATCCATCTCCGCATCGGAATCATTGTCATCGAATGGGTTGGCCCCAGAGAAAGCTCTTCGGGACACTGTCGTGGGCAAAAAAAGAGGTTCGATCAGATTCAAGCCGAACCGCACGACGGACGTACTGGGATGTTGGGGTTCGAAAACGGATTTGAATCCGTCCACGCGTCGATGATGTTCTTCAATCGCCGACGGCAATCGATCGACGGCCGTTGAAATACGGATGGATCCCCATTCATCGTTGTCGAAGACGTATTCCAGCAGTCTTCCCGTTTCGAACTCCATCTCCAGATGAAATTGGGCGTCTGTACAAAGGACTCGACCGTTTTGAATTGTGACGTTCCGACCGGATTTCAAGAAGTCGCTAATCATTGACGCTGGTGGTATCAAGACGACGGCAGAAACCGGCAATTGTCCGGCTGGCGCGGAGTGCACACCGGTTCCCATCGCGAGTTTTGTTCTTTCGCCATGCCTGTTCGGCCGATTCGTTGTCGCAGTGGCGTAAATGTTGACCTGGCCATCGAATCGAGGAACGATCAGATTCTCGCCACGATGCAGTGCGCTGAAGACAACTCCCGATTGGTCCGCCAGCACCGCGATCCCGTATTGAATGGGGGCATCGGCCCGTAGTCGTTGAACATATTCCGCCAACAGCACTTGATTGCGGATGGACCAGAGCATGCGCAGACCGGGTTTGGATACCGATTCGATGATCAGGTCTTCCTGAACTTCGCTCAATCGGTTCAGCCAGCTCGCCAGACGACAAGCGGCTTCTTCGGCATCGGACCTCCTTTGATTCAGTGGCGAGGCCAGTTCGTTCTCGTAGACCTCAATGTGCAACGAGAAATTCGTTTCCCCTGCGGTTTCAAATTTCACTTTGTGTTCGAGATACTTGCCGCACTCGAAGAACTTGTACTGCAATTCAGCGTACAACGTTTTTGTGACTGGCATTCCCCGCTTTAGCTGCAGAAACTCGATCAGTTCTTCGGGATGGTTCCGTTTCAGGCCGACGATGTGGATTTCTTCAAGACACGATCGCGGTCCTTCGTCGTCAACGGCGACAACAAGTGTCGCTGTTCCATCATTCTCTTCCCGGACGGTGGCGGTGACGTTGGCTTCAAAAAATCCCTGTGCGTGGCAGAATCGCAAGATTTCCTTCCGACATTCCTCTCGCTTCGGTGGGTGAAAGGAAACAGCGTCATTTGGTTTCCACAACGGGATTTCAAGCATACTCGGCGCACCGCCGCTCGTGATCCAGTGCGTCGTTTTTCCATCGGCTCCGGCACGGACCGGGATCGCATCCGATTTGGGGCGGGGATTGAGAATCCAGTCTTCGAGCGCTCGAGCCGAGATGTGGTCGGACCCCGTGACTTCCAAGCGACCCGCGTGAAATTTGGCGCCGACGTCGATTTCGATGGTGACATTCGAGATTTGATCGTTTTGGTGAACGTCAATTTTAGGTTTCGAATAACCGTATTGGAGATAACCGGCCGTCAACCGCTGTTCCAGCGTTCTCTGAAAGGTCTCGAGCGAACAAAAGGGTCGTGTTGCAAACTGGACTTGGGGGTCATCCAATAGGGCCTGCCGAAGTTCGTCAGCGGAAAAAACGGTGTTGCCGATGAACTCGATCTTGCCGACATCGCGGTCGAAGTCCGTGGCAGGCTGATCCGCCAGGGCCCATGATTGCGTTCCAATTGCGACGATGAATGCGAAGGCTCTCAAACGATACGCGACGCGGAAAAGTTGCAGTGAGACCAAGTTGCTCGACTCCTTCGACAGCCCGTAGGCTCGATCCAGAAAGACCATTTGTCTTGGGGTTACTACTGCCTCTTTTGATTGTTGGTCAAGACCAACCAGATGAAAAAACATGTGTTGGATGCAAGCGTCCGGGAGCTCCAACTGACAAGGCCAGAGTGGGAAATCAACGGCTGAATCTGAACGGGTACCGGTCGGCAATGTTGCAGTGCTTCACCCAAATCGAAAGGCTCTGTCGCCCGCAATCGAAGAGACTCGTCGCGGCGAGGCACAAAATTGATTGGCCGCTTTTTCGGAAAGCGGATGATTAACAGAATGTCTATGGTGTGGGGGCTCGTACAAGGTTA